>NZ_WEHX01000039.1 GCF_009183815.1 Sutterella seckii | reverse complement strand
CCCGCAGCCGCCGGCGCGCCCCAGATGGGCCCGGAACGAGGCAGAGGGCGGCAAGGATGCCTGCAAGCCCCGGTCTTCCAACGCGCTTCATTTCCATCGGCTCCCGTCAGCTGATCTGTCTCGCCGAAGCCGGGAGCTTCAGCAGCACGCGCGTGCCGCCGATCGGGCTCGCCCGCTCGACGGTCACTACCGCGCCGATGCGCGAAGCGCGCTCCTGCATGATGGAAAGGCCCACATGCTGGCTCTTTCTCTCTTCAACCACAGCCTGGTCGATGCCGACGCCGTCGTCGACGATCTCCACCGTCAGATCGTCCTCGTTTCTGACGGACACCTTGACGCTCGAGGCCTGAGCGTGCTTGCGCACGTTCGAGAGCGCTTCCTGAATGATGAAGATCACCTGGAGCTTTTCGCGCGGCGTGAGTTTCGGGCCGTCCCCGACCGAGGAGAGCCGAACGCCGATGTGCGCCTGGCCTTCGAAGCGGTCGATCACGGTGCGCACGCCCTGCAGGAACCCTTCGTTGTGAAGGCGCTCGCGGAAGTTGAGAAGAAGCTCGCGCACATCCTCGTAGCATTCCTGCACGCCCGTGCGGATGGCTTCGAGCGACTCGTCGCGGAGCTTCTCGTCCTTGTCGCGGATCGCGTCGGAGAGGAACTGCACCTGAAGGTTCAGGTAGGAGAGCGCCTGCGCGATCGAATCGTGGAGGCCCTGGGCGAGGAGCTGGCGCTCCTGAATGACGGCGTACTGGCGGTCGCGGTCAATGAGGCGCTGGTTGTCGATCGCAACGCCCAGGTGCATCGCGAAGGATTCAAGGAGCTGCGTCATCTGGGAGGAGAGCTGCGACTCCTCGCGGAAGATGAGCATGTAGCTGCCGATGCTTTCCGAGACGCTTCTCACGTTGAAGCAGTAAGCGGTCGTGAATCCTGCCCTGGCGAGCGTACGCGCGAGCATGCGCCCGTCGGTCTTGAGATCCACGCGCACGGGGTAGTTCTTCTGCACAACGGTGCGGAAAATCGAATCCTCCCAGGGGATTCTGGAAGATTCCCTGAGGGCCTCCGCCGTAAGTCCGCTCGAAGCCGCAACATCAACGCAGCCCGCCTTCTGGTCGACGAGCGTCACGAGGCATGCATCAGCCTCCGTATAGCGCACGACGCGCTCGGCAAAGCCGTCGGTAAGTTCCTCGAGCGACCTCTGCTGGGAGAAGAAGGACGTGGTCTCGTAGAGCTGCGCGAGGTGACGGTTCTTTTCCTCGACCGAGGCGGTCTTTTCCGCCACCTTCTGCTCGAGGTTGTTGTAGAGGTCCTCGAGCCTGTCGGCCATTCGGTTGAAGCCCACCGCGATGCGGCCGATCTCGTCGTCGCTCTTCACCTCAACGCGCGCGGCAAGGTCGCCCCCGGAAAGACGATTGATGCCTTCGCCCAGGCTCCCGATCGGACGGATCACCCAGCGCAGAAGGAGCAGCATGATCGTGAAGAGGCTCCCGATCGCGAGCACGATGAGGAGAATCTGCAGGTACCTAAGCTGCCAGAGATAGTCGTAGCGCCAGGCGTCGATCTTGTCCGCCAGATCGGTAAGCTCGGCCGTGTAGACGCGCACCATTTCCGCATCCACCTGACGGCCTCCCTCCTTGGACGCAATCAGCATGGGCTCGACCTCGCTCTTCCAGCGATTTTCAAGCGTCTCGAGCGCCGTATGGAAGTCACCCTCTCGCGGGAGCTCCAGCGGCTGCCAGGCGTCGCCCAACCGAATCACGCGGAACTGGTTCGTGACGCGCGTGAGTTCGTCGTCGAGGAGCTTCTCGGGGAAGATCGGCTGCGTGAAGTAGGCGGACCGATAGACCTGCATGCGCAGCTCTGCGATCGAGAACTTCGCCGCGGCGCTCGCCTCGAGCTCCCAGTTGAGAAGCATCGTCCAGCCGATCGAACTCACGATGAAGCTCACCCAGAGGAGCGTGAGGAAAAGAAGGCGCGTCGAAAGACTTCGGAAGAACTTCGGAATCTTCATGGAGGAAGGAAATCTGAATTAGAGAAGGCTGCCGGATCCTGGCCTCATGCCGGAATCCGGCTGCCCTCTGTTTACAACAATGTCGGCGCTTCGTCAACGACTTCGAGCTTGAGGCCGGCCGAGCCGCTCTCTCCCGAACCGGACGTCTGCTGCGGGTCCGAAGAAACGGGCGGGAGCGCCTCAATCCGCTCGGCCTTCCAGGAAATTTCAAGGGTCTTCCCGCGGCGGGCGCGATGCATGATGTGCGCCTGATAGACGCGCACGCTCAGCTGCGCTTCGCGCGCCTTGCCGCCTCTGCCGACGCCGGAGATGATGACGCCGCGGTCGTCCGTAACCGCGATCGAAATCAATTCCTCGCCCTGATCGAGCAGCATGAGGGCGACGCCCTTGCCGCCCGAAGCGACGAAGCGGATTTCGCTCAACGGGAAGGCCAGCAGGCGCCCGGAGGACGAGAGGCAGGCGAGCTTTGCGCCCGCTTCAATTGCACTCACGGAAAGCGTGACAGGGGGCAGAAGCCTTTCGCCTTCGCTCATCTTCACGAAGTCGCGTCCGGCCTTGAGGCGCGTCGAAACGTCGGCAAGCCTGAGGAGCATGCCCTTGCCGCCGGAAGTGGCGAGAAGCACCGCCATGTCCGCCGGCCCTGCAATCCACCCTGCGCATTCAAAGCCCCGCGGAAGGTCGACAAAGGCCGACAAGGGCGCGCCGTCGCTTCGACCGCCCGGGAGCTGCGAAACGGCGAGCGAATAGACGCGCCCGTTTGCGTCAAGGAAGGAGAGCTGATCCGACGAACGGCATTCAATTGCCCGGTCGAGCTGGTCGCCCATCTTGAAGCTCATGAGCGAGCAGTCGTGCCCGTGCCCTGTGCGCGTCCTCAGGAACCCCTTCTTTGAAATCACGACGGTAACGGGTTCATCAGGGGTCTCCACCTCATGGACGGCAACCTTGGCTTCCTTCACGACCGTGCGGCGGGCATCCCCGAAAGTCTTGGCGGCAGCTTCGATTTCGCGCGCTACCTGGCGCTTCAGAACGCCGTCGCTCCCGAGAATGCGCTCGAGCCCCGCGCGCTCCTTCGTGAGGTTCGCGAGCTCCTTCTCAATTTCGATTGCGGCGAGGCGGGCGAGCTGCTTCAGGCGGATTTCGAGAATATCGTCCGCCTGACGTTCGGTGAGTCCGAATTCGGCCATGAGGTCCGCCTTCGGATCGTCCGCCGCGCGGATGATCTCGATCACGCGGTCGATGTTGAGAAGAACAAGCGAACGGCCTTCCAGAACATGGATGCGGTCGAGCACCTTCGCGAGCCGCGCCTCGGTGCGGCGCCTCACGGCCTTCTTTCTGAATTCGATCCATTCGGTCAGGATGGAAAGAAGTCCCTTCTGCCGGGGCTTTCCGTCAATGCCGAGCATGACGAGATTCACCGGCACGTTCGATTCAAGATCCGTTTCGGAGAGGAGATAGTTGACGAAGTCGTCGCGGTCGATGCGGCTCGTCTTCGGTTCAAAAACGAGCCGGACCTCCACGTCCTTCCCGGACTCGTCGCGCACGCTCTCGAGCATCGCGAGCATGGCGCTCTTCGCCTGCTGCTGCTTGGAGGAAATCGACTTCTTGTCCTTTTTCGGCCGCGGATTCGTGATCTGCTCAATGCGGTCGAGAATGATGCGGGAGGACGCGGCGGGCGGGAGTTCGTCGACGACGAGCTGCCACTGTCCGCGGGCGAGTTCTTCAAAGTGCCAGCGCGCGCGCACGCGGAGCTTCCCGCGACCCGATTCGTAAATCGCCCGGATTTCATCCTGAGGCGTGATGATCTGGCCGCCGCAGGGGAAGTCCGGCGCGGGCATGAGAGAGAGAATTTCATCGAGCCCGGCTTCCGGCTTCTCGAGAAGCCGCACGCAGGCCGCCGCCACTTCCGTGAGGTTGTGGGGCGGGATTTCAGTAGCCATGCCGACCGCGATGCCCGAGGACCCGTTCAAAAGAACGAAGGGAAGCTTCGCGGGCAATTCCACCGGTTCCTCAAAGTTCCCGTCGTAATTGGGCGCAAAGTCGACTGCGCCCGAATCCACTTCCTCAAGAAGAAGCGACGAGATGGGCGTCAGGCGCGTTTCCGTGTAGCGCATGGCCGCCGCAGAGTCGCCGTCGCGGGAGCCGAAGTTGCCTTCGGCCACGAGGAGCGGGTAGCGGAGCGAAAAGGTCTGCGCCATGCGCACGAGGGCGTCGTAGACCGACTGGTCGCCGTGGGGATGGTATTTGCCGAGCACGTCGCCCACGATGCGGGCGGACTTCACGCTCTTTGCATCAAATTTGAGCCCCATGCGGTACATGTCGATGAGGATGCGGCGCTGCACGGGCTTCTGGCCGTCCGTGACCTCAGGAAGCGCACGGCTCTTCACCACCGACATCGCGTATTCTAGATAGGCCTGGGACGCGTAGCGCGCGAGCGTGAGGGCGCCGTTTTCCTCGGCCTCTCCCTCGGTCGCGACGCCCACCGTGATCTCCTCGGCCTGAGCCGCCTTCAGATCCTCTTCCGAAAGTTCCGGCTCAGCCTCAGTCTCTGCGGCAGCGTCCGAACCCTCGTCCGATTCCGGAACCGAAGGAGACTGCGCATCATCGACAGACGCTCCGGGAGCGTCATGCGACGCAGGCGCATCCCCGGTCGCTTCCGCTTCCGGTTCGCCGCCGTCGCCAAAGAGCGAATCGTGAAAAAGATCTTCCGTCTCATCGGAAAGGGGCTTCTTCTCCGTCATTCTTTTTTTCCCTTCTTACTAGACATCGAGTTCGGCGCGGTCGCCGTAGGCTTCCATCCAGAGGCGGCGGCCCGCCACCTCGCGCTCGCCCATGAGGGTCTGCATGACCGCACGGGTGGCCTCTTCCGGCACGGACCCGAACGCCACCGGAAGGAGCTTCCGGGTATCGGGCGCGAGCGTCGTTTCCGCGAGCTGCTCAGCCTTCATTTCGCCCAGGCCCTTGAAGCGCGAAATGGAAAGCTGCTCATCGCGAAAGCCTTCCTTGCGGAGCGACTCCATGGTCCTCGCGAGCTCGCGCTCATCGAGACAGTAGATCTTCCGGTCGGGCTTCCTCCCCTTTTTCGGCGCATCGACGCGAAAGAGCGGAGGCATCGCGACGTAGACGTGCCCGAGCTCGATCAGCTTCGGGAAGTGCTTGAGAAAGAGCGTGAGGAGGAGCACCTGAATGTGAGAGCCGTCGACGTCGGCATCGGAAAGAATGCAGATCTTCCCGTAGCGGAGTCCCTTCAGGTCGGGCTCGCCGTCCCGCAGATGCGGATCAACGCCGATCGCGAGCGCGATGTCGTGAATCGTGTCGGAGCGGAAAAGCGCGCCCCCGTCGACTTCCCAAGTGTTGAGAATCTTGCCCCGAAGCGGGAGCACCGCCTGAAATTCCTTGTCGCGCCCCTGCTTGGCGGAGCCCCCGGCGGAGTCGCCCTCCACGATGAAGAGTTCGTTTCGCGTAATGTCGCTCGACTCGCAGTCGGTGAGCTTCCCCGGAAGAACCGCCACGGTCGACGTGCGGCGGCGCTCGTACTTCGCGGCCTGGCGCTGACGCGCCTGAGCCTGGCTGATGATGTGTTCGGCGAGCTTTTTGCCGTCTTCGACATGGTCGTTGAGCCAGAACTCAAACTGCGACTTCACGAACCCGGAAACGAGCTTGAGCGTATCGCGGCTCGTGAGCTTCTCTTTCGTCTGCCCCTGGAACTGCGGATCGATCGCCTTCGTCGAAAGAACAAAGCTCGCGCGGCTGAAGACGTCTTCGGCGAGAACCTTCACGCCCTTTGCCTGAAGTCCGTGCACGTCCATGAAGGCGCGAACGGCCTGCCAGAGACCGTCCTTGAGGCCCGATTCATGGGTGCCGCCCTGCGGGGTGGGAATGAGGTTCACATAGCTTTCGCGCGTGAGGGGCCCTTCGGGCGTCCAGACCACCACCCATGCGGCGCCTTCGCCCGGCGCATAGCCCTCGGTCGATTCGTCGGCGTAAGCCGCCGCTTCGAAGGGTTCGATCATCGGTTCGCCGTGGATTTCCGAAAGGAGATATTCCTTGAGGCCCCCTTCGTACTTCCAGTGCGCCTCAGTGCCCGTGCGTTCATTGCGGTAGTCGACCTCGCAGCCGGGGAGGAGCACCGCCTTTGAGCGAAGAAGCCGCACGAGCGAGGCTTCCGGGATCTCGGGCGAATCAAAATACTTCGGATCGGGCTCGACCGAGACGCGGGTGCCGGTCTGCGATTTGGGCCGGGGGCTCCTGCGCACGGCCAGGGGTTCGGCCACGAAGCCGTCCCGGAAGCCCATCGTTGCTTCCTCGCCGTCGCGCCAGACGGTAACGACAAGGTGCTTTGAGAGCGCATTCGTTACGGAGACGCCGACGCCGTGGAGCCCGCCCGCAAAGGAATAAGGACCCGAGCCGTCGGCCTTCTGGAATTTGCCGCCCGCATGCAGACGCGTGAAGACAAGCTCAACAACGGGCGCATGCTCTTCCGGATGCATGCCGATCGGAATCCCTCGTCCGTCATCCTCCACCGTGATGATGCCGGCCTCGTTCACCGAAACCGAAATCTTCGTCCCGAACCCCGCGAGCACTTCGTCGCTCGCGTTGTCGATGACTTCCTGAATGATGTGAAGAGGATTGTCCGTCAGCGTGTACATGCCCGGACGCTGCTTGACGGGTTCAAGGCCCTTCAGCACCCGGATGGAGCTCTCGCCGTAATCGTCTTTGTTCTTCTGCTTGATGGCCATTGCTGTGTTGAATGCGCGCAAAATGCCCTCAGACGAAAGACGCTGCGGGCAGAAGGAACGCTCGAATTCTTATGGAATGAATGGCCCTGCTCCCGGATTAAGGCTCGAAAGATGAGCTACAGAAAGCAAAGCCGAAGGCCTCATTTTAGCAATGCCCGACCATCAGGCTCCCTCAGAAGGCGCCATGCGGACTTCGGAGCCGCAGCAATTTCTTGATGCATTTTCCGGGGCGAAGCAAGAGAAATGATGCTTGCCCGAACTCTCTAAAAATAGGTACTATTCCTGATCTCTCTTATTTTGTGAAGGAACCTCAATGGCGAAGCTTTACATGGGTTTTGATGCCGGCACGCAGAGCGTGAAGGTAGGCGTCTACGATGAGAATTTCGAGCTCGTTGCGAGCCGGTCGCTTCCGACTGAACTCAGCTATCCGCATCCCGGCTGGGTCGAGATGAACGTGGACACGTACCTCGAGAACTGCATCACGGCCATGGCCGAAGTAACGAGCGAGCTTCGCCGCATCGGCCGCGATCCGAAGGACATCGCCGCCATCATGGGCGACGGCATCATCTGCGGCATCGTCGGCATCGACGAAAATGCGCGCCCGGTCACGCCCTACATCAACTACCTCGACAGCCGCACGACGGAGGATGTGGAAGCCCTCAACGCGAAGAAGCTTTCGATCTGGGGCCGCGAAACCGGCAACGCTGAAGCCTCTCCGATGTTCCCGGCCATGTTCGCGCGCTGGTTCCTCAGAAATTCGCCCGAATTCTGCGAGCGCGGCGTTAAGTTCGTGCACAACGCCCCCTACGTCCTCATGCGTCTCGCGGGCCTGAAGGGCAAGGATGCCTTCATCGACTGGGGCGCCATGTCGGGCTGGGGCCTCGGCTACGACGTTCAGGCGAAGAGGTGGTCGCCCAAACAGCTCGAGCTCCTCGGGATCGACGAAAAGTACATGCCCCGCATCCTGAAGCCCTGGGACAAGGTGGGCGGTCTCTGCGAGGAAATTTCGGTACGCACCGGACTTCCCGCCGGCATTCCGATTCTCGCGGGCGCGGGCGACACGATGCAGTCGATGCTCGGCTCGGGCGTCTTTGAAGCGCACCAGGGCGTCGACGTGGCGGGCACCTGCGCCATGTTCTGCGTCTCCACCACGGGCATCATCCCCGAGCTTTCTCAGCCCGGCACCGGCCTCATCTTCAATTCCGGCACGCTCCCCGACACGTACTTCTACTGGGGGTTCGTGCGCACGGGCGGCCTCGCGCTCCGCTGGTTCAAGGACAATGTCTGCCGTCATGAAGGCGACGGCGCCTATTACGGCGAGCTTTCGGCCGGCGCGGAAAAGATCCCCGCAGGGTCGCGCGGCGTCCTCTTCCTCCCCTATCTCACGGGCGGCTACGGCGAGGAAAAGGAAGCGAGCGGGTGCTTCCTCAACATGACGATGGACGACAATCAGTTCGTCATGTGGCGCGCCGTTCTCGAGGCGATCGGCTACGACTACATGGAGCTCGCTGACGGATATCGCCGCGCCGGCGTTGCCCTCAGCCGCATCACGGTGACGGAAGGCGGCAGCCGCGATCCGCTCTGGAATCAGATCAAGTCGAACATGCTCGACGCCGAGGTCGTCCGCTTCAAGAATCCGGGCGGTGCGGTCCTCACCAACTGCGTCTTCGGCGCCTACGCTACGGGCGGCATCACGGACGTCAAGGCAGCGCTCTCAAAGGTCATTTCGGAAAACGGCGTCTATGAACCCGTGCCCGAACTCGTGAGCCGCTACCGTGAGCTCTTTGAAAACAGAAAGGCGCTCGTGCGCAGCGACATGAAGGCCGCCTTCTCGAGACTCGTGCGCATGCGCGAAATGTGATTCTTACGGGCCGGGAGAGGAACTCACCGGTCCGGACTGCAGGGACAAGGGAGCACTTCTTCGGGAGCGCTCCCTTTTTGTCAGATGCCGACGGATCGAAGCCGGCTACTGCCTGATCGGAATGAGAATCCGTCCGAAGCCGTCATTATGCGTATCCCTTCTCCTGCGGCTGGGGCTACATTGGCGGCCACCTCCTGGTCGTTTCTCTCGGCTACGAATTCATCGACAACGCCGTCGCATACACCACGCCCGTTTTTGCAGGCCTCGATGCAACGGTTCAGTACTCCTTCGGTACCGACTCAAAGAATTACGCGGAAGGCGCCACGGAAGGCCAGTCGAGCGTCGAACGGCTTCTGAGCGGCGCAGTTCGCTACCGCAGCGACAACCTCATGGTGGCCTTCGGCATTGAAACCATCAACCAAGCGCAGCCTCAGGCCGACAGGAACGGGCTCGACGATTCCATTTCCTACAACCTCGGCGCCAACTACAACGCCTGCTGGGCGAAGTTCTTCTTCTACACGCAGATTTTTGAAAACTATACGTCCGCCGCGAAAACCACCACCTTCAGCCTCGATGGCGGCGTGGACGGCTACGGCGTCAATGTCGGCGTTGAGGTTCCCGCCTTCGGCGGCGCCGTGATGGCAGGCCGACTTCGAAGGGAGCCGCGAAGATAAGCTGACGATGGACACCATCGGCTACACGTATTCATTAAGCCGTCGCACGACCTTCTATACGGCTGCCGGCTGGATCAAGTCCGACTACTCGAAGGAGTATGAAGCACAGAAGCCGCAGGCCGTCGAAGACGCCTATGAATTCACCTTCGGCCTCGTGCACAAGTTCTAAAGGGATGCCCGGCAGAGTCTTCTCCAACTTGATCTTCACCTGATCTTGTTCCTTTGAAGCCCATGACTGTTTCGACGGCCATGGGATCTTTTTTGTCTTTCTTTTCCGTACGGTGCCGCCGGATCGTCCTGCCTGCTTGATATCGAAAAAAAAAAAGCTGCCTCACCTTTTACGGCTTGACAGCTCTTCTTCTCTTCTTGCGGGACCAGAGCGTCCCGCCTTCAGCTTTTGGGCAGATTATTCCTGCTCAGCCGGCTTCTCTTCGCCCTTCACGAAATCCGGACGGAGCACCTTCGTGCCGATGGCTTCCTTGAGCGCTTCAAGATAGCCGGCGCGGTCGGCTTCGCCGTAGATCGAGCCCAGCTCGCGGGCGAGACCGCGGAGCTCCGCTTCGTTCGCCTGGTGCGTGCGGGCCGCAGCAACGTAGGCAATCGCGTAGGAGCCGTTTGCGAGCGTAGCGCCCGTGTAGGCGGGAAGCTTCGACGTCTCAAGCGCGAGCTCAGCATTAATCAGAGATGTTTCCTGACCCTGCTGGTTCTGGCGGGAAACCCAGACTTCGTCGGAGAAGCCATCAAGGCTCTTCGACTTCTGGAGCTCCGCGAGCTTTGCCTTGCCGGCTTCAAAGGCCTTTTCAGCCGCCTTCTGCGCACGGAGCTTTTCGCCGATAATGCTCTTCACATCGTCAAGCGCGCGTTCCTTTTCCGGGTAGTACTCAACAACGCGGGCCGCAACAAGCGTATTGCTCTGCACTTCAATCGCGTTCGAATTGCGCTTTTCCTTCAGGCATTCCGAACCAAAGAGCGCTTCGGCAACGCGGTCGTTGATGATGCGGCCGAGCTCGGGATCCGTCACGCCGTTGCGGGTGACGAAGTCAGCCGTCTCTACCTTGAGGCCGAATTTCTGAGCGGTGGGCTCGAGCGAGTCGGACTGTTCGTAAACCATGTTCGTGAACTCGTCGGCGCGTTCAGAGAACGTGCGGATCGCCATCTGTTCGGCGTATTCGCGCTCGATCTCGGGCTTCACGGCTTCAAAGGGTTCGACGGACCCGGCCTGAATGTCGGTCACATAAATGATGTGGTAGCCGAATTCCGTTTCCACGGGACCGACGATGTCGCCCTTCTTGGCATTGAAGACGGCGTCTTCAAAGGCCTTCGTCATCACGCCCTTGCCGAAGAACGAAAGGTCGCCGCCCTGCGAGGCGCTGCCCGGATCCTGAGATTCCTTTTCAGCGACAGCGGCGAACTTCGAGGGATCAGCCTTCACTTCAGCAAGAATCCCTTCGGCCTTCTTGAGAGCCGCAGCCTTGTCGTCGCCGAACTCAATGAGAATGTGGCTTGCGCGGCGCTGCTCAGGAATGGACCAGCGGTTCTTGTTCTGTTCGTAATAGGCCTTGATGTCGTCGGGATTGGCCTTCTGATCCTTGAAGTTCTCGGGCGAGAGGACGATGTATTCGGCCTTGATGTGCTCGGGCGAGAGGAATTCGGACAGATGAGCGGAGTAGTAAGCCTTCACCTCATCATCTGAAACGTTCACGGAATTGAGGAAGTCAGCTGCATTAATCGTAAGCGTGCGGACCTGACGTTCATTCGTGAGGATCTCGTGCATCTGCTCAACCAGGGCCTTGGGCACCGGATAGGCATTGGAGACGCCGGCGATCAGCACTTCCTTTTCAAGGTCGCGCTGAACCTGAGCAACAAACTGCTGGTCGCTCTTGCCCTGGGAGCGCAGGAACTGCTCGTAGAGCTCGGGGGAGAACTTGCCGTCCTGCTTGAGCGCATCGGCATTCTTGATGAGCGCCACCGCTTCAGCTTCGCTCACCATCACGTGATTCTTCGCCACCGTCTGCGTGATGGCGGAATCATCCATCAGCATGCGCAGGATGTCTTCGCGAGCCTGTTCGTTGTCGAGGATGTTGGCGCGGAAGCTTTCGCCCATCTGCTGACGCAGACGCTCAAGCTGCTCGCGCTTGGCCATGTCGAACTGTTCGGGAGTGATCTTCGCCTCGCCCACCTGGACGATGGCGTTGTCGCTCTGGCTCATACGGTTGTAGGAGTAAATGCCGGTAACCACAAAGCTCGGGATGATCAGCACCATGGCAATGAACATCAGCCAGCGCTTGTGCTCGCGGAATGCCTGAAGCATAGAGGTTCCTTTATCAATTCGATCCCTTTTGGGCAGCTCAGGAGCCCCCATGCGGTCGAACAGGGTGGACAAAGTTATAGGTAAGAAAAAAGGCGAACCTCACGGCTCGCCTTTTTTCAAGAATCTCTGGCGGAGTGGACGGGACTCGAACCCGCGACCCTCGGCGTGACAGGCCGATATTCTAACCAACTGAACTACCACTCCGCGCTGATGCGCTTCCAAGCTTGAAATAAATCTGAAATCAGATTTTGCAGAAAAACTGTTGGCGGAGTGGACGGGACTCGAACCCGCGACCCTCGGCGTGACAGGCCGATATTCTAACCAACTGAACTACCACTCCGCATCAGCGATGCTGCGTTTTTCAGCTCAGGAGGAGAATTATACGGAGCGCGGATCTTTTTGCAAGAGGTCAGAAAAAATTTTTCTGCCGCACTCCGGAGCCTTCCCTCCGGCCCGAACTTTTTGGAACGTCCGGCAACAAAAAAGCCGGTCAACCCGGCTTCTTTGGATTCTCTTCGATAGTAACTGGCGGAGTGGACGGGACTCGAACCCGCGACCCTCGGCGTGACAGGCCGATATTCTAACCAACTGAACTACCACTCCGCGTTTTCTCGGAGAGAATTTCTTCTTCAGCGAAGAAGGATTGTAATGTTATAGAAGAATCCTTTTTTTGTCAAGAGGAGCATTCATAAATTTTGGTTGGTCCATGCCTGGAAAAAGGAATTCCTCAACACCAGACCCCGTGCTGAAGCGGCTTCATAAACTGCAGCCCCACATGAGACCCACACTTTTTTTGTTTTGAGGAAAACCCTTACAAAGCGCAAAATCAGTGTTTAAAACCGGTTTTGCAGAGCGTTCCCGGCAAGTTTTCAGGCGACCAGAACACCCTCAATGTCCGCCTCATTAACAGACCGGATTCTGCGCTCGTCTATTCATCTCTCGCCTACGGAATATAAGGAGATAAGGCCTCAGACGAGCCACTGCCTGCGCACCGCTTTTCTTATTTTGTTCGTCCGAATGATGGTATGAACATGGGCTAACCGCCGTACCATCATCCATACCATCAATAAAGCGAGGCCGCAGAAATCTAAAGCGAACGCTTGTAAGCGTTGTTTTTACCGCAATTACTTGAAATAAAAGAAAAGCCCGGACTGCTACGAACAGTACGGGCCTATCTTGTGGTGGATCCTAAGAGACTCGAACTCCTGACCATCGCCGTGTAAAGGCGCCGCTCTACCAACTGAGCTAAGGATCCACTGCCTGCAGCTCAGCGTGAGCAACAGAGAAGAATTATTTTACCAGTTCTTTAAGAGTTTTTCCGGGCTTGAAGCGCGCCTGACGCGTTGCCGGGATATGCATGGGCTTGCCCGTCTGAGGATGACGCCCGGCACGCGGGGCGCGATCCACTACGCTGAAAGAACCGAATCCGAGAATTACCACGTCTTCATTGCGCCCGAGCGCTTCCTGAATGCCGTCAAGCATAGCCTCAACAGCTTCTGACGCTTTGCTTCTGCTGAGACCTGCCTCCGAGGCCACTTTTTTAATCAAATCGGTCTTGTTCATGTGCTTCTCTCCCCTTCAGCGTGATGAATAGACAAAGGCCCATCCTTTGTTTACCTGAGACATCCGCGAGGTTTTGAATGGATGGTATTGTATACAAAAAAGTCTCCTTGTAAACAAGGCTTTTTCGTCACTTTAAAAGCAAAAGCCCCATACCGGAGGTACAGGGCTTTTGCTTTCTCAATTAAGTTTTGCAGACTTTGGTCAAGCTCTTTGTCAGGCTGAAGTCTGCATTGCCGGCGCCGGGGGCACCATCGTCTGCGGCGGCGGCATTGAAGCGGCAAATGCTTCATCAGAGAGCGGCTCAGGCATTCTGAGGAGCGCTCTGCGGAGCACTTCCTCAATGCGCTTCACCGGAACGATCTCGAGACCCTTGAGGGCATCCTCATTGATCTCGGTGAGATCCTTCATGTTTTCCTCAGGGATGAGCACCGTCTTCACGTTGCCGCGCTGAGCCGCGAGAAGCTTCTCCTTCAGGCCGCCGATCGGGAGCACCTCGCCGCGCAGCGTAATCTCGCCCGTCATGGCAATATCGGAGCGCACCGGAATATGGGTGAGCGTCGACACCATGGCCGTCGTGATTGCCGCGCCGGCCGAAGGACCGTCCTTCGGAATGGCGCCTTCGGGGAAGTGAATGTGCCAATCGGTATTGGCGAAGATGTCCGAACGGAGCCCGAGCATCTGAGCACGGGAGCGAACCACCGAACGCGCAGCCTCAACAGACTCCTTCATCACGTCGCCGAGCATGCCGGTACGAAGCACCTGGCCCTTTCCGGGGAAGGCGACGGCTTCAATCGTAAGAATGTCGCCGCCCACTTCAGACCAGGAGAGGCCGTTCACGATGCCGACCTGCGGCTCGCGCTGAGCAACCGTGATGCTGAAGCGGCGAACGCCGAGATACTTCTCGAGGTTCTTTTCGTCGACAACGATCGGAAGCTCAAGCTTCTTATCCTTGCCGGCTTCGAGTTCCGTGAGAACGATCTTGCGCAGGATCTTGCCGATCGAGCGCTCAAGCGCACGCACGCCTGCTTCGCGGGTGTAGTAGCGGATGATGTCGCGAACCGCGCCTTCGGTGATCCTGGCTTCAGTTTCCTTCACGCCGTTGGCGCGCATCTGCTTGGGCACGAGGTGCCTGAGAGCAATGTGCACCTTTTCGTCCTCGGTATAGCCGGAGAGCGAAATCACTTCCATGCGGTCGAGTAGCGCCGGCGGAATGTCGTAGCTGTTCGAGGTCGCGACGAAGAGCACGTCCGAGAGATCGAACGGGCATTCAACGTAATGGTCCTCGAAGGCATTGTTCTGTTCCGGATCGAGCACCTCGAGGAGCGCCGAAGCAGGGTCGCCCCTGTGGTTGGCTCCGATCTTGTCGATTTCGTCCAGAAGGAAGAGCGGATTCTTCACCTTGGCCTTGATCAGATGCTTGATCACCTGCCCAGGCATGGCGCCCACGTAGGTACGGCGATGGCCGCGGATTTCCGCTTCGTCGGAAACGCCGCCCAAAGCCATGCGGACGTACTCGCGGTTCGTCGCTCTCGCGATCGAACGGCCGAGCGAGGTCTTGCCGACGCCCGGACCGCCGACGAGGCAGAGAATGGGAGACTTAACCTTCCCGACGCGCTTCTGCACGGCGAGGTATTCGAGAATGCGTTCCTTCACCTTCTCGAGTCCCCAGTGATCCTCGTCGAGGACGCGGCGGGCACGGGCGATGTCGTGCGAGACGCGGCTCTTCTTCTTCCAGGGAATATCGAGAAGCGTGTCGACGTAGCTGCGCACGACCGAAGCTTCGGCCGACGACGGCGGCATGCTCTTCAGGCGCTTCAATTCCGAAAGCGCGGCGCTTTCCGCAGCTTCCGGCATTTTGGCTTCGCGAACCTTGCGCTCAAGCGCAACGTCCTCGTCTTCGCCGTCTTCGCCTTCGCCCTCGATGCCGAGCTCCTTCTTAATGGCCTTCATCTGCTCATTAAGGTAGTACTCGCGCTGGTTCTTCTCCATCTGACCCTTGACGCGAAGCTGGATGCGCTTCTCGATCTGGCCGCTTTCGAGTTCGCGGTCAAGAACGCCGATCAGGAGTTCGAAGCGCGCGACAGGACTTGCCGCACGCAGGTACTCGAGGCGTTCAGGGGTCGTGAGCGGAATGAAGGAAGCCGCGATGTCGCATGCGCGGATCGGATCCTTCTCCTCAAGCACGGCCTTCAGATGGTCGGGAGAGAACTTCTTGACGTTCGAGGCATATTCCTGAAGAGACTTCAGGAGCGTGCGCGAATAGGCGGCAAGATCGTCCGAAGGAGAAATTTCCGGTTGGAGAATCTCCGCTTCGGCCTTGAAGAACCCGGACGCATTAATCCACTTCGTGACGCGGCAGCGTTCGGTGCCGTGCACAAGCGCCTTGACGGAACCATCAGGGAGGCGCAGCAGCTGATCAATTTCGCCGCTCACGGCGACGTCCCAGAAATCTTCGGGAGTCGGCGTGTCAACGCCCTTGTCGCGCTGCGTCAAGAGGATCACCCGCCCGGAATGAATGCGCATGGCGGCTTCGGCAGCCAGAACCGACAGCGGACGGCCCATGAAGACCGTCGTCATCGAGTTCGGAATGACCACCATGTCGCGCAGCGGGATAACGGGCAGGGGCCCGATCACCGCCGGATTCTCTGCGGAAAGGGTTGAATTCTGATTGTTCAAAGCTATTAGCCCCAAAAAATAGGATGTGTAATGACTATATGGGGTCAGGCGGCAGTTTTTTCAACTGCCGCCTGGGTAATACCGCAATCCCCGTTCGGAAAGGAGGATCTGCCGGATCGAAATCAACCTGCAGCCGGCGCTTCAGCCGCCGGAGCGGCCTCGCCTTCGGCGCGCAGAATGAGTTCGGGACGGCTCTTGCCGGAAACGGCATCCTCCGTCACAACAACCTTTGCCACGTCCTTGCGGCCGGGGACTTCAAACATGGTGTCGAGGAGAATGCCTTCAATGATGGAGCGCAGGCCTCGCGCGCCCGTCTTGCGCTCAATCGCCTGATGCGCGATTGCCTTGAGCGCCTCGGGCGTGAATTCGATCTCCACGTCTTCCATTTTGAAAAGCACCTTGTACTGCCGCACGATGGCGTTTTTCGGCTTCGTGAGAATTTCGATGAGCGCCTTTTCATCGAGCTCATCAAGAACCGTGATCACCGGGAGACGGCCGACGAGTTCAGGAATAAGGCCGTACTTGACGAGGTCGGACGTATCGATCTGATGATAGAGCTCGCTCAGATCGTGATCCCGCTTGCCGATTACCGTGCCGGAGAAGCCGATTTCGCTCTTTTCCGTACGGTGGCGGACAATGCGTTCCATGCCGTCGAAGGCGCCGCCGCAGATGAAGAGAATCTGCGAGGTGTCGACTTCCATCATGGGCTTGCCGGGATTCTTGCGGCCGCCCTTGACGGGCATCGAGGCGATCGTGCCTTCCACGAGCTTGAGGAGCGCCTGCTGCACGCCCTCGCCCGAAACATCGCGCGTGATCGAGGGGTTTTCGCTCTTTCTCGCGATCTTGTCGATTTCGTCGAGATAGATGATGCCCTTCTGAGCGCGCTCGATATTGCCGTCGGCAGCCTGAACCAGCTTGGCGACGATGTTTTCAACGTCTTCGCCGACATAGCCCGCTTCCGTAAGCGTCGTAGCGTCGGCAATCGCGAAGGGGACGTCGAGCGCGCGGGCGAGCGTCTGCGCGAGAAGCGTTTTGCCCGAACCCGTCGGGCCGACGAGGAGGACGTTCGACTTCTGCAGCTCAACCTTGTCCTCAAGGTTCTTGAGGTGCTTGTCCTGCTGCGTCATGAGGCGCTTGTAGTGGTTGAAAACCGCCACGGCGAGCGTGCGCTTGGCGCGTTCCTGACCAATCACGTAGCTGTCGAGAAGCTCATAAAGCTCGCGCGGCGTCGGCACCTTTTTCGGAAAGACTTCCTTTTCGACGGCGTCGCCCTGAGCGTCCTCGCCTTCGGTCTTTTGCGCATCCTTGCCCGGAACTTCAACCTTCAGTTCCGCAGCCATTGCGCGAACGCATTCGCCGCAGAGAAGTTCTCCGTGAAGGCCCTGAAAGAGCGCAGAACACTGCGACTCGTCGCGGCCGCAGAAGGAGCAGTAGCGTTTTGCCATTATTTAATTTCCCTGACGGGAGCCGCTTCAGCACGAAGCGGACTGCCGTCGTCTTTCGTCCGCAGATATTTTGAAATTCAGGTGAAAAGTCTTTTCTCACCCCTGTGCGGACGCGATAACTGTTTGTCGTCTGCTCTCCCCGAAAGCTTCGAAAGGGAAGCCTTCCGGGGAAAGTCGCGGTGGAATAATCAGCTTCTCTTTACATTTCAGCGCGCGTTGTGAGCACGCGGTCGATGAGGCCGTACTCGAGCGCTTCCTGCGCGCTCATGAAGTTGTCGCGGTCGGTGTCGCGCACGAGCTCTTCATACGTACGCCCGGTGAAGCCCGCCATCAGTTCATTCATCTGACGCTTGATGAGCGTGAGCTGACGCGCGCGGATTTCCACGTCGCTCGCCTGGCCTTCGGCGCCGCCGAGCGGCTGATGAATCATGATGCGGGAATGCGGAAGCGCATAGCGCTTTCCCTTTTCGCCGGCAGCGAGAAGGAAAGCGCCCATGGATGCCGCCATGCCGAGGCAGATCGTATTCACCTTCGGGCGGATGAAGCGCATCGTGTCGAAGATCGACATGCCGGCAGAAACGGAACCGCCGGGGCTGTTGATGTAAAGCGAAATGTCCTTGTCCGGATCTTCGCTTTCCAGAAAGAGGAGCTGCGCGACGACGAGCGAAGCCGTCTGATCGTTCACTTCGCTCGTGAGAAAGATGATGCGATCGCGAAGCAGACGGGAATAAATGTCGAAGCTGCGCTCAGCGCGGCCGGAACTCTCAACAACGATAGGAACAAGAGACATTGGATTCTTTACTGGTTTTTCTGTTTATAGAAGCCTGACGGATCCGAACGGGATCCGGAAGCTGCAGCATTGCTGCTGAATGTGCCGCTCATTATCGCGAATCAGTGGGACTCGTGCAGTAACGAGACATCTCAAAACGCGCAGTCAGAAAATAACAAAGGCGCCCGCAGGCGCCCTTGCAGAATTCTATCGGATTCTTGCCTGATGCCTGCAGAATTGCGCTCTATCAGCGCAAAACTGCAGGAAAAGTTCAAATCCGAAGATTTTGGGAGTGCTTCAGTTAGAAAGCACCCGACATCACCTTGTCGAATTCAACGGCTTCGTCCGTCGTGTCGGCGTGGGCGAGGAGCCAGTCGCAGACGTTCTTCTGCTGAACCTGAGCGCCGAGGTTCATGCGGGAGTTGCGGTCCGTCGTGAGGTACTGCTCGACTTCAGCCGGGTTCTCGTAGGAGGAAGCGATGACCTTGGCGCGCTCAGCGATCTGCTCGTTGGTCGCCTGAAGCTTTTCCTTCGCAACGAGGTCTTCCGTGAAGAGACCGAGGCGAACGCGCTTCTCGGCATTTTCCTGGAACATGGATTCCGGGAAGTCCTTGAGCGAAACCTTGGCGCCGCGCTGCTTCATCGTTTCAGCAAACTGCTCGGCCATGGCGTGGCGTTCCTGGGCGACGATGGAGGTCGGGATCGGGTACGTAAGGGCGCCGGCGAGGGCCTCGAACGTCTCGGCTTCAGTCTTCTGCGTGAGGCGGAATTCGACTTCGCGCTCGAGGTTCGTGCGGATGGCGGCGCGCATCGATTCAACGCTTTCTTCGCCGAGGGACTTCGCGAAATCATCGGTGATTTCGGGGATGTGGGCGAGTTCGATGTTGGTGAGTTCAACTTCGAACTGAACCTTGGCGCCGTTGAGTTCGGCCGGGCCGTAGTTTTCCGGGAAGGTCATGTCGAAGGTCTTCTTTTCGCCCTTCTTCATGCCGGTGACGGCAGCGTCGAAGTCGGCGAGCATGCGGCCGTCGCCGAGAACGAACTGGAAGCCGTCAGCCTTGCCGCCGGCGAATTCGACGCCGTCCTTCGTGCCGCGGAAGTTGACCGTGACGCGGTCATCCTTCTGGGCCGGGCGATCTTCCTCGAGCGGGCCGTAGGTGACGCGCTGGCGGGCCATGACGTCGAGCGTCTTCTGGACGGCGGCGTCATCAACGGTGCAGCTGTAGCGCTTCAGGAGAAGCGTCTTGAAATCGGGGTAGACGATTTCGGGGAAGACTTCGAAGACGGCCTTGAACTTCATGTCCTCGGAGTCCTTTTCGCCTTCGAGCGCCTCGATGCGGGGCTGGCAGGCGATGGCGAGGCCGGATTCCTGAGCAGCCTTCGACCAGGCCTGGCCGACGAGCTCGTTGAGCGCCTGATCAAAAGCGCGCATGCCGTACATCTGCTCGACCTGAGCCATCGGAACATGGCCCTTGCGGAAGCCGGGCATGCGGGCATCCTTCGCATAGTTGCGAAGGTACTTCTGGGAGAGCGTGCGAACTTCAGCGGCAGGAACCGTGAGCTCGAGCGAACGTTCGAGCGGATTCACCGCCGGCGTTTCTTCCTTGGGAGCCTCAGTCTGTTCAGCAGCCTGTTCAGCAGCCTGTTCAATCTTTTCTTCAGTCATTGCTTTGATCTTTACTGAAAGTTCGGAAACCTTCCCGAGCACGCAGGATTCTTTTTGGAAAGCTGCTTGAGCACAAGAGTCCGAGAAGTTGGAAAATCCGTCCGGATGCACTGTGCCGCTAGCGACAGCCTCAACCCGGGCGGTTTGAATGAATTCTGTTCCGAGGCAGTCATCAGACTCTTTGCGTCCGGACTCCCCCAAATTCGAAGCTTTACATTATACCCAAGCGAAAAGAGGTGCATTCTCTGCGGGTTAGCTAAACTTCTGCCTTTGTTGATTTTTTCCTCTGCGCCTCTCTCCGAGTCAACCATGTCCGCCAGACTTTGCTGTTCGCTTCTTTTGGGTGCCCTTCTGCTTGCCGGATGCGCCGTTCCTCCGGCAAATAAGGCGGATGCGCCCTCCGCCGAGGCGCCCGCTGCCGCTCAACGGGCGCCTCAGTCTCTTCGCCGGGAACCCTCGCAGTACGAACTCCGCATCACGGAAGTCAGCAACCGCATGCGGGCAGCCTGCGTTACTGAAGCCTTCCAGCCCTATTTCCGCAAATCTGCGTGCCTGCCCAACGGCATCACGGAGGCGATGCTCAGCGACCGTACGCGAATTACGCGCGAGCAGCGCCGCGCTGCGGAAGGCGTCTTTGAGCTCACGCACGAACTCAACGAGGAAACTCGCCGCATCATGATTGAAACCGGCACGCCTCAGGAGGCAAGGATCGCCGAAGAGTCCCGCACGCTGAGCGACCCCCGGATTGAGGCAATGCAGGAGGGACTCCTCAAGGGAACGCTCACCTGGGGTGAATACAACATGAGGCGGCTCGAGCTCTTTGAAGAAATCCAGCGCCGGAGAGCACTCCTCGGAGCCGAATAGCCGGCGCGCTTTCTTATTTTCAGCAACTTCCTATAGAATTGCTTTTCCCTTGAAAGTGCGCGAGTGGCGAAATTGGTAGACGCACCAGGTTTAGGTCCTGACGCCTCTGGCGTGCCGGTTCGAGTCCGGCCTCGCGCACCACAATCCTGAAGAAGAATCCGGCCGTGCTGTTTTTTGATGGCGCGGCCATTCTTGTTTTTGAGGAACGCTCATCTTCTGCAGGAGCGCTCCCGACAAAAACCTAAAAGTCGTCTAATGCGGCCACGATTCAATTGACCCCCAACAGCTTGAGGAATAGCTGATCGCGTTTGGTTGTTTCCGTGGTCCATTTGGATGCAC
>NZ_WEHX01000038.1 GCF_009183815.1 Sutterella seckii | reverse complement strand
TCAAAAACGAGATGCCGTATTGAGCACATCTTCGGCTACGTTGAAAGCACCATGAAGGGCTCTATTGTCCGTACCATCGGCATGACGCGCACGCACTTTATGAGCTGGCTGACGGTGTTCTGCTACAACGTCGCACGACAGGAGACTTTGCAGCGCACGATGCCCATGACGACGTAGCGGCGACACGGCTGAGGCGTCCGAGATCGCTTCACACACCCCCCTTAACAACTGCCTCTACAGAAAAGCCTCAACATCGGATCGGTGCTGAGGCTCTCGGCGTTGTTTTGGGTACTGTCGGCGAAGTGGAAAAACTGGCTTTCCGAATTTATGGAAGCCCCCATCATTATTGCCACTAGTTATAAACTAAACGTAATCTACTCTACTTCGATTTGCAAAGTCATAGATCTATCCGCGCCGCTGCCGCCTGCAGACATCATCATAGATCTCTGTTATTCGGACAGTGCACTAATTGATTTTCGTTTAGCTAAACTTAAATCTTCCGCCGCTTTCATCATAACTTGTTCCAAGTTGGTGGCCGCCGCAAAAATATACAGTGCATATTTCGATTTTTCTAAAACAAATCATTTTGGTGAAAGAACTCAGCAGATTACTTCCGTCATTCAAAAATTATGCACGCATAAAATTCAGCCGACGCAGAAGAACATTGCCATCAACACTGCAGAACCAGATAACATCCTTCCCCCTTACATACCTCATATTACAACCACAAAAGATAACCATAAATATATTTACATAAATACCGAAGGGCGCACCAATGATCGAAATATCTCTCCAGATCAGCTATCTTATTTAGCCGAACATTTATCACAGCATTATCAAAATCTGCACGCCGTCGTTTATTCTAATGATCAAGAATTAATTGAAATAATAAAAAACAATTCAAACTTATCCCAGGCCTACACTAAAAATTTCTTAGATGCCTGTATTCTGGTAGAAAATTCTCTCTTAACAATTACTCCAGATACGTCGATTGTTCATGTTTCTTCAGCCTATAACATCCCCGTAATCGCTTTATATTGCGGCAATGATCTTGAATATTTCAGAGAATATTCCACCTCTGAAATATGGGCACCCCTTTCTCAACAGCACATTTCGCTAAAACCTCCTGTTTATTGGATAAAGCAAGTTCCCATCAAAAGAATTAAACCCGTTAAAATAACAGAAGCGGTGGACATTCTCCTGAGTCAACTCATTTCAACCCCTCATTAAGCTTAGTTACCCATGTCGGATATTTTGTGCAGACTTCCCAACCATGTCGGCGACTGCTGCATGGCCCTGCCTGGCCTCAGGCTTCTGGAGGCTAGCGGCCTCACACCAGTTCTGACCGGCAAGCGCTGGGCGGAAGATCTTCTTGCAGGTACGGGCTGGCGCTTCGAACCGATTGAAGGTCATGTCACCGAAGATTTTTCACGCATTCGAAATATTGCGCGGCACTTTGGTCCGTCGCCCAAAGGATTGCTTTTCCCTAACTCTTTGAGTTCTGCACTTCTCTACGCTCTGGGCGGCATCAAAAGCGCCGGCTATCCAACCGACTGGCGCCGTCTGTTCCTCGATAAGTCCGTCCCCGAACCCGGGAAAATGCACGAGGTTGAACGGTTCTTCACTCTGGCTCACGGCGCACTCGAAGCCTGGGGCATCAAGCCCGCATGGAATAAGGTTCCGCCGTCCCTTGGTCTTACACCGCTGAAGCGCCATGAGGCCGGTGCACGCAATCTGATGCAGGAGCTCAGGATTCCTGACAACTTCGCGCTTCTAGCGCCTATTGCCCGCGGCCTCCATCACGGCAAAAAGAAGCATTGGGAACACTTCAATGCCCTTTGCGCGCCGTTGAGAGATCTTGGAATTGACCCCGTCGTCTTCCCGTCAGTGCGCGAAGCGGATCTTGCCCGTGCCGCATGTCCGGATGCCATGATCTGCCCGCCGACAACGCTCGGCACGCTTGCTGCGCTTGCCAAGCGCTCCCGCATGGTTATTGCGAACGACTCAGGTCTCAGTCATGTGGCAGCGGCTGTCGGCGCTCCCCAGATTACGCTGATCGGCGTCACGGATCCTTCCCGCACACGTCCCTGGAACCCCAGAGCAATTGTGCTCGGCAAGGAAGGCGCCTGGCCGACGCTGGATGAAGTGCTCGCAGCCGTCAAGAAGCTTGCTTCATGAGACTTCGCCCGCCCTCACCATTTCCTCTGCAAGGACTTTCGTTTTCTGCGTGATGAGAAGCCCGCCCAGCATGCGGGCTATCTCATCCACACGCGCCTGACCGAAAAGCTCCTTGAGGTAGCTTACCGTCTCAAATCCATCAGATATTTTTTCAACCTTGAGATGATGGTCGCCGCAAGCGGCAACCTGAGGGAGATGCGTCACGCAGAGCACCTGACGAGATTCCCCTAGCTTCTTCATCATTCGGCCGACCACTTCTCCGGTTGCGCCGCCGACGCCGCTGTCCACCTCGTCGAATATGAGCGTTGGAACCGTGGTATTGCGCGAGGAAAGCGTAAAGATGGCGAGTCCGATGCGTGAGAGCTCGCCGCCGGACGCTACTTTAGCGAGCGGACTCACATCCACACCCGGATGCCCGGCCATGAGGAATTCGCATTTTTCCGAACCATGCTCCGAAGGCGCACATGCCTCGAGCGCCACTTCAAAGCGGCCGCCCTTCATTGAGAGCTGCTGCATTTCCTCCGTAACGGCTCGAGAAAATTTCTCTGCGGCACTACGGCGAGCCTGGGTAAGAAGCTTCGCTTTGGCATCGTACGCCTTGCGCGCAAGCGCTTCAGCCTCGCGAAGCGCTTCCAGATTTTCTTCCCCCCTGAGCTCCTCCAGACGCTTTCTGCTCTCGGCTTCGAGCTCATAGAGCATTTCGGGCTCCGTCCGGTATTTCCGTGCGAGGTTAAAATAGCGCGACACGCGCCTGTCGACTTTTTCAAACCTTGCGCCATCAGTATCCGTACGGTCCAGGATGTTCTCAAGGTCTCCCGCCGCGTCATCAATGAGTTCTGCAGCAGTCGTCAGCGTTTCGCTGATATTTTTGAGCCGCTCGTCATATTCGGAAAGCGATTCAACCCGCATCTGAGCCTTTGTTACCAGGTCTCCCGCAGCATTTTCCCCCTGCGTCAGCCATTCAATCGACTCATTAAGTCCTTCGGTAATGGATACGGCATGCGCGAGCCGAGAATGCTCCTGATTGAGTTCTTCCCACTCGCCTTTTTTGGGCGAAAGCGCGTCCAGATCCTCAAGGAGCCAGTTGAGCTGCTCAATCCTGGCGGTACGAATATCCGCCCCTGAAGTGGCCTCTTCCAATCTGCGAGCAGCCGCGCTCCACTCAGCATGCGCATTTTTAACTTCACTGAGAATCGCCGCATCGTCGGCATATGCATCGAGAAGCTTCAGCTGGCATTGAGATTTGAGGAGGAGCTGGTGCGCATGCTGTCCCTGGATGTCGGTAAGCGTGTCGCCAAGTTCCCGGAGTTGCGAGAGCGTTACGGAAATGCCGTTAATCCATGCACGGGAACGTCCGCTCCGGTCAATGGCGCGACGCACCAACACGCTCCCGGCACCGGTCTCTAGAAGATCATTTTCCTCAAGCCAATGACGGGAGGCGTCGCCGAGGGAAAATTCCGCAATGATGTTCGCTCGCTCACATCCCTGCCGCACCAGATCAGCATCACCTCTGCCGCCTCTGATGAGCTGAATGGCATCAATCAGAATCGATTTGCCGGCACCGGTCTCGCCAGTAAGCACCGTAAAGCCTGAAGAGAGATCAAGCGAAAGCTGATCAACAATGACGAAATCCTTGAGATTGAGCGTTGTGAGCATGAATGGCCCCTCAGGCCGAAAAGAGATTACTGAGCAGGCTCCGCAGAGTCCTTTCTATGCACGCTCGCCGGAGAGAAATTCCACTTGAGCTTGCGGCGGAGCAGCTCGAAATAGTCGTAATTAAGCGGATGAAGGATTTCAATCGTGCGAGACGACTGTTCAATCCTCAGCACGTCGCCCGGGATGACGTCGCAGAATTCCTGCATATCGAAGTAGGCAACAGCATCTCTGGCGCACACAAGCTCAATTTCGATTTTGAGGTTGGCAGGAAGCACAATCGGGCGGTTCGAAAGCGTATGCGGAGCAACCGGCACCAGCTGCACGGCTTCAAGAGACGGATGAAGAATCGGGCCGCCTGCAGCAAGCGCATAAGCCGTGGAACCCGTTGAGGTTGAGCACATAATGCCGTCAGCAGACTGACTGCTCATCTGGCGCCCGTCTACATAAATGATGAAGTCCACCATGCCGCCGGCACGACCGTGGCTGAAGCCTATGTCGTTGACCGCAGAATTGCGGCAAATCTCTTTCCCATTGCGAAGAACAACACCCTCGAGGAGATGTCTGCGATCAGACGAACATTCCCCGCTGAGCATTGCCGGGAGAACTGTATCCACATCCTCGAGCACCACGTCGGTAATGAAGCCCAGACGCCCGGCATTGACACCGATAAGCGGGCATTCGCAACCCGCAATTTCTCTTGCGACACCGAGAATCGTCCCGTCGCCGCCAAGCACGACTGCCGCATCGCAAAGTTCTCCGAGCTCTCTGCGCTCATAGCCTTTGAAAGCCATGCGGCCTTCAAGGGTTTGAGCCGCACGCTCTTCAAGAAGAACTTCATACCCCTGAGAAGAGAGCACCCTGACAATATGCTCGAGGGGAACGCAGAGACTTTCCGTAGGCTTGACGAATACGCCGATCTTCTTCATGTCGTGCATCAGAGTTCACCGGAATAATTTTTAAGGAAATAGTATTTGACGTACTTGTTCATCGTATAGACGGCATTGTTGACTGAGAACATAAAGCCAACCTTGCCGTCAAGGAATCCCTTATTAAGGAAATAAATTTTGATGAACGACCAGAGCGGACGACAAACGATGTCTTTAAACACCGAAACGCTCTTCCCCTCTGACAAATACCGATCCGCAGAAAGTTCGCTGTAGGTATTGAGCTTGTTGAGATACTGCCCCCAAGTTCTATAGGGGTAGTGAATCATCCCGTCGCCCTCGATTTTTTCCTTGGGACAGGAAACTTTCACTTCTTCATGGACCTGGCCATGAACCGTAACGAGCGCTTTAGGCACAAAGCGGCAAACCCAGTCAGGGCGCATGTTTCCATGCTCAGCGCGGATATGCTTGAAGCGGTTGTGCCTCTGCACTTCATAAGCACGATCGTCGCCTTTAGATCTTTCCAGAATTTTGGCAGCCAAGTCCGGCGTAACGCGTTCATCGGCATCCATCAAAAATACCCAGCGGCAGGAAGCCTGCGCGATGGCAAAGGTCTTCTGCTGCGCCCAGTCTCCATTGAGCGCGCGATGAAAAATCCGGGCATTGTGCTTTTCTGCTATTTCTATTGTGCGATCGGTACTGCCGTCATCCACAACGATGATTTCATCAGCAAAAGTACAGGATGAAAGACACGCATCAATGTTGATTTCCTCATTGCGCGTGAGAAGCACAACCGAGATCCCGTTTTCCACAGCGCACTCCTTCCATGAAGCATGCGTTATTAAAAGAAAGGCCCCAGAGAATTGCTCCGGAGCCTTCCTCTGTCGGCGAATGAAGCGCTTTCAGCCGCTCACTTACTCTTCGTCAACGACGCCCACGGCTACTGCGTGGAAGCCTGCGTCAACGTAGACGATGTCGCCCGTAATGCCGCTCGAGAGATCCGAAAGCAGGAAGGCAGCCGTGTTGCCGACTTCCTGAATCGTCACCGTACGGCCAAGAGGCGCCGTCTTTTCCATCACATGGAGAAGCTTCGAGAACCCCTTGATGCCTGAGGCCGCAAGCGTCTTGATGGGACCGGCAGAAATGGCGTTCGCGCGGATGCCTTCGCGGCCGAGGCTGGCAGCCAGGTAGCGGGTCGAGGATTCAAGCGCCGCCTTGGCAAGGCCCATCGTGTTGTAGTTGGGAACAACGCGTTCGCCGCCAAGATAGGTGAGCGAGAGAATGGACGCCTGACGGCCCTTCATGAGGGGAAGGAAAGCCTTCGCAAGGGCGGGATAGGAATAAGCGGAGATGTCCATCGCGACACGGAAGGCTTCGCGCGAGATGCCTTCAAGGAAGTCGCCAGCAATCGCTTCACGCGGCGCAAAGCCGATCGAGTGAACGAAGCCGTCAAGGTAGCCCCACTTTTCTTCAAGCGCCTTCACAGCAGCGTCAATCTGCTCATCCTTCGACACATCGATCTGGAGAACAATGTCGCTGCCGAATTCAGCGGCAAAGTCCTGGAGACGCTCACGGAAGCGTTCGTCCGAATAGGAGAAGGCAAGTTCCGCGCCTTCACGATGGCAGGCCTGAGCGATGCCGTAGGCGATGGAACGGTTGGAAATCACGCCCGTGATCAGAATCTTCTTGCCGGTGAGGAAGCCCATGCTAGATCTCTTGGAAAAATATTGTTTAGGAAACTTTATTCCGGCAGAAAGATGCTCTGCCGGAGAATGATCAGTCTTGAAACAATCAATTTTAGGCGGACGAGGACATCATTCGCCATACTGAGCGGCAATCGATCAGGGGAGCTTCAGCTCCTGCCCGACTGACAGACGATTGCTCCGAAGGTTGTTCACGCGCCTCAATTCCGCTACAGAAGTGCTGTTTGCCGCCGCAATCGCCGAAAGCGTATCCCCTGAACGGACGATGTAGACGCGATCCGCGGATGCGTCATTCTGAGCATCCAATCGGCTGGCAGTAGCCGGAATCACCAGACGCTGACCGACGGAGAGCCGATTGGAACGCAGGCCGTTTGCGGACCGAAGCTTGGCAACGGTCGTGCCGTAGCGGCCGGCTATGCCGGAGAGCGTGTCGCCGGAGCGCACGACGTGTTCTGTCGTTTTGGGGCTCGAAGCCGTAACGGGCTTCGGCGGCTCTTTGGGTTCATCCCCTTCCGGGATCTCCAGACGTTGCCCAACCTGAAGCCTTGACGAGGAAAGACGGTTCACGCGGCGAAGCTTCGTCGCGGAGACGCCGTAGCGTCCCGCGATGGACGAAAGCGTATCTCCGGAGCGGACCGTATAAATCACGCTCGAAGGCTCAACGTTCGCTTCGCCCGTTCTCGGAATGCGCAGGCGCTGACCGGCACGAATGGTGTTCCCGGAAAGCCTGTTCCTCATTCTGAGGTCATCAACGGAAACGCCGTAGCGGCGGGCGATGTTGAAGAGTGAATCACCACTTCTCACCGCATAAATAATATGGCCGCCCGAAGCCTGACTCTTCGAAGAAGTTTTCGAGGAGGCAATAATCGGCGAGCGCGCCACATTGGGCACCGTGAGAACGAGACGCTGACCGACACGGAGACTGTCGGAGCGCAGGCGATTAGCCTGCACGATCGACTTCACCGTGATGTGCCAGCGCCGGGCAATGGTGGAGAGCGTATCGCCGCTTCTCACGCGGTAGGTCACCCGGCGCCAGGTTGTAAGCGGCGAAAGCCGCAGACGCGCATCGGCTTCCTCTGCGGAAATATCCGCCTGCTCATCGCCTTCAGCAAGGACAAGGAGCGTCGAATTTTCGAGCACCTTCCGGCCTTCCGGAATGCCGTTTACTTCCCTGAGGAAGGACTCCGTCATGCCGGAGCGTTCAGCCACTTCGGCAAGCGATTCGCCGCTCCGGAGACGATAAGTCGTCCAGTGCGAAAGAGGCTGCCCCGAATCCATCCAGCTCGCTAGGTTGTCCACGAAAAAGTCGAGACGATCGGCCGGAAGCAGCATCACGTTGTTGTGCGAGGCCACGATCACCGGGAGCTTAAAGCTTGGATTCAGCGCCCGGAAATCCGCCTCGGACATTCCGGCAAGCTCCGCCGCCGTCTTGAGATCAATATCGCGGGGTTTGGTAACGCGCACGAAGAAGGGTTCATTGCCGACATCAGGAAGTTCAATGCCGTATTTTCCCGGGTCGCTCACGATGCGCTTGATGGCTTCGAGCTTCGGCACATAGTTTGCCGTTTCCCGCGGCATTCTCAGATGCGCATAATCCGTCGCTTTCTTCTGGCGCTTCGCGCGCGAGATGGCGCGCTGCACGCTCCCTTCGCCCCAGTTGTAGGCGGCAAGCGCAAGCTGCCAGTCGTTGAAGAGCCCGTGCAGATATTCAAAGTAGTCGAGCGCCGCACGGGTGCTTTCAAGCACATCCCGGCGGTCGTCGCGCCAGAGATTCTGTTCAAGCGCGTAGTTTTTGCCCGTTGCCGGCATGAACTGCCAGAGGCCGGAGGCCTTGGCGCGCGACAGGGCTTCCGGCTGGAAGGCGCTCTCAACGAAAGGAAGGAGCGCGAGTTCTGTCGGAAGGTGCCTTGCCTCCACTTCCTCAACGATGTTGTAGAGGTACCGGCTCGCCCTCAGGGCCATGCGCCGGACGTAGTCCGGGTCCTTCGCGTAAAAGTCCGTCCAGCGGTCCACCGCAGCGGAATTAAGGTTGGGAATGGCAAAGCCCGATCGAATGCGCGCCCAGACATTCGCAGGGATGTCGGACTCGCGCGAAAGCGCCGCTTCGCTTGCGGCCTCCTCTACCTGCACCGCACCTTCCTCGGAAGGAATGGCTTCATCTGTCGTCGCAGCCGCTGTCGAAAGACTCAATGAAACGAGCGCGCCCAGAAGGGTCAATGAGCGAAGGACATGGAAACCAGAAGGCATGGCGCTGAAAAGAAAGAGAGGAAAAACAAATCGGGACAATAAGCGATTAATCTTAATGCCTGCATGGATGCGGACTTCGATTGAAGCCGCTCAGGATTCCTGGGAACCGCCCCAAATTACGCAACGAATTGTTATTCCCGCCTACTCTGATGCCCGCACTCACTTTTCAGGATTTTCTGCTTTCCGCCCCCGGCCAGCTTCTCCTTGAATGGGAGAAAGCCGCCTACAGCGAGCTGACGGCAGATGTCTTCGGCTCCTGCGCGCTTCAGGTCGGCATGCCTCAGCTCGATACGCTCGCCGCCAACCGCATGCAGGCGCACTGGCTGATTGATCCCCGGGGAGATCTTTGCGACCCGAAATTCACGCTCAACCGGATCGTTGCGGATCCTGCGCAGCTGCCGATTCAGAGCGAATCCATGGATCTGGTGACGCTTCCCCATACGCTCGATCTCGCCAAAAATCCTCAGCAGGTTCTTCGCGAGGCAGTGCGGGTCCTTGAGCCGGAAGGCAGGCTCATCCTGACGGCCTTCAATTCGCTCGGCCTCTGGTGGCTGCGGCAGCAGACCGTGAAGCTCGGCTGCAGGCCATATCTTCCGACGGAGCTTGTGCCGATATCGCTCTATCGCCTCAAGGACTGGCTTACGCTCCTGGGTCTTGAGGTCGACCGCGGAATTTTCGGCATCTATGCGCCAGGCTTTCGAAGTCTGAAGAGACTTCATGCCTGGTCATGGCTCAACAAGGCGGGGGACCGCTGGATGCCGCAGTTTTCCAACCTTTTCCTCCTTTCTGCCGTAAAGCGCCTTCCCGGCCCCCGCATCGTCAGCTGCGAATCAATGCAGAAGCTCCCGGCTAAAATTCCTGCCCCCGGAGTGCCTGCGGCATCTTCAACAACCCACTCCACGCTTCTTGGGAAAAAACTCTGATGGCTGATTCCTCGCCTAAAGTTCTCGAAATCTGGACCGACGGCGCCTGCAAGGGCAATCCCGGCGTCGGCGGCTGGGGCGCATTTCTCGTCTGGGGAGAGCATCGCCTCGAACTTTACGACGGCTCAAAGCTCACCACGAACAACCAGATGGAGCTCACAGCCGTTATTTCAGCGCTCTCTGCCGTGAAGCGCCCCTGCCCGATCATCATCCACACCGACAGCAGCTACGTGAAGGACGGCATCACAACGTGGATTCACAACTGGAAGCGGCGCGGCTGGAAAAAGGGGAGCAAAGGCGAAATCAAGAATATCGAGCTCTGGCAGGAGCTCGATCGACTCGCCTCGCAGCACCAGATTGAATGGCGATGGGTCAAGGGCCACGCCGGCAACCCGGGCAATGAAAAAGCCGATCAGCTGGCGAATTTAGGCGTTGAAGCCGCGCTCGGCAGAAGACCGGCCAAGCGTTCCTGACGCCCGGAGAAGTACCGCAAACACGGTATGCTTCAGAACTTTTCCTTGCAAACTACCGTTCTTCAGGTAATATTTCGCTTCTCGCAAATGCGCGGTTAGCTCAGGGGTAGAGCACTGCCTTCACACGGCAGGGGTCACTGGTTCAATCCCAGTACCGCGTACCAGAATTCTTCAGAAGGCCTGTTTCCGCTTGGGGACGGGCCTTTTGTTTTGCCCGGATGCAGACATGACGAAGGAGCGCTCGCGCGCTCCTTCCATGGGATTTCTGAGCTTCAGGCGAAACGCAGGAACTCAGACTTCTTCCTTGCGCTTGCGTTCCTTCTCGCGGCAGTCGTGGCAGACGCCGTAGAGAACGAGCGAGTGATCGGTCATTTCATACCCAAGGCGGGACGAGACCTGCCGCTGCGCCTTCTCGATTTCAGGGTCCACGAACTCCTCGACCTTGCCGCAGCGCACGCAGACGATATGATCGTGGTGACGGCCTTCCTGGAGCTCATAAATGGCTCTGCCCTCGTCGAAATCGTGGCGAACGAGAATGCCGGCGTTTTCAAACTGCGTGAGCACGCGGTAAACCGTCGCCAGCCCGATATCGCTGTTTTCGTTCAGGAGAAGCTTGTAGACTTCTTCGGCAGAAAGATGGCGCTTGCCGGCTTCCTGCGACTCAGAAAGCTTCTGAAATAAATCTAGAATTTTGAGGCGAGGCACCGTAACCTTGAGACCCATGGTCTTCAAGTCGGCGGACTGCTGCATCTGTGTTGCTTCCTTCACGGCAAAGCTACCCTGTCTGAGTTCTTTGAGTTCTTTATCATACGGGGTCAGGGCTCATTTGAGAACCCGGCCTGAAATTCTTATTTTATTCGGTTTATGTTCAAGCGACATCTCCTCATTTTATGCACCACGCTTGCGGGCGCCGTCGGCCTTACGGGCTGCAGCACGGTCACCGACACGGTCTCGAGTGCCTGGGAAAGCGCGACTGACTTCGTGCCTTACTTCCTGAAACCTTACCGTGCTGACGTCCACCAGGGCAATCTGGTCACGAGTGAAATGGCGCTTCAGCTCGAAAAGGGCATGACGGACGCGCAGGTGCAGTTCCTGCTCGGCGTTCCGCTGGTGCAGGACCAGTTCCACCAGGGCCGCTGGGACTATGTCTACTACCTGCGCCGCGGCGACGGCGAGGAGCAGATCCGGCGTCTGAGCGTCTACTTCAACGCGGACCGCCGCGTCGACCACTGGACGTCCGACCCGATGCCCGACGAACAGCAGGCGGACCAGCTGATTCTCGGAACCATCCGCTCCTTCGAGCCGCGTCCCCCGAAGACCATCATTCCGCCCGCGCAACCCAATTCTTCTCCTTCGACAACAGATGCCAATGAAACAGGAACTCGAGAGGCTCAGAGCCCTGATAACGCAGCTCATCAACCGGCTGCAGAGTGAGCGCGACGCGCGCATTCAGCTCGCCAATCAGCTCGAAGCGCGCGATGCGGAACTGAAGCACAGCCGCGAGCAGATTCATGAAATGAAGCGCAAGCTTGACGCGTTTCTGTCGCAGCTTCGCGACGGCGGCAATGCCTGAGGCTCGGGGGGAGTCATTCAACATGTCTGAAGTCACCGTCACCATTTTTGATCGCGACTACCGCCTTGCCGTCTCGAGCGGCGAGGAGGAGCTCCTCAAGGACTGCGCCCGCCAGGTGGACGAGCAGATGCAGACCGTCCGCGCGGCGGGCCGCGTCATTGCGAACGACCAGATTGCCGTGCTTACGGCGCTCGAATTCGCCTATGAATCGAAGAAGCGGGAAGAAGAGGCCAAGGACGGGAATGCGGGAGCCTCGCCTGCTCAGGCTCCCGACGCCGCGCAGCCGGCTCCGGCAGCGCAACCCGCTCAAGCCGCGGATGACGCTGAGGCGCTTAAGGAAATTCGCGCGCTTTGCCGGCTCTGCGAGGATGCGCTCTACCGCGACGTCAAGATAGGCACCATCGGCTCGCTTTTCTGACGAGGAGATTCCGAATCAGTTTTGCCATTTCGCATCAGGACGGTTCTTTACGTTTTCGCCCCTTTACAGACGATGCGAAGCAGGTACAATGATTTCAAGCCTGCAGCGGCAAAGCATCAGGGCTCCAAGGTACCTAGAACCAATGCCATGCGCAATAGGTTGGCCTACTCGAGAGCCGATAGAGTGCCGGTCACGCCGTGTCCAGCCCGTTCCGCTCCGGAGCCGACCGCCCTGAACTCTCGGTTCAGGATACGTAGCCCCGCCCCGCAGCAGGCATCCTTTTTCGAGAAAGGGCAGTCTTTTCAGAGGTTGCCCTTTCTGCTTTCCCAAGAGCAGAAAATGGCCGCAAAAGAGAACGTTGAAGCGCTCATCAGGCAGGCCGAAAACTTCTGGCTCATGAAGAGCGAGCCCGGCGAATGCTCCATCGACGATGCGCTTGCCGCACCTGACCATAAGGTTTCATGGTTCGGCGTCAGAAACTATCAGGCAAGAAACTTCATGCGCGACGCCATGAAGCCCGGCGACGCCGTACTCTTTTACCACTCGAGCTGTCCCAATCCCGGGATCGCCGGCATTGCCCGGATCGCCTCCGGCCCCTACCCGGACGCCTGTCAATTCGATGAATCAAGCGAGTACTTTGATCCCAAAAGTACGTCTGCTTCCCCCAGGTGGGTAGCCGTGGATGTGGAAGGACTCGTTAAGATTCCTGTTATCCCGATTGCTGAACTGCGCACGCACCCGGAACTCTCCGAAATGGTGATATTGAGGCGCGGCAACCGGCTCTCGATCACCCCGGTGACGAAACGAGAGTTCTGCTTCATCGCCGAAAACCTTGCGTCCCTTTAAAAACTACAACGCACTGACGCTTCTAGACCTTTACCCTCGAAGGATCCTCCCATGTCCATCCAGATCATTCTTGCCTTAGCCGCCCTCGGCTGCTGCACGGGCTTTCTCGCCGGCCTTCTCGGCATCGGCGGAGGCATGGTTCTGACGCCGTTCCTCACGCTGCTCCTTGCCTATGCGGGCATCCCCATTGAACACATCGTTCACGTGGCCATCGCCACCTCAATGGGCACGATTCTCTTCACGTCGCTTTCATCCGTGCGCGCGCACGCGAAGCGCGGCGCCGTTCTCTGGAACGTCGTCTTCGCAATGGCCCCCGGCATCCTGGTGGGCGGGCTCCTGGGCGCCCAGATTTCAGGCGCGCTCCCGACCTTCTGGGTCGCGATGATTTTTGCGGTCTTCGTCTACTTCTCCGCCGCGAAGATGTTCCTCAATACCAAGCCCACGCCCTCGCGTCATCTTCCGGGGACTGCCGGCATGTTCGGCGCCGGCACCGTAATCGGCGTGATCTCTGCGCTCGTGGGTGCGGGCGGCGGCTTCATTTCCGTCCCCTTCATGACGTGGTGCAACGTCAAGATGCATAACGCCGTGGGCACTTCCGCCGCCTTCGGCTTCCCGATCGCATTTGCCGGCACCATCGGCTACATCATCAGCGGCTGGGGTCTGACGGGGCTTCCCGGCTGGCCCTACACGCTCGGCTACATTCATCTCCCGGCGCTCATCTGCGTCGCTGCAACGAGCATTTTCTTCGCGCCCCTCGGCGCCAAGGTCGCGCATGCGACCGACACGAAGCCTCTGAAGCGCATCTTTGCCTGCATGCTCTTCGTGCTCGCCTCCTACATGCTCTGGAAGGCCATCAGCTCGCTCTGATTGAGCTTCCCTACAGGTCGAAAAAAGGGTGCTCCGCTTGGGCGGAAGCACCCTTTTTTCATTGATCGCGGAACTTTTGTCAGGACACAGACTTGCTTCTGCGGCCCGCCCAAACCCACACGGCAATGCCGCAGAGGAGAAGCGGGAGCGTGAGCCACTGACCCCGAGAGAGGCCGAGCGCCTGAAGGCCAAGGAATGCATCGGGTTCGCGGAAAAATTCGCACGCGAATCGCGCAACGCTGTAGCCGATCGCAAAGAGTGCGCCGGTCCGGGCAAGCGGCCGGGGCTTTCTGGAATAAATCCAGAGCAAAAGGAAAAGCGCAAGACCTTCGAGGCCGGCTTCATAGAGCTGCGACGGATGGCGCGGAATGCCGCCGTCCTGCGCCTGCGGGAAGATCATGGCCCAGGGGAGATCCGGAGCAGCCGGCCGTCCCCAGAGCTCGCCGTTGATGAAGTTTCCGATGCGACCGAAAAAGAGCCCGATCGGCACGAGCGGTGCGACAAAGTCCGCCACGCGCCAGAAGCCCATGCCGCGCACGCGCCCGTAAATTCCCATCACGATGAGGACGCCGATCAGGCCGCCGTGCGCGCTCATGCCGCCCTGCCACATCTTGACGACGTCAAAGGGATGCGAGAGGTAGTAGTCCGGCTGATAAAAAAGACAGTAGCCCAGCCGGCCTCCCAGAACCACGCCGAATACGCCCCAGAAGAGGAGGTTCTCAACGTCGTCGCGCGTAATGCCTCGCCAGGGGACATCCGCCCGGCGTCGGCCCAGAAGCCAGAAGGCAAGGAACCCGAGGAGATACATCAGCCCGTACCAATGCACGGCAAGCGGGCCGACGGAAATCGCGATGGGGTCGAACTGCGGATGAATCAGCATCTGAAAAAACTCTCTGGAGAGCAGTTGAGGCGGAGAGCGTCATTCTAAAGACCTGACCGCCTCGTTCTGCAAGCGTCTCTCCGGCTTCTCTCGTGTGATACTGTTCACTCCGTTAAGCCCCGGGCTTTTACTTGTTTACGAAGATGCAGATCACTCCGCTTTCCCCGCGCGCCGCTTCTGAGGCGCTTGACAAACTTCGTCGGCTTCGCCCGCTCGTTCACTGCCTCACGAACGACGTCGTGCAGGAAATCACGGCGAACGTTCTTCTTGCCGCCGGCGCCTCGCCGGCGATGGTCGTGGCCGAGGAAGAAGCGCCCTATTTCGCCGGCATCGCCGGAGCGCTCCTCGTCAATGTCGGCACCCCCGTGCCCGAACGGCTGAGAAGCATGCAGCTCTCCGCCCAAGCAGCGCGGGAAAAGCACGTGCCCTGGGTGCTCGATCCTGTTGCCGCAGGCGTCATCCCATGGCGCGACAGTGAGATCCGCAAGCTGATTGCCCTTCACCCCACGGTGATCCGCGGGAATGCGAGCGAAATTCTTGCCCTTGCGGGAGCCGGCAAAGGGGGCAAAGGGGTCGACAGTACGGACTCGAGCGCAAGCGCCGTCAATGCCGCGGTGGAGCTCGCCCGAAGCACGGGGTCCGTCGTCTGCGTCACGGGCGAAACCGACTACGCAACAGACGGCGAACGCGTTCTTTCCGTCTCAGGCGGAAACGTCATGACCACGCTCGTCGTCGGCACCGGCTGCTCGCTTTCGGCGCTCACGGCTGCCTTCTGCGCCGCCGAAAAGGATCCCGTCACGGCTGCGGTTTCCGCCTGCGCGCTTGCAAAGCGCGCCGCCTTCATCGCCGGGAAGAATGCAAAGGGACCGGGGAGCTTCCACGACGAATACCTCGATGCTCTATACAGCATTCAGCCTCAGGACTTTCTCGGAGAATCGCTCTGATGCCGCGCTTTGATCTGAGCCTCTACCTTGTTCTCGACCCTGACCAAAGCGAACGTTCGGGCGGCCTGATGGAAACCGCGCGCGCAGCGATTTCGGGCGGCGTCACGATAGTGCAGCTTCGCGCGCCCCAATGGAAAAAACGCCGCATGACGGAAGCCGCGCGCGCGCTGAGAACGCTTCTTGCGCCCAGGGGCATCCCGCTCATCATTGACGACCATGCGGACGTCATGCTGGCTTCCGGAGCCGAAGGCCTTCACGTGGGGCAGGATGATCTCTCGGCCGAAGATGCGAGACGCCTCATCGGTCCCGAAAAAATCCTCGGTTTTTCTGCCGGGAATCTCAAGGAGCTTCGCGGCACGGCCCCCGAACTCGTTGACTACTACGGCGTCGGACCGGTCTTTGCCACCCGGTCAAAAGCAGACGCAGGAGCCGCCATCGGCATCGCCGGGCTTCATGAGGTTGTCGCTCATGCTCAGCATCCCTGCGTTGCAATCGGGGGCATCACGAAGGAAAACGCCCCGGAAGTCGGCGCGGCGGGCGCTGACGGCATTGCCGTCATTTCCGCCATCTGCGGCCAGCCCGATGTCGAGCTTGCCGCCCGGAATCTCCTTCAGGCTTTCCGCAGCGGAATCCGGCATTGAAAGCGCTTTTCTCTCCTTCAGGGCGAACCGCTCTCGCCGTCCTCGCCCTGATTCTTCTCGTCGCGCTCCTTTATCTTGCAACCGGGGACTTTAAGCGCGGCCTTCAGCTCACCGTCTTCATCCTTCCCTTTATCGGCATCAGACTTGCCGCGCTGGGGAGCCCTCTGGAGAAGCCGGCGCTCCTCATTGCCTCCCTAGGCATCGTTCTTGCCTCAGCAGATGCAGGCGTTCGCCTTTTTCTGAGGCGTGTCTATACGGCCGAGCCGATGTCGACCTTCGTTCTCGAAGCCGTCGCCAACACCAGTTTTCAGGAAGCCCTCGAATTCGCCAAAACGCTCTGGAGCGAAATCCTTCTCTGGGGAGGTCTTGCAGCCTGCGTCTGCGCGCTCGGTGTTTTTCTGCTTCTTTGCTGCCGTACCGGTGAACCGTTGGCGCGGCGCTCGCTTCGGATCGGCTGGCGCATTCTGCTTCTCCTTCTGACGGCTGCTGCCATTCTGAGTTTTGCCAAGTCTTCCTGGCGATCCCACTATCCCCTCTGGTTCTGGCCCCATTGGCAGGAGGCAGTCAGCACGCTTCAGAGCGAATGGATGAACGCAAAAAGAGAAAGAACGAAAGAGCTTTCGCTTGCAGAGGGACTCATCACGCGCGCTGAGACCGCTCCGCGCACGCTGGTGCTCGTCATCGGCGAAAGCACGACGCGCACCAACTGGAGCCTTTACGGCTACGCACGCAGCACCACGCCGAAGCTCAAAGCCTTTGCGCATTCCGATCGTCGTCTTCAAGTCTTTTCAGGTGCCTGGTCCGTTGATGCCGCGACGGTCGGGGCTTTCCACTCCATGTTCACCTTCCCGCTCGAAGAAAGCGGCATTGCGTTAAGAGAATCCGGCGTACTCAGAGACGGGATGGACTCCGGCAATCTTTTTGCCTTCTTCCATGCTGCCGGCTGGAGAATTCACTGGATCAGTAATCAGGATGACATCGCAATCAACACCCGGTATGCAGGATGGGCGGATAAGCCTGTCTTTTTAAACCGCATGAGCGGGCGCACGAGCGTTTCGCTCGACGGAAGCGTCCTCGCGCCCTTTGCCGCCGCGCTCCAGGATCCCGCCCCGAAAAAACTCATCGTCGTCCACTTGATCGGCGCTCATCCGCACTATGCCTTGCGCTACCCTGCAGCCTTTGCTCCCGACTGGGGCGACGACCAGATTTCAAAGCACCTTAAAACGCTCGGACGCTATCCCTGGGTCATCATTTCCCGAAATCAATACGATGCCGCCATGCGCTACCAGGACGAGGTGCTTTACCAGCTTCTGACAACCACCCGGGAGAACGCTCTTCTCACCGGCACCCCGACCGACTGGCTCTTTCTTTCCGACCATGGACAGGAAACCGGGGACTTCATCAACCGCGCCGGTCATTCGACCCAGACGCCCTCCGGCTTTCGCATTCCGCTTCTTTTCTGGTCGTCGGATGACGCACCGCACATGGCATCGAATCGTCCCTTCCGCGCGGATGGTCTGAGTCCGCTCCTCCTTTCTCTCGCCGGCATTCACTGGCTACGGGAAAATCCAGCAGAAAACTTTGCTTCGAGGGATTACCGCTGGCATCGTCCTGCAATCTCTGCTCATGACCCGGAACTGCCTCCCTCGGAAAAGTAGCGACTCGCCTATACAATCGAACGACAGTCCTATTTATCCCGGGTCCACTGCAATGTCCGAGTCGTCCGCTTCATCCGTCAGGATTCTCCGCCTTACCCCTGAGGATGCCGAAACCATTCTTTTTGCCCGGGCGCTCGAATCGACTTCCAGGGACAAATGGTTTGACGAGAAGCTGAGAGCGCTCTCGCGCGACGCACGCTCTGTTGCGGGCGACGAAGCGCCTGCGGAGGCTTTTCTTCTCACGCGCGCGAGGCTTCTCATTTCCCGCGCGAGGAATGAAGACCCCGGGATTGAAGTGCCGCGTCTCCCTTCGGCTCCCGCGCTTGCGCTCAAAGGCCCTGCAAGCATCGTCATCTTCCTCGGCTTCTTCACCGGCGCTGTCGCCGACCAGCTCACAAGCTCGGGGGCGACCCTCAATCTGCTCTCGCCCCCGTACCTTGGCATTCTTCTCTGGAACGCTGTCGTCATGCTGATCGCGCTCGTCTCATTCTTCCGAGCCGGGAGCATGGATTCGGGACTCTCCTTCGCAGCGGCGAGGAGCCTCTCCGCATTGCCTCGGTTCCGAATCCGGACGAAGCCCTATGCGAGCGAATTTTTGAAATGCTGGATGCTGCTCAAGGTCCCGGAACTTGCCTGGCGCTTCCGGGCCGTGCTCCACCTTGCGGCGCTCGTCTTCGGAGTGGGGCTCGCTGTCAGCCTCCTCGTGCGCGGCATCGGCACCGCCTATAGCGCTGGCTGGGAAAGCACATGGTTCGCCGACCGCCCGGACATCATCGCGACTATTCTGAATGTCCTTTATGGATGGCTTCCATCGTTCCTCCCCGGAATCTCAGCGCTTCCCGGAGAAGAGGCTCTGAGCGCCATGAATCTGACTGCCGGAGGCGGTGCTCCGGGTGCGGATTGGCTCGCCCGCATGATCTGGAGCCTCTTCATTCTCATCATTCTTCCCCGTGCGGTTTTTGCCGCAGCCTGTCTCTGGCGGGCGGGAAAGGAAGAGAAACATCTTCGGGTCCCGTTTGACGGCGCTGAACTCAAACGCCTTCAGGAGGAAGGGAAGACGCGAGCAATCAAAACCTTTATCGTCGCCGACGCTGCCGACAGGACGCTTCCAGCCATAGACGAACCTTTCCGCAAACTGGTCGTCAATCCTTGGGAAGCACCGGACTTCTCTGCGCTTTCCGATGCAGACATTTCCTCCGGGGACCGGGTGCTGCTCGTACTTGACCCGGCTGCAACCCCCGAAAGCGAGGTTCACGGGGCATTAATCCAGGCGCTCACGCTCCGAACGCCCGATGTGGAGCTCTGCCTCGACTTCTCTCAGCTCTCCGCACGCTTTTCTGATACTCCCGAAAGATTGCAGTCCCGCCGGGCGCTCTGGGAGCACTTTGCGTCCGAAATGGGGGTGCCGCTTCGCATTACCGGGCTCGCCCCGGCGGCGTAAAGCAGCGGGATAATGAAAGATTGAGAACAGCGTTCCTTCTTTTGACACGACATGTCTTTTTCTCCGGATCCTCTGCGCATTCATCTGAGCCTGGTGAGCCATACCAACATCGGCAAGACAACGCTCGCTCGCACGCTGCTGATGCGCGACGTTGGCGAAGTGGCAGACCGGGCGCACGTGACGGAATCCACGTCCGACTACGTCCTTGCACGAGGCCCGGACGGGAGCGAACTGATTCTCTGGGATACGCCGGGGTTCGGGAACTCCGTGGCCCTCGCACGCCGTCTTGAAGGACGCAGCAACCCTATCGGCTGGCTCCTCTCCGAAGTCTGGGACCGCTTTGCCAACAAATCCTTCTGGTTGGATCAGAAAGCAGTTCGCCATATCCGGGATATCTCAAGCGTCGTTCTCTATCTCGTCAATATCGCCGAACTTCCCGACCGCGCTCCCTACATCGCGGCCGAAATGAAGATCCTCTCCTGGATCGGGAAGCCTGTCATCGTGCTCCTCAACCAGATGGGAAAGCCCCGGGAGCCTGAAGCCGAAAAAGCCGAACTCAACATCTGGAAAAAAGCACTCTCTGACTATCCCTTCGTCAAAACCGTTCTGCCTATGGACGCTTTTGCACGCTGCTGGATTCAGGAAGAGATGCTCTTCAATGCCATCGGCGACGCGCTCCCTCAGGATCAGCGTTCTGCCTACAGAACGCTTCAGTCCGTCTGGAGACGAAGCCGTCAGGCCGCGTACGCGAGTTCCGTCGACGCCATGGCGCGTCACATCTGGCATGCCCTTGCGGCGCATATGCCGCTTGAAACGCCGAGCCTCAGAGAACGCGCCATTACGATGGGACAGCGCTTCGGCTTCTTCAAGGACGAACATAATGCCGTAGCCGATGCTCAGGCGGCCCTTGCCTCGCAGGCGGCTGACAGCTTCTGCTCGCTCACGGCGAGGCTCATTGAAATCAACGGGCTTCACGGCTCAGGCGTCTCAAAGGAAATCTTCAGACGCATGAAGACAGACTGGGACCTCGCGGTTTATTCCATGGACCCCCAGAGCGCAGCCGCCATCGGCACAGGCATTGGAGCGGCATCCGCCGCTGCCGCTGGTCTGGCGGTAGACCTGTCATCCGCAGGCCTGACCCTCGGACTCGGAACGCTTGTGGGCGGTCTCATCGGCGCAGTGAGCGGCATCGGCGCAGCGCATGCCTACAATCTGACGCGCCAGAAGGCCGGTGCGGATCTCACCTGGAGCAGTCAGGCCGTCAACGGCTTTCTCCTTGAAACCATCCTGCTTTACCTGGCGGTAGCGCATTTCGGCCGCGGACGCGGCGACTGGGAGGAAAGTGAATCTCCCGAATTCTGGAAAAAAGCGGTAAGCGACACGATCGCTCAGGAAAAAATACCGCTTGCGGATATTCGCAAAAATTCGCCTGATATTGGCGTCAGCGAACTCACGAAGAAAATAGACAGCACCTTAAAAAGCGTATTCGAAAAACTTTATCCGCCGGAATAAATAAAACTGTCGCGCTTTTCCTCTCATCACGATTAAAAATTAAAACTAACCCTTATATTCATAAATGAAGGCTGGGTGCAACAATAAGAAGATTCTTCTTATTGAGGGGGCTTCCATAAATTCGGAAAGCCAGTTTTTCCACTTCGCCGACAGTACCCAAAACAACGCCGAGAGCCTCAGCACCGATCCGATGTTGAGGCTTT
>NZ_WEHX01000037.1 GCF_009183815.1 Sutterella seckii | reverse complement strand
CGCGAGCAGCCGCATAAGCCCTTGAAGAAGCGGCGCAGTCGAAAGCGGAATACGACGCGCGCGCACTGCGCTGAAAAGCGCCGCTACGGGCCGACGATCAGACTCATCTGCCAGTTCCTCATCTGCGTATCGGCCAAGATCCGCGAACTGCAGACCCGCATTGTCTTCGGCCTGCCGCCGATGCCGGAAGCCTGGCAGCGCCGTTTTGAAATCCTGATGGAATAGCCCCTGACGGAGCGTCCCCGACTCGTTGTCAACTCGGGGGTAAGGGGGTGTTGTACCCGCTGCGCGGATTTATGGTGACTAGATGAGATCGATTCTCAATTGAGCCTCGGAGATCGGAGCTCCGAGGCCGGATGAAATATCAAGGCTAATTGTGCCTATATTGTGGAAATTTCCACTAAAAACATCATAAACTGCCAATTTTTAGACTGTAAACAACCGAATTTATGTGTTGGGTCCGGATTTTCCGGTTGCAGTCATAAAAATTGGCACTTGCTCAGACCTTCCTAAGGTCAATGAGCTCCTCAAGGATCTGACGCTGAAGACTCAGCAGATCAAGGCGGCGGGCACGCCGCTGACCCAGTTGGTCTCCATGTGCGGCGTTTCCATCGTCGTGGTGTTTGCGTTGCTTCAGGCGCAGGCAGGCATACTCACAATCGGCGAGTTCACGACGTTCCTCTCTGCGATGCTGCTCCTGCTTCCGCCGATCAAGCACCTCTCTAATGTGATGGGGTCGACCGCCGCTATGACTGCGGCTGCGGAAAGCCTCTTCAAAATGATTGATGAGTTTCCGGAAAAAGACGAAGGAACGCGGGACGTCAATCGCATTCAGGGCGAGGTTATTTTCGACCATGTCGGCTTTACGTATCCTGGTGCAGAAAAAGCGACGCTTAAAAAATTCACGCTGGATGTGAAGCCCGGCGAAATGATCGCTCTGGTGGGCTCTTTGGGTGCCGGCAAATCGACGCTCATCAACCTGATCCCAAGATTTTGGAATCCGACTGAGGGTGAAATCTACTTTGACGGTATTCCGCAGAAGGAGCTGACGCTTGAAAGTCTGAGGCGGCAGATCGCGTTGGTGAGTCAGGACGTTGTGATCTTTGACGACACTATTGCAAACAACATTGCCTACGGCTGCAAAGATACTGTGACGCGTGAGCAGATTGAGGCCGCGGCGGATGCTGCGGCGCTCACAGATTTCATCAAGACTTTGCCCGACGGTCTGGATACGCCGGTCGGCGCTAACGGCAGCATGCTTTCCGGCGGCCAGCGCCAGCGCATTTCCATTGCAAGAGCTTTCCTCAAAAATGCTCCTGTGCTGCTTCTTGACGAAGCAACCAGTGCTTTGGATACGGAAAGCGAGAAGCATATTCAGAAGTCGCTCGATACGCTTCTCAAAGGGCGTACGTCTTTTGTGGTTGCTCATCGACTCTCGACGATCATCAATGCAGACTGCATTGTGGTCATGCGTGACGGCGGCATTGCCGAGATCGGCAGTCACGAGGAGCTCCTCGCACGTCAGGGGTTCTATCATCATCTCTACACGATTCAGTTCAGCAAAAGCAACTGACGCAAAGAACGGGTAATGTTCAAAGGGCGCGCTCTGAGAGGCGCGCCTTTTTACTGTAAGGGATCCTTAGACACAATCATGATGCTGACCGGTTTCATATACGGCGTTGTCGCCTGCGCGCTCTGGGGACTGGTCTACATGATCCCGCTCTGGCTTGCCGCATACGATCCCCTCTTGATTGCATTGGCGCGCTACACTATTTTTGGGGCGTTGTCGACGGTGCTGCTTTTCTTCAACCTGCGGTATGTGCGTCAGATGACTGCTGGCGACTGGTGGAGCGCAATTGCTCTGGGCGTCATCGGCAACCTCTTTTTCTACTGGCTTTTGGCTTCAGCCGTGCAGCTCGCCGGTGCTCCGATCGCAGGTGCCTTCACTGCCGTTATTCCCATCAGCGTGGCAATTGTTGCAAATCTATCCGCAGCCCGCGTAGGACACGGGGTTGCGTGGGGGAAGCTCGTCCTCCCGCTTTCTGTGGTGGGTGCCGGGATGATATGCCTCAACTGGACGGAGTTTGCATACTTTCTTCAGACATCATCTGAGCCCCCTTCAGGATTCTGGCTGGGTGTTTTCTATGCGTTTCTCAGCCTGCTGGTCTGGACCTGGTATCCCTTAAGCAATGCGGAATGGCTTATTCGTCATCGAGGCAAGATGTCGCCGATGTTCTGGACGGCCGCTCAGGGCGCAGCAGCGTTGCCGGCATCATTGGTTGGCCTGGTCTGGTATGTCTGGAATGACGGCGGGATCATGCATGCGCTCGGTGAAACCCCCGAAAAGTTTGTGGCTGGCGTTCTTTTTCTGGGGGTGGTTTGTTCATGGCTTGCGATTTGCTTCTGGAATGCCATGAGTCAGCGTTTGCCGAGAGCGCTGGGCGGACAAATGATTATTTTTGAAACGATCTTTGCCGTCATTTATGCGCACATCATGAGGGAGCAGATGCCGACAACGCTCATGAGCGTCGGCATGATTTTGCTTCTCGTTGGGGTCTTCATGTCTGTTCGCGTGTTCCAGCAGCATTCAAAGAGCATTTGAGAGTGCTCGCCAGACTTTTTCCGCGGGAATGTTCTGCATGCACCGGGAGAGTTCGGGCGGATCGAAATGTGCGCAGCGGTGGTTGCTGCAGCCGTCGCAGGGCTTTAGTTGATCCTGCCTGATGATGGTGACATTGAGAACCGTCTGTAAATCCAGAAGCCCGGAAAACTGTGCGGGACGTCCTTCCTTGGGTGATGGCCCCCATGCACTGACAGGGGTTGGTCCAAAAATGAAAAACGACGGCGTTCCGGTAGCGGCGGCAACGTGAGCCGTTGCGGTATCCACTCCCAAAAAGGCACGGGCATTCCTGATGATTCTTCCGGTTTGTCCGAAAGAGACTTTCCCTGCAATGGAAACAACCTTGTCAGAGGGGAATCCGTCCGAAATATCACGGATGTAATCGTGCTCAAAAGCAGAGGGACCGCCAGTCAGGCAGATATCCTTTCCGCTGTCCAGTATTTTGCTAAAGAGCTTTCGCCATTCATTCTTAGACCAGTTTTTATCCTGGTAGCGTGAACAGGGATGGCAGGCGACATAGTCTCCTAACGGGGTTAAAAGTTGTGATAGATCATCAGAGAGCGGGGCATCCGGCGCTACAGGTTTGAGTGGAGGGATCGACCCGACAACAGGTTCTGCCAAAGCTGTAAACGTGTCCAGCATATGTCCAGGCGCCCATGGAACAAATTTGCTGATAAGAAGATGAATCCACAGATCTTTCGTTTTATTAAAGGTCTGAGGCATCACCTGATGCTTGGCGCTCGACCAGCTGTAAAACGTGCATCGAGTGCTGTTCATGGTGGATAACGCCCAGTCATAGCTGTTCCATGACCGGATGTGGTCAAGCGCCTGTCGGAATTTATTGGGATGGCGCTCAACGCCGATAACGTTGTCGATGGCTGAAATGCCTTCGAGAATTCCGCGGTTGTCCTTGAAGGTCAGAAGGTCAACCTGAGCGTCCGGGAGCTTCTTCTTAATCGCCGGAGCTAGGGCTGCCGCGAGAAGGCAGTCGCCGAGATAACGCAGGGAGACGATCAGGATTTTCATTTTTATTGTTCCTTGCCTTGCAGGGAGAAGTGAGCGAGGTACCACCGGAGTGTTGCATCCAGGCCGGCTGAGAAGTCTACCTGCGGCTTCCAGCCGAGCATCCGGCGAATCTTCGCGGCATTGAGCCCGTATCGAACGTCATGCCCCGGACGATCGGAAACATGTCTGATGAGTTCAGCATAAGATCCCTGCGAGCTGGGCTTCAGCGCGTCGAGACGAGTGCATATGCGCTCGATGTAGTCGAAATTCGTGAGCTCGTTGTTTGTGCCCACGTTGTAGATCTCACCCGGTAGCCCCTTTTCGAGAATCAGCGTGATTGCACGGCAGAAGTCCGAAACATGGATCCAGTCGCGGATCTGAAGGCCGCTTCCGTAAACGGGTATCGGTTCGCCGGAGAGCGCTTTCTGGATCACACTCGGCGTGAGCTTCTCAGGGTACTGGCGCGGCCCATAGTTATTTGTGCAGCGTACGGTGATGACGGGCATGCCGTATGTTCGGGCATAGGCGCGGCCGAGCTGGTCCTGCGCAGCCTTGCTTGCCGAATAGGGACTGCTCGGATCAAAGGGCGTTTCTTCGACAGCGGGCGGTGCGTCCTTCGTCAGGAACCCGTAGACCTCATCGGTTGAAATGTTGATGAAGCGGAAGGCTGAGCGCACCTCTTCGCTCAATGAATCCCGGTAGCGGCGCGCCGCTTCAAGGAGCGTGGCCGTGCCGAGCACATTGGTTTCAATGAAGATTTTGGGGCCGGAGATCGAACGGTCCACATGACTTTCTGCTGCGAAATGGATGACGGCTCTCGGATGAAAGCGGTCGAACGCTTCGGCAACCGCATCTGCGTCTGCCACATTCCCGAGGATGAAACGGTAGCGCGGGTCGTTTCTGACGGAATTCAGGTTCTCAGGATTGCCGGCGTAGGTGAGCGCATCAAGGTTCACCACGGGTTCCTGGTGGTGCTGAAGCCATTCAAGAATGAAGTTTGAGCCGATGAAGCCGGCTCCGCCGGTAATGAGGATCATGCAGTATGTCGGGCGCCTATAGAATGAGCGCAGCAGTGAAAATCAAGGGGCGCTTCTATTCAAGCGCTGAAAAATTCGTGGAACAAATCCTTATCAACAGCTCCCGCGAGGAAGCGCGAGTTGCCATTTTAGAGGACGGCATCCTGAAGGACATCCTCGTTGAGCGCATGTGCGCCCGGGGCCTCGTGGGAAACGTCTATTACGGTCAGGTGGTCCGCGTGCTTCCGGGCATGCAGAGCGCATTTCTGAATGTCGGGCTTGAGCGCACGGCTTTCCTTCATATTGCTGAAATTGAAGGGGCCCGCACTGAAACCGGTGCGCTTCGCCCGATCGAAACCCTTCTTCACGAAGGGCAACGCCTGATGGTTCAGGTTGCAAAGGACCCGATCGGAACGAAGGGAGCGAGGCTCACGACAACGATTTCGCTTGCCGGTCGGAAACTCGTCTACCTTCCCAACGACACGCACATCGGCGTCTCTCAGCGCATCGATGACGAAGCGCTTCGAGAAAGGCTCCGGGAAGAAGTAACTGCACTTCGTCCTCCGGAAGAAAAAGGCGGCTACATCGTACGAACGAGCGCTGAGGAAGGCGCGACGGAAGAGGAATTCCGCACGGACATGACTTACCTTGCGCACCTCTGGAAGGAAATTCAGCAGAAGGCGCGCGAAGCGAAGGGGCCGAAACTCCTCTACCAGGATCTCACGCTTTCGCAAAGAGTCCTGCGCGACTTGGTGCACGAGGAAACCGCTTCGATTGAAGTGGATGAACGAGGCGAATATAAGGCTCTCCAGGCGTTTGCCAGGCAGTTTGTGCCGACGGCGGCTGAGAAGCTTCATTTCTATGAAGGTGAGACGCCCCTCTTTGAGCTATACGGCATTGATGCGGAACTTGAAAAAGCGCTCGGGCGCCGGGTGGACCTGAAGAGCGGCGGCTATCTCGTTTTCGACCAGACCGAGGCGATGACGACGATCGACGTCAATACCGGAGCCTACGTCGGAAAGCGCGACTTCAGCGACACCGTCTTCAAAACCAATCTTGAGGCGGCGCAGGTTATTGCGCGGCAGCTGAGGCTCAGGAACCTGGGCGGCATCATCATCGTCGACTTCATCGACATGGCGAAGGATGAGCACCGGGAGGCGGTGTTGAGCGAACTGCGGCGTGCGGTCGCGCACGACCGCACCAAGATGACCGTGAGCGGCTTCAATGAGCTCGGGCTCGTTGCGATGACGAGAAAGCGCACGCGGGAGTCTCTCGCGCATGTGCTTTGCGAAACCTGCCCGATCTGCGGGGGACGCGGCGAAATCAAGACGGCAAGAACGGTTTGCTATGAGATCCTCCGCGAGATCGTGAGGCTTTCGAAGCAATATAAGGACATGAAGGAGTACCGGATTCTTGCCAGTCAGACGGTGATCGACCTTCTCCTCGAAGAGGAATCCCAGGCGCTCGAACTCCTTCAGCAGTCGGTTGAAAGACCCATTCTTCTCGAGGTGGAAGCCGCCTATTCGCAGGAAGAGTGGGACGTGATCCTCGCCTAAGTCGACAGAGCAAAAGACAGGAAACTTGAAGCAGATGACGCAAATGAAGCCCCGGAACCCCACTTTCTACTGGTACGACTACGAAACCTTCGGCGTGGATCCGAAGCGAAATCGCCCCGCACAGTTCGCAGGCCGCCGCACGGGCCTCGATTTTGAACCCGTGTCGGAGGGCGAGGTTTTCTATTGCCGTCCGGCCATGGATCAGCTCCCGAGCCCGGAGAGCTCGCTTCTCACCGGAATTACGCCGCAGCTCTGTGAAGAAAAGGGATTGAGGGAAACCGAGTTCGCGCAGGACGTCTGGGAGCGGCTTAATGCCCCCGGTACGGTGAGCATCGGCTACAACACGCTTGGATTCGACGATGAAGTCAATCGCTTCCTTTTCTGGCGAAATTTCCTCGATGCTTATCAGCACAGTTGGGCGAACGGCTGCTCCCGGTGGGATCTCTTTCCTGTCGTCTGCGCTGCTTGGGCGCTGCGGGGCGATGCCATCAAGTGGCCGAAGTGGGAAGATATTGATCCGGCGGTGTACCCGAAGGCAGCCGGCAGAAGCGGCGTCTGCTTCAAGCTTGAATTCCTGACCAAGGCCAACGGCATTGAGCATGGTCATGCCCATGATGCGCTTTCAGACGTTGAGGCGACGATCGGCCTTGCGAGACTTCTTGCGGAAAAAGAACCGCGTCTTTGGCAGTGGGCCTTTGAAAATCGAACGAAGGAGAAGGTCCTTGCCACCATCAGTGGCGCAAAGCCCGTCGTGTGGGTGACGCCCCGCTTCGGCATCGCACGGGGATGCACCGGCATTGCCGCCTGCTTCTATCAGGACAAGAACGATTGCTGGATGTGGGATCTGATGGAAGATCCCACAATTCTGCGCACGCTGTCGCTCGAAGAGTTCCGCAAGCGGGCCTTCCCGACGGCTGAGGATCGTGCGGCAGGCACAGTGCGCCTGCCTATCAAGCAATTGAAGGCAAATGCGTCGCCTTTTGTCTGCTCCAATCTTCGCGTGCTTTCGCAGGACCGGGCAAAGCAGTACGGCATCGATTTCGAGGTGGTTCAGCAGAACCTCGCGAAGCTTCGGGAAATCATTCCGCTCATTCAGACGGTTTTCGCGGAAGTTCTGGGGATGCGCTTTGCGGATGAAAAGCTTGACGTCCATCCGGATCCGGATACGTCGCTTTATTCGTCAGGATTTGCGAGTGCAAACGACAAGGTGCAGTTCGCGAAAATTCGCGAATCGAACCCTCAAGAACTCAAAAACCTCGCTGAAAGCGGAGCGCTTCACTTTGATGATCCGCAGTTCAGTGAAATGCTTCTTCGCTACCGCGCCCGCAACTGGCCGGAAACCTTGTCTCCAGAGGACGCAGCGCACTGGAAGGCGCTTTGCCGTCGACGCCTGATGGAAGGCGAAGACCGGGCGCTTACCGTGAGCCGATACTTTGAAGAAATTGATCGGGCTCAGGAAAGCGGTCAGTTTGACGACGAAATGCACCAGGAAATCCTGGGCGCCCTCTATGAGTGGGGCGAACGCCTTGGCGAATTCGCGAGCGAGGACTAAAGTGAGATCGAAGCCCGTTTGAGGCCGAAAGTAGTTTGTTGAGGAGAGACAACATGGGATTCAAAAAAATTGGCGTCGCGTGCGGAATTAATCCGCTCCCGGGGCTGAAGATCAAGGCCTGGCTTATTGCCACGGGTTCCGACCTCGATATGGAAGTCGAGGTCGTCGAATCTGCAGAGGAAATGCCGCTTGAGGCGCCGACGCCGAGAATCGCTCTGGGCGACCGCAAGATTGCGGCTTTCCTCGCGGCTTCGGAACTTCAGAAAGCCGGCTGCGAAGCCGTCATCATTCCGGACGTCAGAACGGAACCCTTCCTTCCTGAACTTCAGAAGGAACTTCAGGTGCCGGTGATTTCGCTCCTTGCAGGGCTTCCTGAAAGCCTTAAGGCCGAAGGCATCCGCCGGATCGGTCTCCTCGGGCGAGCTGTTCCGCAGGAGTTTTACGAGAAGCTTTTCGGCGCCGACTTTGAATTCGTGAAGCCTTCGGAAGACCTTGCGCCGATCTACGACATCCTTCAGAGCCCGGGTGAGGCGCTCAAAAAGCACGGCTTCTCTTCAGAAAACGAAGAGATGATGAAGGCGGGCGAGAAGCTCCTTGAAGCCGGCGCTGAGGTGCTTATCCCCAACTGCACGCAGATGGCGCGCTTTGCCGAAGAGCTGCGTCTGCGGGGACTTCCCGTCATCGACCTCCTGAGAAATTCCGCCGTGGAAGCGGTCAAGGCTACGCCCAAGCGCCTTCCGAAACCCTTCAAAGTGGGGCTCATCGGCGGCCTCGGGCCCGCGGCAACGGTGGACCTTTACGACAAGATCGTGAAGGCGACGCCCGCGAAGACGGATCAGGAACACATCAAGGTCGTGGTTGAGCAGAATCCGCAGATCCCCGACCGTACGGCATCGCTTCTCCACGGCGGCGTGGATCCGACGCTCGCGATGTTCAACTGCGCGAAGCGCCTCGAGGATGATGAATGCGACGCGATCATCGTGCCCTGCAATACGGCGCATGCGTTTCTTCCCTATCTCCAGCGCTTCATCCGCACGCCCTTCATCAACATGCAGCAGGCTGCGCTCGATGAAATCAAGGCGACGCTCGGCGACAAGGCCCGGATCGGACTTCTCGCCACGACCGGCACCGTCCAGACGGGCATTTATTCCGACAAGGCGAAGGCCATGGGGCTTGCCATGTTTGTGCCCGATGCCGAGCATCAGGAACGCGTCATGGCGGCCATTTACGGGCCTAAGGGCGCGAAGGCGGGCTTTACCGACGGCGTCTGCCGCGATGATCTGCTTTCAGCGGCAGAAGTGCTCGTGCGCGACCACGGCTGTAACTGCCTGATCCTCGGCTGCACGGAACTCCCTCTGATTCTCGATGAGTCGGACGACTTTGAAGTCGCGGGCGCGCATGTTGTGGTCATTGACCCGACGGCTGCGCTTGCGCGCAAGGTCGTGAAGACTGCCGAAGAAGCTTTCGAGCGCACCGGCATTCGCTGATCGCTTCGAAATCACCACCGCCGCACGTGAGGTCCGTGGCCTCGCGTACGGCGGAAACTCCCTTTTGCCGGTTTCCCGGACGGATTCCTATGCAGACCAAAAACTATCCTCAGACCGAACCCATGACGGCTGCCTTCATCGGACTCGGCGTCATGGGTTATCCCATGGCCGGTCATCTCGCGCGAGCAGGCCACAAAGTCGCTGTCTACAACCGCACGACGGCAAAGGCCGAGCGCTGGGCGGCTGAATTCGGCGGCCGGATCGCACAAACGCCGCGTGAGGCTGCAGAAGGCGCTCAGATCGTTTTTGCCTGCGTCGGCAACGACGATGATCTGAGAAGCGTCGTCCTTGGCGAAAATGGGGCGCTCGCCGGCATGGCGGAAGGTGCGGTGTTCGTGGACCACACGACGGCAAGCGCTATGGTCGAGCGCGAGCTCGCCGTGGAAGCGCAGAAGAGAAGCGTCGATTGGGTGGATGCTCCGGTATCGGGCGGCCAGGCCGGCGCCGAAAACGGGTGCCTCACGGTACTTCTCGGAGGCGAAGCGTCAGTCTGCGCCCGGATCGAGCCGGTGCTCCGGGCTTACAGCAGTCAGATCACTCACTTTGGCGCCGTCGGCTCCGGGCAGCTCGCCAAGATGGTGAATCAGATCTGCATTGCAGGGTGCGTGCAGGGGCTCGCTGAAGGCCTTGCCTTCGGCATGAATGCCGGACTCGACATGGATAAGCTCATTTCTGCGCTGTCGGGGGGCGCCGCCTCGTCGTGGCAGATGGTCAACCGCAGCAAAACCATGGTCGAAGGCAAGTTCGACTTTGGCTTTGCGATCGACTGGATGAGGAAGGATCTTGGCATTGCGCTCAATGAAGCGGAGAGGAACGGCTCGAAGCTTGACATTGCGCGCCAGGTTCTCAGTTTCTATGACGAGCTGAGCGCAAGGGGCGACGGAAGGCTCGACACCTCGAGCCTCATTCTGCGTCTTCCCCGCAAAGCGTAAGAAAACAAACGCCGCGCTAAAATTCATACTTTCATCTTCAACCGGCGCCCATAGGTCGGCGTCGGTTTTTTCTCTCTTTCCCAGGATTCAAGAAACGCGATGAGCGACAACACGGAAGCCCAGACCGGGCGTGCAACCAACTTCATTCGCAACATCATCGAAGAGGATTTGGCTGAAGGCGCCAATCAGCCGCGCTATTGGTGCGGCTATCCGGCTCCCTATTCCGAGGAGCTCGAGAAGGGCCAGCCCGATACGGCGAAAATCCGCACGCGTTTCCCGCCGGAGCCGAACGGCTACCTTCACATCGGCCACGCGAAGAGCATCTGCCTCAACTTCGGCCTTGCCCGCGATTACGGCGGCCGCTGCCACATGCGCTTCGACGACACCAATCCCGTGAAGGAGGATCAGGAGTACGTCGACGGCATTCTCGACAGCGTTCGCTGGCTTGGCTTCTCCTGGGAGCACGGGAGCGAGAAGAACCTCTATTTCGCGAGCTCGTACTTTGAGTACATGTACGCCTTTGCCGAACACCTCATCAAGACGGGCTATGCCTATGTCGACGAGCAGACGGCGGACGAAATGCGCGACAACCGTGGCACGCTCAAGGAACCGGGAAAGAACTCTCCCTACCGCGATCGTTCGGTTGAGGAGAATCTGCGCATCTTCCGCGAAATGAGGGACGGCAAGCACGCCGAAGGCTCGATGGTTCTGCGCGCCCGCATCGACATGGCAAGCCCCAACATCAACCTGCGCGATCCGGCGATCTACCGCATCCGCTTTGCCGAACACCATTCGACGGGCAACAAGTGGTGCATCTATCCGATGTACACCTTTGCGCACCCGATCGAGGATTCGCTCGAAAACATCACCCACTCGATCTGCACGCTCGAATTCGAAGATCAGCGTGCGTTCTACGACTGGGCGCTTGAGCGCGTGGTTCCGGTGCTCCGCACTCCCCAGTATGAGGAAGCGCAGAAGCTCGTTGCCGCGATGGCGAAGGGCGAGGATGCGAGAGCCATGGCTTTCGTCGCGGCCGCTTATGCGGCGCGAGAGAAGCTTGGGCAGAGCGCTCCGGAAGCGGAACTTGCGAAGCTTTTTGAAGGCTGGAAGGAAGGTGTTCCCGCCGACCTCTCGGATGCGTCCGTGAAGCGCTTCTTTGAAGTGCTGACTAAGCATCCGGAAAACTTCACGCCGCTCCTTCAGGCAGCGCTCTCGGCGACGGTGAGAAAGAACTTCTTCCTCCTCTCGCACCAGTACGAATTCAATCGCCTGAACCTCACCTATGTTGTGGTGAGCAAGCGCAAGCTCATTCAGCTCGTGACGGAACATTACGTCGACGGCTGGGATGATCCCCGCATGCCCACGATCGTGGGTCTGCGCCGTCGCGGCTTCACGCCGGAAAGCCTGCAGACCTTTGCGGAACGCTGCGGCGTCTCCCGCGTCGCAGGCGGCTGGATCGACTATTCCGTGCTCGAGCAGTGCCTGCGCGAGGACCTCGAGGCCCGTGCGGAGCGCCGCATGACGGTGCTTCATCCTCTGAAGCTCATCATCGACAACTATCCTGAAGGCCAGTCCGAAACGCTGATCGCGGAAAATCATCCTCAGAAGCCCGAAATGGGAACGCGCGAAATCACGTTCTCGCGCGAGCTCTGGATTGAGGAGAGCGATTTTGCGGAAGTGCCGCCCAAGGGCTTCCGCCGCCTCACGATCCCGGCTGACGGTTCTCCCGCCAAGCCCGTGCGTCTGCGCTACGGCTACGTCATCGTTCCGACCTCGTTTGAGAAGGATGCTTCCGGGAAGGTTATCGCCGTACATGCAAACTATCTTCCTGAAACGCGTTCGGGCACCGAAGGGTCGATGAGCGTGAAGACGAAGGCCACCATTCACTGGCTTGACGCTCAGACGGCGAAGGCTGCGGAAGTGCGCGTCTACGACCGGCTCTTCTGCGAACCCAATCCGGAAGCGGGCGAAGGCAGCTTCCTCGACCGTCTCACTCCCAATTCGAAGACGATTCTTCAGTCATTTGTGGAGCCCTGCACGGCTCTTGCGAAGCCTGACGAAAAGTTCCAGTTCGAGCGCAGCGGCTATTTTGTTGCCGACCGCAAGGATCATTCGCCGGAACACCCTGTTTTCAACCTTTCCGTCGGACTTCGCGACTCCTGGGGGAAATAAGGCGTTTTGCCTAATCCAAGAGAAGTCTCTCCAATGGGAGAGGCTTCTCTAATTTCCTGTGATATGATGAGCCGTCGCCGGGAGATAGGATAAAACCCTCCCAGGTTCATTTCTGCCGATCGGGCGCAGGCGAAGGGACAAATGATTTCCCTTTCTCTCGGCGCCCTATGGCCCAAAGCGCATTTCATTTGAAAGGTACTGCATATCATGAAGAAGATTATTGTTGCCGCTGCTGCTGCTCTTCTCGCCGTCGGCGCCCAGGCTGCCACCTACAAGGATGGCTCCTACACGGGTGAAGGCAAGGGCCGTGAGTCCGTCATCACCGTTCAGGTTGATGTCAAGGGCGGCAAGATTGCCGACGTCAAGGTTGTGAAGCACGGCGAAACCGAAATGATCATCGCTGCTCCGATCGAACAGATGATCCCGGAAATCGTCAAGAAGAACGGCGTTGAAGGTGTTGACTCCGTCGGCGGCGCCACGCTCTCCTCCGAGGGCATCAAGGCTGCCGTTAAGGATGCTCTCTCGAAGGCCCAGTAATCTCGGGATTGAGCTGAGACGCTCTTAAAGCGCCTCATCAGTCATAAGGGGGACCGCTCAAAGCGCCATCCCCCTTTTTTATTGCTCTCTGGAAGAACCGCCGCACTTTGCGGGAAACCATGCTTCGTCATTCTCTTTTCTTTGTCCACGGAACTAAGCTTCGAAAGCTCGCCGTTTCCCTGGCCGCTGCCACGGCAATCGGCTTCTCCTTCCCTTCGGAAAGCATTCTTGCGGCGCCCGCCGCCGCATCTCAGGAAGCTCAGGCACCGGAATACGAGCTCGACACGACGACCCTTCATATGGGAACGGTGGTGAGCGCGAAGCTTCTTGGGAAAACGCCTGAAGCCGTGAAGCACTATGCCGAACTCGTGGAGTCGGAAGTAAAGCGCTATGACGACATGATGAGCGTTCATAAGGAAACGCCCCTCAACGAAGTCAACCGCCGTGCGGGGGAAGCCGTGCCGGTGATGCCCGAAATTGCGGAAATGTCGAGGATGGCGCTCAAGATTGCGGATGAAACCGGGAGCGCCTTTGAGCCCATGATCGGTCCGCTCGTCAACCTCTGGAAGATCGGTTTCGGCGGAAATGAAGTGCCTTCGGACGAAGCGATCAAAAAGGCTATTGAACTCGTCGACCACCGCAAGGTCCGCGTCTGGGAAGAAAACGGGCAATGGTTCATGCAGATCGGCAAGGGCCAGAACGTCGATATGGGCGCCATTGCCAAGGGCTACATCGGCCAGAAGCTTGCTGAAAAGCTTGTGGAGGCGGGGGCCACGCACGGGCTCCTCGATCTCGGCGGCAATGTCGTTGCCATCGGTGAAAAATTCCCCGGGCAGCCCTGGCGCATCGGGCTCCAGAGCCCGGACAAGGAGCGCGGCAGCTATTTCGCCGTTATTTCTGCCGCGAACGAGAGCGTCATTACGTCGGGCGCTTATGAACGCAACTTCGAAAAGAACGGCCGTCGTTACGGCCATATTCTGAGTCCGGTAACGGGGCGCCCGGTGACGACGGACATCGCTTCCGTCACGATTGTGGACAGCCACGGAGCCCGCGCCGATGCCCTCTGCACGGCGCTCTTTGCAATGGGCTGGGATAAGGCGGAAGCCTTCCTCAGAGCCCATCCGGAAGTGCATGCGGTGCTCCTCAAAGAGAATCTTGAGGATGCGCTCGTTTCGGAGGCTCTGCGCAATAAAATTCAGCCATACGATTCGAACCTCAGAATGCACTTTGTCGAGCAGAAAGGAAGCTGATTCCTTTCCTTGCACGCGAGGCGCCGATACCGGCGCACATGACGGCGCTTTGGGTTCTGAACCTCAGGCGCCGTTTTTGCATCCGTAATTTCAAGCATCCTCATGACCGATCCTCGCTTCATCCACCTCAGGTTCCATTCCGAATATTCAATTACAGACGGCATCGTTCGCGTGGATCCCATGATCCATGCAGTGGAAAAGAGCGGAGGCGTGGCCATCGGCATCTGCGATCTGATGAATATTTTCGGCGGCCTTCGTTTTTATACGCATGCGCTCGCCGCCGGCATCAAGCCGATTCTCGGATGCGACCTGAGGGTCATGAATCCGAAGGACCTGAAGAAGCCTTATCGGCTCGGCGTCTACTGCATGAATCATGAGGGCTACCATTCCCTCTGCGTGCTCCTCACGAAAGCGTTCCTCACGAAGAACGACGCGGCCCGAGGACTGATTGACCCCGCCTGGTTTGATAACGGCGGCGGAAAGGGCTTGATTTGCCTCTCCGGCGCCTCGCAGGGAGAACTCGGCCAGCTTCTTCTCTCGAAGCGCTGGGCGCTCGCAGAAGAGGCGCTCGAGCGCTATAAGGCATGGTTCCCAGACTGCTTCTATGTCGAACTACAGCGTGCCGGAAGGCCGTCCGACGAGCTCGCAACCGCGCGTCTCGCGAACTTTGCCGCCGAACACCGCATTCCTGTCGTCGCGACCCACCCGATTCAGTTCCTCAACAAGGAAGACTTTGAAGCGCACGAAGTGCGCTGCTCCATTGCGGAGGGCTATACGCTCCAGGATCCGCGAAGGAGCAGAAACTTTACGGAAGAGCAGTACTTTAAGAGCGAAGACGAAATGTGCGAGCTCTTCAAGGACATTCCGGCTGCGCTCGTCAACTCCGTTGAAATCGCAAAGCGCTGCAATTTGGACGGCGTCCTTTCCAAGCCTCAGCTCCCGCTTTTTCCGACGCCCGACGGCATGTCGCTTGACGATTACATCGACAAGCTCTCCAAGGAAGGCCTTCAGAAGCGCCTTGAGTTCCTTTATCCGGACCCCAAGGTTCTGGAAGAGAAGCGCCCGGCATACGACAAGCGTCTCGAATACGAACTCGGCATCATCAAGGGCATGAAGTTCCCGGGGTACTTCCTTATCGTTCAGGACTTCATCAACTGGTCAAAGCGCAACGGCGTTCCGGTGGGGCCGGGGCGAGGCTCAGGCGCAGGCTCGCTTGTTGCGTATTCCCTTGGCATTACGGATCTGGATCCGCTTCATTTTGACCTCCTTTTTGAACGCTTCCTCAATCCGGAACGCGTGTCCATGCCTGACTTTGACGTGGACTTCTGCCAGTACAACCGCGACCGCACGATTGAGTATGTGAAGCGCGCGTACGGCGCAGATGCGGTGAGCCAGATCGCAACGTTCGGAACCTTGGGCGCCAAGGCGGTGGTGCGAGACGTCGGTCGCGCACTGGACGTTCCTTACATGAAAACGGACGCGCTCTCGAAGTTGATTCCGATGCAGCCCGGCAGGAACATCACGCTTGATGAAGCGATTGCTGAAGTGCCGGAATTCAAGGATGCGATCGAAAACGACGACGAATATAAGGAAATCATTCGAATCGCGAAGCCCCTTGAAGGCCTCACGCGAAACCTTGGCATGCATGCCGGCGGCGTGTTGATTGCACCGGGGAAGCTCACGGACTTCTGTCCGCTCTACAACTCCGACGGGCGCCCAGAAAATACGATCAGCCAGTTCGATAAGAAGGACGTGGAAAATGTCGGCCTCGTGAAGTTCGACTTCCTGGGCCTTACCACGCTTTCCATCCTGGCAAAAGCGGTTGAGTTCATTGACAAGCTCTATCCGGAACAGCATTTCGAACTGGAACGTATTCCGGTGGATGACGTTGAAACCTATGAGCTCTTCCAGCAGGGCAATACTGCTGCCGTATTCCAGTTTGAATCGGAAGGCATGCGTACGCTCCTCAAGCAAGCCAAGCCCGATCGCCTTGAAGACCTGGTGGCCTTAAATGCGCTTTATCGACCGGGTCCGATGGATCTGATTCCGTCCTTCATTGATCGAAAGTTTGGTCGAGAGAAAGTGGAATACCTTGACCAGCGCATGGAGCCGGTGCTCAAGGAAACCTACGGCATCATGGTTTATCAGGAACAGGTGATGCGAGTCGCCCAGGTGGTGGGCGGCTACTCGCTTGGCGGCGCAGACCTTCTGCGCCGAGCCATGGGTAAAAAGAACGTCGAGGAAATGAAGCGTCAGCGCGCCGTCTTCGTGAAGGGCGCTGCTGAACGCAGCGTCAAGGAATCAGTTGCGACTGAAATCTTCGACTTGATGGAAAAGTTCGCGGGCTACGGCTTCAATAAATCCCACGCAGCTGCTTATTCCTATGTCGCCTATCAGACCGCCTATCTTAAGGTCCACCACACCTCATCCTTCTATGCAGCCAACCTCTGCATGGTGATGGATGACGGCGACAAGATGAACGCGCTTGTCACCGACGCTAAAAATAACGGCATTAATTTCCTGATTGCCGATATCAACCAGAGCGACTGGTTCTTCTCGGTTCCTAACGAAGCGCAGATCCGCTTTGGCCTTGGCGCTATTAAAGGCATCAACCGATCGGTGGTAGAAAGCATTATTCGAAGCCGTAAGGAGGAAGGACCGTACACAGACATCTTCAACTTCGCTAAGCGCGTACCTGAGATTAATCAGAAGATTTTTGAGAGTCTGATCAAGGCAGGGGCATTTGATTCCATCGACCGCAGGAGAAATGTCCTGCTCGCCAATGTAAGTGACGCTATTCAGTACTCGAGGGGGCTTCAGGATCATCTAGGACAAGAGGCCTTATTTGGAGAGGAAGTAGCCACACCTCTACTGAAGGAAGATTCTACGTTAGAGTCCAAAGACCTTGAGTGGGAAAAAAACGTGTATGGCTTTTGGGTAAGTGGGCATCCGTACGAACAGTATAAAAATCTGTTTAAAGATATTTTAGGAAATATAAGGTTATTAGATATAGTTCCTGGTAAGGATAATATTTTTGTTGGAGGATTGGTGCTAGATGTACGACAAGTTATAGGCAAGAAGGGGATATTTGGTATTGTTAAAATTGATGATGGTACGAATACTATAGATGTTCTTATTTATTCTGAGATTTGGGAAAGAAAGAAGATAAAAATAAATTGTGGGTCCTTCTTGGCTGTTCGTGGAAAAGTAAAATTTGATGATTATACAAAACAGCTATCTATTATCGCGGGAGATGTATGTGATGCTAATGATTTAATTGGAGATAGTTCTTCAATCATAATTGTGATGACCGATAAAATGTCTTCATTATCCCTTAAGATGATAAAGGAAATTTGCCAGCAAGGTCTAAGTGACGCTCCTCGTACTTATATAAGATATAAAAGCCTGGATTGTAATTGTTTGGGTGATGTTATGGTCGGAAATTACTCGTATAATTTTTCTGCGCTAGCGAATTTTGCCAAAAAATATATAATCAATATTGTTAAATAACCAACTATTAAAAATCGTAATTACATACCATAATGAATGAAAAACATATTGTGTTATTTAGTATCTGGTCCATTCTTAATAATAAAGGAGGAATTGCGAAAGTATTTTGTTCAATGGCAAATGAATTATTAAGTAGAGGATATAAGGTTAGCGCTATTTGTTTTGATGAAAATAATGGTATTGGTGAACCTGGCTTTTATCTCAATCCAAAGATACATTTTTATATTTGTAAGGCTCGGACTCCAATATATTGTTTGCCGCCGATCAGAGATATTCTATGCTTTGATATGAAAAGGGATGTTAGGCACCAAAAACGCGGGCTTCAATTTATGACTTGGCAGTCAAAAAAACTAGAGCCTCTAATTTCTCAATTAGAATCTGTCGATTTATTTCTGACATTTCAACCTGAAGCTACTTACATCTTAAAAAAACTTATGCACATAAGTAAGCCTATAGTAAGTATGTTGCATAGTTTCCCATTGGTTTATACGGATAGACCTATATTTGACATATTGAAGCCTGCAATGGAGCAGTCTAACGCGGTTCAGGTATTAATGCCTGAATATGTTAATATAGCTAAATTAAGATTACAAAATGTTCCTATCGTTTATATTCCTAACGTTGTTCCTCAATATAAAGAACATGCAGAACTAGAATCGAAAACTATTATATGCGTGGCAAGAATTGATCCTGAAAAGAATCCTGAATTATTATTGGATGCTTTTAATTTAATAAAAGATAGGTTCCCAGATTGGAAGGTGGAATGGTGGGGACAAAGAGGACGTTATCATTGCGTACATAAACTAGAACAAAAAATAAAGGCATATGGATTGACTGATCGCTTCATACTTTGTGGTACGACCAAAAATGTTAAAGAAAAGTTACTAAAGGCATCTATTTTTGCATTTCCGTCAAGTTTTGAAGGGTTTAGTTTAGCCTTAACAGAAGCAATGTCTTTGGGCCTTCCTGTAATTGGAATGAATGATTGCCCGTCGGTAAATAAGATTATTGAGAACGATTCTAATGGAATATTGGTTAATAGAGATGCTAATGATTTTGCTTCTGCGCTGAATGAGTTAATGAGTAGTAAGAAAAAAAGAATGCATTTAGGTGCAAAAGCTAAAATAGATATGAGTTTTTTTCTGCAGAAAAAGTTTATGCCAAATGGATAGCTTTATTTGATTCTATTTTAAGGAAGGTCTGAGCAAGTGTTGATTTTTATGGCTGAAACTGGAAAATCCGGACCAAAAGTATAAATTTGGCTGTTTACAGTCTAAAAGTCGGCGCAATATTATGTTTTATAATGAAATTTCTGCAATATAGGCACCATTAGACCTTTAATCTTCTCAGGAAACAACCGACAGTGAAGAGATTGCAGAGCGCCAGCATCGTATTGATGCGATGAGTGTTCTTCGCAATGCCGCGATAGCGGGTCTTGCTGTACGACATTTGAAGCTTCACTCGCGCAAATACATGCTCAACCTTGCATCGGACGCTAGACTTCAAATATTCGATCGCACTATGTCTTCAGCCGGGCGCTCTTTCAAAATGCCTGGACGGAGGTTGATCCGGTACTCACGCTGCTCAGCTTCCTTATCCGTCTGGAATTTTTCGCGCTTTTCCATCCCGACATAGCCGGCATCGCCGTAGACCTGCTCCGTCTCCGACGGGACTTGGCTGATGTCATGCTCGTTGGCGGGGCCGTAGACCGCATTCGTGACGATGCCGATGAGGTCGTCGGTGGCGACGTGCATCTTCATGCCGAAATGCCTCGTATTTCTCTTTATGTCGCTCGACATTTCCGAATCCCGCTTGTGATCGCGATTATTTGTTAAGCTCGGGGCTTCAATGAAGCTGGCATCAACAATGCGTCTTTTGGAGAGCACCAGTCCGGCCGCGGTAATATCGTCGTTGACCAGTTCAAGGACTTGCTTGCCGAGGTTGTGCCTCTCGAGCAGATGACGGAACTGGAGATTCGTGGATTCATCCGGCGTCCGGTCCACCAGCGCCAACCCCACGAATTTTCTAGCAGTAGAGTTCTCGTGAAGGAAATCCTCCATCTGGGGATCATGTTGTAGGCGATCTGCTGCAGATGGATCCGGAGCATGAGTTCAAGCGGGAACAGTTGCCGGCCGCGGCGGCCTGACTCATAGTAGAAGGGCTGAATCAGCTCAAGCAGGCTGACCAGGGGACAAGCTTTTCCAGCCGTTCGGTGAGGCGTTGCGTACGGGTTTTGCGTCTTTTCCGGCGAAGACTGATTCCAAGGACCGAAAACGAAAGCTGTTCATCAGCTCGACAAGGACCTTGATGCTCTGGTCTCAGCCAATGCCAACGGTCGGCTGCTGAAGAGCGTCATGGGCGTCGGCACTCAGATTGCCGGCCGATTCATCACGGTTGTCGGTAATGTAAAGCGGTTTGATAAACCACGTTCGCTTGTCGCCTACATTGGATGCGTGCCTAAAAATTTCATTACGGGGCATGTGAATAAGCCTAGGCAAAAGAAGAGCTCAGCTCCAGATCTGAGAAGCAAGGGCCAGGGGCGAATCAGCCTCCGCGGCGACAAATTGCTGAGATCCCTGCTGATGCAGGGGGCGGCTTGCATCTACATGCAGTACTGCAAGAGGCGGCTGCCTGACTGCCAGCTCACGAAGTGGATTGACAAGCAGCTGGCGATGAGAAAGCCCTATGGCAAGATCATGGTGTCGCTGGCGGCGAAACTCATCCGGATCGCATGGGCGGTGCTCTCCTACGGCGAAAAATTTGACATTCACAGAGCGGGAGTCCCCCGCTCGGTGCTTGCGGCTATGGCCGGCCAATCCTGCAATGAGGCTGCCGCAGCCGCCTGAGGCATCGGCAATTCCATAACTAATCGTGTGAAATGAGAAACCCTTTTCTGTAAGGCTTGTCCAACAGCTATTTCCTATGGATTGCACTTGTTGCATGGCTGTTTATTTTGGCAAGGACAGCCGGCTGCCGCAATAATGCGCTCGACTGACTCAATGCCCGCAGCCAAGCTACGAAGCTCGCACATTACCGTACTAGGAGCTTGACAAACGTGGGTGGTCCAGAGATCCATAGGAAGCCTCTCGCAAATCTATATGATAGATAAATACTATCATATATTTGTATTTATACAATTAATACATTATCTTCAGATGTGTCAGAGCATCCTTAAAAAGTAGACAATCCCCTAGTTTTTTTTCAACCAGAGTTTTTTAATTATTAACATAGGCACAAAATAGTTGACAAGCGGCTACGGTTATGTTATAATTGATAAATGAGTTATGAAGATAAAACCACCACAACCCTCGACGGCCGCAAGGCCACTCCTGAAGCCCAGCTCGAGCTTCGCCGCCGCTGCATTGTTTACTTCCGTGATGGAGTAAAGCGCGCCGAAATTGCACGCAGACTCGGATTGAGCCGTCAATGGGTTACCAAGATCATCAAGATATACCAGACTGAAGGCTTTGACAGCGCCGTTGCCGGCAAGAAGCGCGGCCTGAATGAGGCCGCGGCATCAGAAAAGCGTCGGCTCAGCCGGGAAGAAGAAAAGAAGGTCGCCAACTGGATTGTCGATAAGAATCCCGCGCAGCTGAAGTTCGACTTTGCCTTGTGGACGGCCAAGGCAGTGCGTCAGCTCATCTACAGAGAGTTCGGCAGACAGCTCGACCT
>NZ_WEHX01000036.1 GCF_009183815.1 Sutterella seckii | reverse complement strand
GCCTCCCTGACTCTGCCGAGTCGCTAGACCTTCCCCTTCTCGGGCGGTCAGTGGACTTTCACCACATAGACACACGTGCGCTGCCGAGCGCACCAAAAAAATCCCGGGCGGCTGCCTCTCTGCAGTCCCGGGATTCGAAAGTCTTAAGGAATGGGAGTGCCGGCTTCAGATGCCGTGTACCTGACCATTGGTGCGCAGGGTCGGCGACGGATGCGGAGCGCGTCCGTCCATGCCGGGCGGCGTCTGGTCTTCGGGCGTGGCCGAGGGCACGGTGCGCGTGCCGTCGCTGTGAAAGATCTGCATCTTGGGCGGCAGCATGGCGTCGGCGAGGTTTTCGCCCTCCTCGGGCATGCGCGGGAAGGTAATCGTAAAGCGAAGCCCCGTGATGCCGTTGCGCTCCACCGTGACGTGACCCGCATGGCGCTCCGCAATGCTCGAGACAATTGAAAGGCCGAGCCCCATGCCGGCGCTCCCCTTCGTTGTCTGAAGGGGCTTGAAGAGCGCGGCGAGCTGCTCGTCGTCAATATAGGGGCCGTTGTCGGCGACGGAAAGCGCCCAAGTTTTTTCGTCCTGCGGAACGAGCATCACCTCAATCTTCGGCGCCTCAACGCCGGATATTGCGTCAGCGGCATTCTTCATGAGGTTGAGCACGGCGAGCTCGATTTCCCAGGCATCCACTTCAGCCATCGAATGGGGATTCACGCGGACGATGACTTCAGCCTTTGTCTGGCGCGAACGCCTGAAGGTCGTGATGGCGTTGCCGACAACTTCATAGAGGTCCGTCACCTTCCGGGGCGGATAGTCGTGCTTCGCATAAGCGCGCACGCGGTTGACGATTTCATTGGCGCGTTCGGCCTGAGCAAGGATTTCCCCGAGCGCGAAGGTAAATGCCTTCTCGTCGAACTTCCCCTGCTTCGTGCGCCGGCTGAGACTCCCCGCGAAATTGACGATTGCGGCGAGAGGCTGCTTCAGTTCATGCGCAATGATGGTCGACATCTGACCGACGATGCCGGTGCGCTCGAGGTTTGCAATGTGCTGGCGCGACTGGGAGGCTTCAGCTTCTATGAGGTCGCGCTCCGAGAGGGCGCGCCTCAGTTCCCTCGTCTTCACGCGGACGAGCACCGAGAGGCTCACGGCATAGGAAACAATCAGGAAGGCGACAAGGAGCGTGAGCGCCAGAACTTCAGAATTCTCCCGCATGAAGCGGTTGAAGCTCCAGGTAGCGAGGTGTTCGTAGGGCCCCATCTTGAGCTCGTAGAACATGTCGTAAACCGCGCGGTTGACGGCCGGGAGCGCCCATTCGCCGCCGTAGGAAAGGCTGCTCGTCGAATAGAGAATCGTGCTCATCGCCTTCTTCCACGTCGGATCCATCCGCGCGAGCGCGCCGAAGGTCCAGGACGGATAAGCGGGCGTCGTGTGAAGGCACCTTAACGAATCGTCCGTCCGGGGGTTGAGAACCGCGAGATCCTGTTCAATGGAAATCTTCCCCTCGTTCGCCAGCTGCTCGAGCATGCAGGCGGGAAGTACGCCCACCGTCTGAGCGCCCGAGAGCACGCCCCGGACGACCGCCTCTGCGGAAAAGCCGTAGAAGGTTGTCTTCGCCTGAACGGAGGACGCCGAAAGTCCCTGAAGCTGCATGAGCGCGAGAGGCGCCCGCCAGCCGGCGAGCGTTTCGGAATTGAGCGCGGCAATCGAAACATCGGCCCCGCCGATGGCGCTCACATTGCGCAGGCTCCGGCCCCTTCGGGTGAAGAAGACCCCGGCCTGAGCGTCTTCTGCGCGGGAGGCGGCGTTGGGAAGAAAATTGGCGAGGGGCTCATAAAGACCCGAGGCCTGGGTGAGCGCAAACTGGTCGGCATCGCTCAGCAGAAAGTCGAGCTGCTCGCTCTGCGCGCCGAGGTCGAGCGAATGATCGTCGAGCCAGAGTATCTCCACGTTGTCGTCGCCGAGCACGTACTGAATTTCCTCGAGCGTGTACTTAAGCCACCGCGTCTGCGGCGTGAGGCCGAGGGATGCCTGAATGCCGATCCTCATCTTGCGCGGGAAGTCCACCGTCACGGGAACGGAAAAAAGATCCAGCGGATTGATCTGAGCATCCCTGACGCTCTCGGGCATTTCCATGGTCCGAAGCACCGGCGTAATCGCAGCCTTGACGTCCCCGGAGGGGGTCCCCGTCGAAGCCCCCATGCCGATGAAGGAACTCGCCGCTCCCCAGGCGGGAAGCGAAAGCACGATGGCTGCCGAGGCAGCGAGGCCAGCAGCAAGGAGCCGGAAGCTCCCCGGGCATGAGGCATGCCGGTTCGGAGTTGTCATGAAAAACTGTCCCATGAAGAGGAAAATACCGTTCATCGGCAAAGCTCCCGGCCATAAAGGCCATAAGCTCCGTCCTCCTATATATTAGGCAAAGTTTCGAAAAAGTCCTCTTCGCATGCCTTCCTCTCCTACCCCTGCACCGCTTCCTTCGCGCCGGCTTGATCCGGAAGAACTTCTCTCAGAACTTCTCCCCGAGGACTGGGCGCTGCCGCTCACGAAGGCGGGACTTGCCACGCTCGAGGATCTCTACGACTGCGCCGCTTCGCTCGGAAGCACCTGGCACCGGTCGTTTCCCGGCCTGGGAAGCCGCCGCGCCGTTGCCCTGATGGAGTGGCTCAGGGACTACGGCCGCGATATCGGCGAAGTCACGCCGCGATTCTTCCCTGCGGGATCCCGGGAGAAAACGGCAGCTGAACCTCGCCCCCGCAGTGCAGAGTTCGACCCGCTGATCAGACCGCTCGAGGAAATCTCGCTCCCCGGTCCGCTCTCGGGAACCGAGGGCATCAACCGGGCGCCCGCCATCGGGTGCTCGCTTTCAGCAGGGAACGACCTTGAAGCCATCCGCACGTGGCTCAATGCCCGCGCGGGGAACCCCAATACTTATGCGAGCTACCGCAAGGAAGCCGAGCGCTTTCTCCTCTGGTGCCTCGCCGAAAAGGAAAGAGCGCTCTCGGACATCCGGGCGGACGATGCCGCCGAATACCTGAGGTGGCTTGAAGACCTGGGCCGGCTCGAGGAGAACGCATTTCTGCGGAAGTGGCGGCTCCCGCAGTCGCGCTGGATCGGCCCCAAGAATGCCGAGCGGGCCACCGCGCTCTGGAAGCCCTTCAACGGACCGCTCTCCTCAGCGAGCCGCAAAAATGCCATCGTCGTCGTGCGGCAGCTCTTTAATTTTTTAAAGCGCACGGGCTACCTCATCTTCAACCCCTTTGATCAGGTGAGTCCCAAGGTGCCGCTTCTGAAGGGCGAAGGCGCTCCGCAGGCCTTTGCCGACCGGTCGCTTACCGATGCGCAGTGGGAGGAAATCGTCTCCCGCCTCGACATGCTCCCCGAAGGGCTCCCGCGCGAACGCATGCGGCTCATCCTCATGATGGGGAAAAGCCTCGGCATGCGGGCGTCCGAAATGCTCGACGCCCGCACGGGCTGGATCGTTCGCCGCCGCGTCGGGCTTTCCGTCAGAAATGCCATTGAGATCGTCGGCAAGGGAAGCAAAGTGAGGCGCCTGCCGCTTACGCCCGAGCAGATCGGCATCATTGAGGATTCGCTTCGCGCCCGCGGGATCCCCGGACTCGCGCAGAGCGACCCCGAGACCCAGCTTCTCATCAATCTCGGGCGCGGCAGGAACCCGGGCGGCGCCATGAGCAGAAGCGGCCTCTACCGCGTGCTCGAAGGCTTCTTCGCGCGCGTCGCGGACGACGTGGCCGCAGCCGCCCCGATGGATGCCGCGAAGCTGAGGGCCTCCTCCACCCACTGGCTGAGGCACACCTTTGCCGTTCAGGCGCTCACGCGCATGAGCGTCAACGTCGTGCAGGCCGCCATGGGGCATGCGTCCGTCGCCACGACGGGGCGCTACCTCGCTCCGGAAGAAGAGGAAATGAGCGAGGCGATGAGCCGCATGAAGGCGCTTTAAAAACGCTGAAGAGGCGCCTTCAGCGCTTCGTGAAGACGTCCCGATAGCGAAAGAAGGTCTGCTCCCAGACCTGACGGCTGTTCAGGGGATGGTCGGCCGAGCGGCGTACAGTCTCAGCAAAGTCCGCGAACTTCGCCGCCTTCGCGGGCGTCGTGAGTCCGGCGAGCTTTCTGAGCGCCGCCGCTTCGCCGGGAAGGAAATGCGGCTCGAGCCCTGACGAAACCCGCATGAGATCATGCGCCCAGCGCAGAAGGAGAAGCGAAAACGCCGGAACCGTCAGATCCGGAGCAAGCGTTCTCACCACGAGGTCGGGCGAGAGGTCCGGTCCGGCACGCAGAAGATCGAGCGCTGCGGCTTCGGTTTTGGGAGAGAGCCGCTCGTCGTCATTCGCACGAAGCGCCGGCATCGGAGCGCCGCCGGCAAAGGCAAGCGCTTCCTCGGCATTCTTCACCTTTCTCGACCTGAGAAATTCGAGCGCCTCCTCGCGCGAGGGCGAAGGCGCACGAACAAGGCGCGAGCGCGAACGAATGGTCGGGAGCACGTCGTCGAGCTTTTCGGCTACCAGAATCCAGGTGAGGCCTTCCGGGGGCTCCTCCATCGACTTGAGGAGCGAAGCTGCGGCTTCAGCGCGGACCTTGTCGGCCGGGTAGACGAGGATGATGCGGCGCCCGCCCTGATTAGCGTTGAGCGAAAGGAAGTCTGAAAGCACGCGGATCTGATGGATGCGGATTTCGCGCGAGAGCTTCTTCTTCGCTTCCGGCCGTTCATTATCGGCTGCCGTGTAAGGCACGTCCCATTCCGCGCACATGAATTCAGAAAGGACCTGACGAAAGTCCGGATGGGTTCCGGCGTGCGTGAGCTGGCAGCCCCTGCACTTTCCGCAGGGCGTGCCGTCCGCCGCGGGATGCTCGCAGAAGAGCGACTTGGAAAAGGCGAGGCCGAGTTCGTAGAGTCCCGTCCCGGGGGCGCCGTAAAGGAGGATGGCATTGGGCATCCGGTCCCGCATTGCATTCAGGGCTTCCGCGGGCTTCTCAAGCCATGAATAAGGGACTAGAGCCATCCGGAGACTCCCTCAAGAATGCGCTTCTCAACCTCCCCGGGCGTTTGTTCCGCATCGACGATTAAAAAGCGCTTCGGCGACTTCCTCGCGCGCTCGAGATAGGCGTTCCTCACGCGGGTGAAGAAGTCGACCCCCATGCGCTCGAACCGATCCTCATCGCCCGCGCGGGCGCGAAGGCGTTCAGCGGCCTTTTCCGGAGCTATGTCGAAGAGGATCGTGAGATCCGGCTCGAAACTCCCAAGCGTCCAGTGCTCGAGCGCTTCAATCTTTTCGCCGGGGAAGCCCTTTCCGCCTGCCTGATAGGCATAGGTCGCATCGGTAAAGCGGTCCGACACCACCCACCGGCCGGCATCGAGCGCCGGACGAATTACTTTTTCCACGTGTTCCGCGCGCGCAGCGAAAAAGAGAAGCGTCTCTGCCGTTGCGCCCATTTCGTCCGAAAGGAGCATCGCGCGGATTTTTTCACCCGGCGGCGTGCCGCCCGGCTCGCGCGTATGAACCAGGTCGATGCCTTTCTCTTTCAGGAACTTCAAGAGATTCGCGGTCTGGGTGGACTTACCCGCACCGTCAATCCCTTCAATGGTGATGAAGCGTCCGCGCATCCCTTACTCCTTGGCTCTCTTCGCGCTCGAAATGAAAAAATACTGAGCCCGAATTATCGCCGATGCGCCGGGCCGCGGACTACTTCTGCGGCAGAGGGGTCGTGCGCTTTCTGATGATGAAGTGATTCACCGCCCGGTTGTGGTCCTTGAGATTGGTCGAAAATTCGCTCGTTCCGTCGCCGCGCGCAACGAAATAAAGATACTTCGTCTCGGCGGGATGAGCTGCCGCTTCAATCGATGCGGCCGAAGGCATCGAAATCGGCGTGGGCGGAAGCCCCGCAAAGCGGTACGTATTCCAGGGCGTCGGCGTCTCAAGATCCCGCCTTCTGAGTCTTCCCGACCAGTCGGGGCCGAGACCGTAGATCACCGTCGGGTCGGTCTGAAGGGGCATCCCGATCCGGAGACGGTTGTTGAAGACCGAGCTCACGAGATGCCGGTCGCTCCTTACGCCTGTTTCCTTTTCAATAATGGATGCAAGAATCAGAAGCTCATAGGGGTTCTTCGCCTGACAGGCCGCATTGCGGGAATTCCAGGCTTCGTCGAGAAGCCGCTTCTGACGGTCGACGGCCATTCTGAGAACGGCAAGGTCGCTCGAGCCGGACCCGTACCGGTAGGTTTCGGGCGCAAGGTACCCTTCGAGCGAGGCTCTACCCTCGAGGCCGACCGCTTTGAGAAGCTCCTCTTCCGTCATGCGCGCGGAATCAGGGGCGAGCCCCGGCGCCTCACTGATGATGTCGAGAACGTCCCATACGGGCGCGCCCTCGGGAATCCTGAGCTGCTGATCAATGAGCGCCGGGCCCGAAAGCGTCTTCAGAACGGCTTCGGGCGTCATGCCGCGCTCAAAGCGGAATCGCCCGACATGAATGCGCGAAAGAAGCGACGGTTCAAAGCGCCTCAGAACTCTCACCTTCCAGGGCTCGAGCGTAATGCCGGCATTCCTTGCAAGGTTGAGGGCTTCGGTCGCGCTCGCCCCCTGGGGAACCGTGATTTCAATGCGCTCCGCGGTCATGGCCGCCGGCTCGCGATAGAGGATGTCCTCAACCTTCATCCAGGCGAAGGCGCCGAGCGCAAGAAGTAGCACGACGAAAGCAAGAAGGACGCAGACCCACCGCAGCAGACGGGAAGACTTCTTCGGCTGAGCCTCCTTCTGAGAGAGAAGCTTCTCCTCACCCGCCGTCTCGTCCGGCTTCTTATCCGCAAGCGGCTCATCCGTCTGAGGCTCAGCGCCTTTCCCGGCATCCTTTTCGTTCGCTTCGGCCTTTGAGGCGTCGCCTTTCTCTTTGCACTCTCCGCGGGCTTCAGGTTCTTCGGGCTCTCCGTCCTTTTCGCTCTTTGCGTTCTTTTCGTCTTTCCCGTTTAAGGCCTCCTCGCGACGCTTCTCAGCATCTTCCGCAGATGCATTCATCCCGCCCGGCAAGTCGGAAGAATCCGCTTTCTGAGAATCTTCGGAAGAGGCCTTCGACGAGGCTTCGGACGAACCTTCATTTCCCGGAATCGCCGGCTGGGTCGGAACGGAAGCCGCCCTTGCGGGAAGCTCTTTTACGGAACCTTCGCCTTCCGATTCGTCGAGGGCTGCATCACGCTCCGCGAGCTCCTTCTCGACGCGCTTCTTTTCCTCGCGGCTCTTTTTCGAATGTCTGCGGCTCACTTTGATTGAAACTCCCGGGGGTGGGAAAGAAAAAACGGGAAATCGGGCTCCCGAAGCGAAGACTTGAGGAGCCCGGCGGCATTCGAGTTTAGCGAAGAGACGAAGGACTCTGCGCGGTCATTTTGTTTCAGCTCTCACGCGTCGCGCCACACAGAAGCCCGCCGTGCGTCTATTCTTCCGAAAACGAGCCGCAGACGCGGTTCGATGAATCGTTTTTCTTTTGTCTGGAAGGAATCATGCAGAGCTTCACCGCTTCGGCCGAAAGCCTCTCTCCGCTTCCCGGCGTCATGCACGCCGGCGGCATTTCCCTCATCCGCGTTTCGGGCGCCGATGCCGTTCATTTTCTTCATTGCCAGTTCACGCAGGCTGTGGAAAACCTCGGCAGCCGCACGACGCTCGCGGGCTACTGCTCCCCGAAGGGACGGCTTCTTGCCCTCATGCGCGTCTGGATGGAGGGCGACGACGTCATGCTCGCGCTCCCTGCTTCCATGGCGGAAGGCTTTCTGAAGCGAATCCGCATGTACGTGCTCCGCGCGAAGGTCGCCTTCACGCCGCTCGATCCGGCTCCGCAGACGCTCGTTTTCGTCGGGAAGGCCGGCGAAAAGGCTGCCGCCGAAATGGGACTTTCCATTCCCGCACCCGGCGAAGTGAGGGCGGAGGGCGGGGTCACGCTCCTCGGCCTTCCTCCGTCCGAAGCCATTGAAGGCTTCTGCGCAGGCGGCTCGCGAACGCTCGCGCTCTTTCCTGCCGGGACGGAATTCCCCTTCAAGCCCGCGCCCGACGCCTGGCGCACCGCTGCGGTCATTGCTGCCGGCGTCCCGCAGATTCTTCCCGAAACGCGCGAACGCTTTGTTCCCCAGGCAGTCAACCTCGAGCTCGTGGGCGGCGTCTCCTTTAAGAAGGGCTGCTACCCCGGCCAGGAAGTCGTCTCTCGCGTGCAGCATATCGGCGAAACCAACCGCCGCGCCGCGATCGGACGCATTGCCGCAGCGGAAGACGTGCTCCCCGGCGCGCCGGTTTATTCCGATGGCGACGAAGCGGGATCCGTCATCCTTTCGTCCCGCATCGGAAATGAAGCCCTGATTCTCTATTCCGCCACGCTCTCCGCGATCGAAAAGGGCGTTTCGCTCGCACCCGACGGCGCCAAACTCGCGAACGTGCCGCTTCCCTACCGCATCCGCAACGTTCTTACGGAAAACGCCTGACGGCAGGCGTCTTCGAACTTTCCCGCAGGCGGCGCACTTTGCTTGAAGCGCGCCGCTTCGGGCTGTTAAGCTCACACACCGCTCTTCGGCCTTTCCTTTTTCCCCGCACCCTGGCCGACATTGTCGGAGTTTTTGAAATTGATGAAGCAATCCCTCTGGGCCCTCTGCGCAGCCCTCTGCTTTTCCTTCATGGCGGCCTTCGTGAAGCTTTCGAGCGGCGAACTGGGCACGCTCGAGATGGTCTTCTACCGTTCGCTCTTCGGCGTCATCACGATCGGCCTCTACGTGAAGCGCAACAACCTCTCGCTTAAAACGCCCTATCTGATGGGGAATCTGCGCCGCTCGATTCTCGGCACCATTTCGATTGCGCTCTGGTTCTACACCCTGGGGCTTCTCCCCTTCGGCACGAACATGACGCTCATCTACACGACGCCGCTCTTCATGGCGGTGAACTTCATCGTCCTCGCGATGATGAAGCACCAGCGGGCGCCCTGGGCGCTTGCGCTCGCGATCATCGTGGGCTTCGCCGGCATCGCCATCGTGCTGCAGCCGAGCTTCTCGTCGGATGAGCTCATCCCGGCGCTCATCTGCCTCTCCGTTGCACTCCTCGACCTCGTCATCTACTGGCAGATGAAGGAGCTCGGACGCCTCAAGGAACCCTCCTGGCGAATCGTCTTCTACTTCACCTGCTGCGGCACGATATTCGGCCTCGTCGGCGCCTATCTCGTCGAGGGCGGACTCCACGTGCCGAGCATGAATTCCGTGATCGCCATCATCGGCATGGGAATCTGCGCAACGCTCGGACAGATCTGCACGACGCGCTCCTACGCCTACGGCAACATGCTCCTTTCCTCCTGCCTCGGCTTCTCCGCAATTCCCTTCTCGGCCGTCATCAGCTGGCTACTCTTCGGCGAATCGACGACGACGCTTGCCCTTATCGGCATGTCGCTCATCATCTGCGCCGGCGTTGCCGCCACGATCACGACGAAGCGTGCGGAGGCGCGGGGCGAAAGTCCTCTTGCCTGATCCTGCAAGCGAGTATTTTCTCGAAGTTTACGGAGCGTTCCGCCGCGCTAAGATTTCAAGCGCTGAATGGGCCCGCAGAGAGCGTAACGCCTGCGGGCCTTTTTTCGGTCCATTCAACTCAATCATGGAGATGAACCCACATGTGCACCACCGTCATCGTCGGCAAGCGAGCTTCCACCACGGGCCGCGTCATCCTCGGCCACAATGAGGATTCGGGCGGCCGCGTCATGCATCAGCAGTTCTGGTGCCCGGGCGCGAAGCACGCTCCCGGCGAATTCGTCGAGGGCGAACCCGGCCGCGCCCGCGTTCCGCAGGCGCCCGAAACCCTCGGCACCTACTGGAGCAACATGCTCGCTCCCGCCCCGGGCTCATCCTTCGACCAGGGGCTTGCCAACGAAGCGGGCGTCGTGATGTGCTCCAACAGCGGCGGCACGTCCTTTGACGGCGAACTCTCGGACGAGGAAACGGGACTTGTCGAGGGCGGCATCGGCTTTCTTCTTCGCCGCTGCGTGATGGAGCGCGCCCGCACGGCGCGCGAAGCCGTGGAAATCGCGGCATCGCTTCTCGACAAATACGGCTACTGGAGCCCCGCGAGAAACTATTCCTTTGCCGACCGCGACGATGCGTGGCTCCTCAACGTCGTAAAGGGCCACCACTACGTCGCGAAGCGCGTCCCCGAGGACGAGGTGGTTCTCATCTCCAACTACCTCGCGATCCGCAAGGTCGACCTTTCCGACAAGGAAAACGTCATTGCGTCCCCCGACCTCATCGAGTACGCCATCCGCATGGGCCGCTACACGCCGAAAACGCCGGGCGACTTCAGCGACTTCGACTTCTCCCGCGCCTATCAGCCGGTTGAAAACCTCACCGCCTCTACAAAGTCGATCCGCATGCGCACGGGCTGGCAGGAGATCACGGGCGTGCGCTACACGGACGAGCTCAACTACCCCGAACGCCTCGTTCCGCCGAAGCTCATGAGCCCGGACGACGTGAAGGCTGTGCTTCGCCTCACGGCCGAGGAAACCTACAGGAATCTCGGCGACGGCAAGGGCGACGCCTTCCACATCAGCGCGGAAGACATTTCCCGCTCGCATACGCGCGAGAGCTGGGTCTGCGAAATCGGCGAGAAGCCCATCCTCAACATCCTCTGGCACTGCGCCTCCTACCAGGATACGGGTGTCTACGTTCCCTGGTTCCCGCTTGCGAAGCGCATTCCGGAAAACTGCCAGTGGACGACGCTTGAGGAAGCCCGCCACGTGCACTTCCGCATGAAGCCCGAATACCTCGACTTCTCGTTCGGGAAGCGCTACTTCCTCAATGCGCTCCTCGGAGAACTCGTCAACTTCGATCGCGGCCTCATGTCCGGGATCTGGCGCGAAAGGGACGGCCTCGAGGCCCAATACAAGACCCTTGCGGCGGAAGTGGTTGAAAAGGCGAAGGCGCTCCCTCCAGAGGAAGCCGAAAAGCTGCTCGGCGACTTCACGTGCGAGATGACGGAACGCTCGAACGACCTTCTTCGCGAACTGCTCGCCTGCCTCGACACGGTCGACGCGGAAGTGCATCCGCAGGAGCTTTCGATTACCGACCCTGACGCCACTGCCGAAGTCGTCATCCGCTCCTTCCCGGAACTCGACATTGAGGAGATCGACCAAAGTTCGCTCCTCTGGAGCCTCGGCTTCACCGGCGCCAAGGCGTCCGTCCTTGAACCCGCGAAGCCCCTCAAGGTTGAGATCCGCGGCGACGATCTCGTCGCCACCTTCCGGGCGTTCGACGTCGCGCGCTTCGGCATTGCCGAGTGCCTCACCGACACCTACATCCGCGGCTACATCGCCCACAGGCGCTTCGTCGCCATGGCGCTCGTGCGCTTCAAGGCGTGATTGAGGATTTGAGCGCTCTTCCCGGAGCGCTCATCAAAAAGAAGCCCGCAGGTCCGAAAGGATGTCTGCGGGCTTTTTTTCACTCAGTCCGGAATTGCCCGGCGATCCTCTGCGATCACTTGGCTTCGGTGCCGAACCACTTGTCGTAGATCTTCTGATACGACCCGTCGGCGCGCATGGCGTCGATCGTCGAATCGAGAAGGTTGAGGAGCTTCTTGTTGCCCTTCTGCACGGCCATGCCGTAGAGGTCGTCCGAAACGACGAAGTCGAGCGCGACAAGGTTCATGCTCTGGGACGCCTTCTGCTTCAAGAAGTACTTGTTGACGGGACCGTCGTTGAGCATCGCGTAGCAGCCGCCCTTATTGAGTTCAAGGAACGCGTCCGCCGCCGAATTGAAGGTGCGGATGGTGGTTCCCGGAATGCGCTTCATCATGAGGGCGCCCGAGGAGCCGATTTCCGCGCAGAGGGTTTTCTTCTCAAGATCCTTGAGGCTCTTGATCTGCGACGCATTGTCCTTCGTCGTCATCACCGTGAGGCCCGCATTCATGTAGGGCTTCGTGAAGTCGACCTTTTCGGAGCGCTCCGGAGTGATCGTGAGCGCGGAAACCGCGCAGTCGATGTTGCCGGAAATCAGCGCCGGAACAAGACCGTCGAGCGACATCGAGACGATGCGGATGTCGAGGTCGTTGCGCCTGCCGATTTCACGGATCAGATCCATGTCAAAGCCTTCGTACTGTCCGGTCTTGGAATCAAGATATTCAAAAGGCGGATAGACCGTGAGGGAGCCCACGCGAAGCGTCGGCGCTGCCTCAGCAGCAAAGGAGAAGACAAGGGTTGCAGCTGCGGCGGCCGCAGCAAACTTCTTGGAAATAGCCATTTCAGAGGGCCTCATGTATTTATGAAGCGGATTGTGCAGCTCGACGTGATCCCTCTTTTTATCGTTCACATGCTTCGAGGAACGGGCATTAGGCCTCCTCTCCGCGGGGATTTTTCGCTGAGCCGGACCCTCCTGGGGTTGGCGTCTGCTTCAGTGCCGGACACATGCGGCCTCAAAGCAGTGGTGAAATTGTTGCCGTGAGAGTTACCTCAGCGGCGGAGCGCTTCCGGCACCTTCCGTCCTTTACCTTAATTTCGGACTTGGAATATCGAGTGCGGAGCATTCTCCCGAAGCCGGCCTGAAGAAGCCGTCCCGGTCCTCCTCGCCTTCACGGGCGCTTCGGACAAGGAGGAATATTGCACATTTTCCGCCCAAAGGCAAACGCCGCGTCCGGGAACTGACCGTCTTGATCCGGTGAAGCAGTCTGCCGTAATCCCGTATTTTTCGTTTCGGCCGCAGAGCAAAGCGGGCCTTCCAGAGCAGTTTTGCGGAACGGAGAAGGCGGCCCATGGCAAACGTGCGTACGCCATGGCCGCCATTCAAATCGGAAGAGATTCCACGCTCTCTCTATTATTTAAGAGCTTCAAGCATCAATTCCGCAACCTTTTGGGAAGATGCCGGATTCTGCCCGGTCACGAGCCTGCCGTCGCGAACGGCAAAGGCTTCGAAATCAGGTCCCTGCGCATAAATGCCGCCGGCTTCCCGCATTCTGGTTTCCAACAAGAACGGAACGACCCGGGTCAATTTCATCTTCTCTTCTTCAGAATTGCTGAACCCGGTAACGTGCAGGCCGCTCACAAGAGCGCGGCCATCCTCCCTCACGGCAAGGGAAAATGCGGCCGGCCCGTGACACACCGAACCGATAACGGCTCCGCCCTTCCACGCATCCGACAAGAACTTCCCCAATACCTCACTCGAAGCCAGGTCCCACATTGCGCCGTGCCCGCCCGGAATAAAGATGGCCTCGTAATCCTTGTACGCCAAATCCTCGAGTCGGCGGCTCTCTTTAAGCTTTGACTGCAGATCTGCGTCCTTGAGGTAGCGTTCAACCGTCGGAGGGTTCTTTCCTGCTGCGGCTAAAGAATGCGGATCAATAGGAATCCGGCCGCCGGGCAAAGTCGCAATTGTGATGCTCGCGCCTTGATCGGCAAAAGCGTAATAAGGCGTGGTGAGTTCTTCAAGCCAAAGACCGGTTTGCGCGCCGGTGCCGCCGAGAAGCGCATGTGCAGTGGCAATGATGAGAATAGAAACCGTGTTCATGATTTTGTATTTCGATATTTATTAAGACGTCGTCCGAAGACTCATTTCCTTAAGGCGCGCACAATGCCTTCGAGCCAATCCTGATGGCCGGCCACCATAGGATTGGGATGCGTTTTCGCCAGTACTTTGGCGGGCTCTCCCTTCTGGCTTTCCTGCGTCAATATGCGGACGCGATTGTGCGGGAGTCCTTCAATGAGCCACGCATGAATGACGTCGAGACGATCCGTGCCCAGGCCGCACCAGCCGTGCCAGGCGAGACGGGCGCATGCTTCGCGCCCAGGCGGCACGCATTCCGTGACTTGTGCGTCCACGGGAAAACCGAAAGTGCGGAAAAAGAAAACGTCGCCTTCCTTCAAATTGTCATTGCTGAACCGAATATCGGATGCATTTGCATAGTATTCGGGCCAGCGGTGCGGATTAACGAGCAGCGCCCAAACGTCCTCAACGCTTAACCCCTCAACGATCACCTCGTTGGATGCGAAGTTGTCGGTCATTCCGGGAAGATAGTCTTCCGGCCAGCGAATCGATTCCATTTTGTCTCCTAAAAAATAAACCTGCATGAAGTCAGGAATTTTCAGATGACGAAGAATAAGAAGTTTTTAATTTAATATCAATAACTTACAAACTTATCAGTCACTTACCGATTCGTCAGTACGCCTTTTACGGCCTCGAGCCGGCAAGCATTTTCATCGAGCGGAATAAGTAAAATCAGCGGCGATTCGGTATGCCGAAAGGTATGGAGAAAGGTTGTGCCAAAACTTCAGTCTTCTTATTCTTGTGCTTTGCTTCTGGCGATGGATTTGCTCGGCGGAAAATGGAAGCTTCGGATTCTCTGGCATATTCTCGAGGGCGCCACGCGTTTTTCGTCCTTAAGGCGCGCCATGCCCGACATCTCGGAAAAAATGCTCGCCACGCAGCTCAACCATCTGGAAGCCGACGGCATCTTGTCGCGCACCATCGTCTCCGCCAAACCTCTGCACATTGAATACGCTTTGGCTCCCGATCAGCAGGAACTCTGCCGGGCCCTGGCCGATTTGTGTGAGTTCTCGAAAAATTACGCCGCTAAAAACAACATTGCCCTTTTCGGCGGAACGTGCTGCCCGCACGAAACTCCTTCGGGCAAACTCCGCTCCGGAGCGTCTGACCAAGAGTGAGATTGGATCTGGCGGAGATTCCGCTCACCGGGAAGAGCTGCAGGCTTTCCGAATCATGGGTGCGTGTTCTTCTCACTCACTAAAGCCTTTCGTCAGCCAGCGTCGGAACCTGCAAAAAAACTCCTGAAAGGCGACTAAGACTGCATCTCAGTCGCCTTCAGGAGTTTCGGCAATTGAAATAAGTTCTTTAGCGATCCCTTACTTGCCGCTCGTCAGATCCTCAAGGAACTTCACGTAAGTTTCCTTCGTGAAGACGGGCTTGAATTCGCGGCAGATGATGTCGGCCGCCTCAGCGCCGTCCCAGAGAAGATCGATGATCGTCATCGCGAGCACCTCGGGCGACTTCACGTAGGCCGTCTCTTCGTCGAAGACCTTGTAGTCGGCGCCGTGGAGCGTGCCGGAGACGCAGCCCACCCAGGGGTGCACGACCGGCATCAGGTGCGAGACGTCGCCCATGTCGGTCGAGCCCGCGGAATGCTCGCCCTCGACCGTGTTGGCGTCGCCGAAGATCTCATGAGCATTGGCGCGGAGCACGTCGCGGAAATGGGGTTCCGGACGGAGCGGCAGGTACCCCGGGAGGTCCGAAATCACGCATTCGGCGCCGAGCGCGGCGCCGCCCGCGCGAAGCGCCCGGTTGATGGCGCTGTTGTAGTGCGCGAGCGCTTCAACGTTGGCCGCACGGCAGTAGCTTTCCATCTTGACGTAGTCGGGAATCACGTTCACGAGGTCGCCGCCCGCATTGATGATCGGGTGGAAGCGCACGCAGTCGCTGTCGCGGAAGGTTTCGCGGATGGCATTAACGCCCATGACGCCGAGCATGGCGGCGTTGAGCGCGTTGATGCCTTCCTCGGGGCAGCCGGCGGCATGCGCGGCGCGGCCGTGGTATTCGATGAGCTTGCCGACAAAGCCGTTAGACGAGGCGCCGACCGTGAAGTCGCCGTTGGGGTTCTTGGTCGAGCTCACGTGCATCATCATGGCGAGGTCGATGTCGTCAAAGCCCCCTTCGGCGATGATCTGCTGCTTGCCGCCCAGGAACCGGAGCTTCCCTTCCTTCCTGAGGCCGCTTCTGTAGTCGATCTCGACATATTCTTCGGCAGGAACCGCAAAGAAGACGACGTCGCCGCCCAGAAGCTCCATCGCGCCCGTTTCCTTGAGCGCGCGGGCAACGGCGAGCACGTTCGCGATCTGAACGTTGTGGCCGCAGCAGTGCGCGGCGCCCGTAACGGGGTCGCTCGCCTCATGCTTTCTGCAGACGATGGCGTCGAGTTCACCCAGGAGCGCAATGGTCCTCGCGGAATTTGCACCCTTCAGGCGCGCCTTCACGCCCGTGTGGCCCCAGCCGTCCTCATGCGCGATGCCGAGCGCGTCAAAGGCAGCCTTCACCTTGGCCGACGTCTTCACTTCCTTGAAGCCGAGTTCGGGTTCGGCAAAGATGGAGTGGCCGAGCGCCTGGGTTTCGGCAAAATTCTTGCGGATGGCTTCGCAGACGCGCTTCTTCAGTTGTTCCTTGTCCATGGCTGGACTCCTTTTGTTGTCTCGTCCGGAACGGGATCCTGTCTGCTCCGGGCTTTATTTCGTGTGTTTGAATCGTACGCGCGGGACATGATCCATGTCCCGCGTTATAAAAAACTGTTGCTTTTCTCTTAGAAAATGCCTTCGAGGTGGAGCATCACTTCAGCAAGCGCCGTCGCGCAGATGAAGCTGCCCGCGGCAACGGCAAGCGCCACCGGAACGATGCGCCAGGAGAGGCGCTTGAAGCCTTCCATGTCCTTGCCGAGCGAAAGGCCGCAGTAGGCAAGCACCACCGTCGTGATCGGCAGGAACCCGATCTGCTTCGTGTAGGAGAGAAGCACGGCGCTGCCCGGGAACTGCGGAAGGGAGAGCACCACGGCAAGAATCGACACCCAGAAGACCATCGGGAGACGGTTGAAGACCGGAAGGTGCGAAATAAAGACGCCGGCCGCGGTAATCGCGACGAGAATCAGGGCGCCGATGGCGCTGCCGCCGAGCGCGGGATCCCCCGTCTGCATGTTGGCGATCCAGGTATAGAACCCCGTCACGAGCAGAATGAAGAGGACGTCGTACATCTCGTTGAGAATCTTTTTCATTTTTTTAATCTCGCTAAATTCTGTTGATGCGTGATTTTTCCCGTGGATCAGGCCGCCTTGGCTGCCTTGCTGCCGCCCTTGTCGCGGGTGAAGAACTCGTAGACCTTGATCGTCACCGGGAGAGAGATGAAGAGCGAGAAGTAGATGCCGAGCACCGAGGTGAGGAGGTTCGCGGCAGCCGCATAGGCGCGCACCGTTTCCTCCCATTCCGGATGAACCGCAATGATCGAGCTCATCGAGGCGGCCATCATGGAGGCGCTGCCGATGCCTGCGCCCATGGCGAGCGAATGCGGATGGAAGATGCCGAGCTGAGCGATGATGCCCGCGAGGAGCGACACCCAGAGGGCGCCGAAGACCGTGCCGCAGACGTACATGCCCATGACGCCGCGGCCTTCGGGCGAGTCGAGGCCGAAGCGCTCGGCAATGATGGCGACGTTCGCCTCGCGGTCAATCGAGTAGCAGGCGCCGATCGCCTCACGCTTCATACCGAGAATGAGCGCAACCGGAAGACCGAAGATGAGCGTGCCGAAGAAGTGCCCGAACTCCTGCATGATGAGGGCGAGGCCCGAATTCATGATCATGCTGATGTTGGGGCCGATGTCGAGGCCGATCTTCGTGATGAGGATCAGCACGCCGATCGAAAGCATCTTGCCCGCGCGGTTCATTTCGGGGAGCTTGATGAAGTTCCACCGCGGGAAGCTCGCAACCGCGCCGAGCACGAGCGCATAAAGGAGCGGCAGAAGCACGACGAGTCCGAACTTCAATATGCCGATCCACTCCGATACCAGCACGATGATGAGTGCGAGAAGGTGAATTTTGTAGTTGCGGATGAGATCCATGATGTCTCCCGGATGGGTTGAATGCTTTTGCCAGGGGTTGGGATTTATTAACGAAGCCATCATTTAGTTGATGCAACTCAGATAACATCATTGATTAACTTGAATTTTCATTGATCCATACGTAACTAATGGATGATTGCCTTAATAGTTTTATGGAGTCAGAATGGAAACGGGAGCGCCTCAGCCTCTGAGGTGCTCCCGTTCTTGAATCTGTCTTTCGGTTTCAGGTTCTCTCCCGCCTGAACCCTCCTGAACGTGCATCTGCGAGGCGCATGAGCTTTCTCCCTGTTGAAGGAGAGGAAGAAGAGGATGTAGAGGAGAAGGATGTTTGACGCGCGCGCCAGAGGGCTTCATCGCGGCGGATGAAGTTCTGGAACTGAAGAACTGCGGCAGTCATTTTTTTGCCTTTCTCTGAATACCGAAAAATGGGTTTTGCGTCTTTTCCAAAAACGCATGTGGGAAAACATAGCACGCCCGCCGCTTACTGTGAATAAGCAGAACTGCGCATGTTCTATTTACTCACATAAAATTCCTCTGAAACGCCGATCCCGCGGGACTTCCGGTTCGGAGCCTTGATCCTGATCAAGGCTCCGAGGCGGCTTCGCTCATGACGAATCGCTCCGCACCCCTTTACGATGAAAAGCACTATGCAGAACATCTTTTTCCTCCGCGCGTCCTATTCCAGCTATTGGTGGCGCCCGTCTGAAAATACGGCGGGTCGCGCAGTCGTGCGCACGGAAAAAGTTTAGAAAGCCTTGGCTTCAAGGCCTTCAATCTCATCGAAACCCGCCCAAAAGCGGGTTTTTGCATTTCTGGAGCCCGCAACCCAAGTTTCGGAACTCAAGTCTCAAATCATTCGCCCATTGAAAAGGACACCCAAAATGACGAGCCAAGATGCATCCCAGAACCTGCTGGACTCCCGAACTGAGACCATTCCCTTCTTTTTCGGTCCTGCCACGCTCCTCATCCCTTTTCTTCTCTTCGCAGCAGCATCCGTCTATCTCTTCGTCTTTCTGAAGGTCTTCGACCTCATGGCGCTTGCGGGTGCAGGGCTCGCCGCGCTCGTGAGCGGCGCGCTCCTCACGCGGAGTCCCAGGGCCTACTGGAAGGACGTGCTCGAAGGCGCCGCGTCGGAGTTGACGGCCACCGTTCTTCTGCTTCTTATGGCGGCCGGCGTCTTCTCGGCCATGATGAAGGCGGCGGGACTCGCGCAGGCGCTTGCTCTTCTGACGGGCGGCGCCATTGCCGGAACGCCCTTTCTCACGCCGGCGGTCTTCCTGATCTGCGCCGTGCTCGCCACCGCAACAGGGAGCTCCATCTCGACGATTCTCGCCGCTTCGCCCATTTTTCTCCCCTTCGGCGCGGCGCTCGGCTGCGACGTGCCGATGCTCGCGGGCGCGATTCTTTCGGGCGCCATCTTCGGCGACAACCTGGCTCCGGTCTCGGACGTGGCGATTATTTCGGCCATGACGCAGTCGGACAATGCAGGCCGCCCCATTGATCTCGGCGAAGTCGTCCGCACGCGATTCCCCTTCGCGATGGCGGCGCTCATCCTCACGCTTCCCTTCTACTTCTTCGGCTCCGCCGGGAGCGCTCAGACTGTTCAAGTTTTCGAAGACGCGAACCTCATGAGCCTCGTGATGATCATTCCGGTCGCGCTCCTCATCTATGTCGCCATCCGCTCGAAGGATGCGCTTCACGCCGTCACGCTCGCGACGGTGACCGGGCTCGTCCTCGGACTCCTCACCGGAATCCTCACGCCCGCACAGATCGTGTCCGTGAAGGACGGCGCCATTTCAGGCGTCATTACCGGCGGCATCGCCAATGTTTCGGGGATCATGCTGATGTGCCTTGCGCTCTTCGGATTTACGGGCGTCATTCACCGCACGGGGCTCGCTGATGCGGCGGAGAAATTCCTCGGCCGTGAAGCCGCTTCGCCGAGAAGCGCCGAGACGCTCCTCGCGGTGGTGACGGTGCTCATCTCCGCCGCGCTTGCCGCCGTCACGAGCGTTGCCGTGGCGCTTGCGGGCCAGCTCGCTGACCGGCTCCTCCGGGACCGCATCGACCCCTATCGCCGCGCCTACCTTCTCGCAGGGTTCGCCAACAGCCTCCCTGTTATTCTTCCCTTCTCGGCCTTTTCGCTCATTACGCTCTCAGCCGCCTCGAGCCTCGGGGACGCCTCTCTCACGCCCTTCACGCTCATGACGGCGACCTATTATCCGGTTGCGCTCTTCGTGGTCTTCACGCTTTCGATCGTCACCGGCATCGGCCGCCCGAAGGCTGAGCCGTCAGAGACAAATCCGTAATCCGCAAAAAACACCAAACAGCATGTCTTCCAAAGAACTCGCACCCGACGAATTTGAACTTTACGACCTGAAGGTCACGGTCGAAGGCGGCAATTTCGTCTGCCGCCACCATTCGGACCAGGGCTTTCGCGTTGAAGGCGAAGACCTGATTTTTCCGGAGGGCGGGCGCTTCTCGCTCTATGCTCTTGCCGCCATACTGCCGCTCCTGCCCGCCAAGGAAAGGCCGACCGCTTCTGCAGACTGGATGACGACCGACGCCCTCATTGCGTGCCCGGATCCGAACTGCGGCGCGCGCTTCAGAATCACGCGCACGGCAAAGCGCATCTTCCGTCACGGCGACTGCACGGTCGTGCCGCTCGAGAGCGACCCCGAAACGAATTTCAGCACTGAGGAGAATTCCAAGTGACCGCAACCATTGCCCGTTATCCACTTCTGCCCGACTATTCCTGCGCCCGCGTCATCAACGGCGGCTGGCAGCTTGCGACCGGGCATGCGCTTGAAAAAGCGCTCGACTATTCCGATGCGGAAAAAGCCTTCGAAACGCTGCTCGACCACGGATTCGACACCTTCGACTGTGCAGACATCTACACAGGCGTTGAGGAGTTCTACGGCCGGATCATTCGTTCACGCCGTGCCGCAGGTCTGAGCCTTCCGAAGATTCATACCAAGTTCGTCCCCGACCTCAAGGATCTCGCGCACATCGACCGCGCCTACGTCGAGCGCATCATCACGCGCTCGCTCTCCCGCCTCGGCGTGGAGCGCCTCGATATGGTTCAGTTCCACTGGTGGGACTATGAAGTCCCCGGAATGGTCGATACCGCGGGATATCTCGTGGAACTCCAGGAAAAGGGTTTGATCCGCGCGATTTCGACGACGAACTTCAATGCCGAAAATCTTCGCCGTCTTGTCGACGCCGGCATCCCCGTCGTGACCAACCAATGTCAGTACTCGCTTCTCGATCGCCGCCCGGAAAAAGCGCTCGTTCCGCTCTGCCGGGAAACGGGCGTGAAGCTCATCTGCTACGGTACGGTGGCGGGAGGCTTCTTAAGCGAAAAATGGCTCGGCGTCCCGCAGCCCGACATCACGAAGCTTGAGAACCGCTCGCTCGTCAAATATCTCCTCGTCATTGAGGATACGCTCGGCTGGGAGGGCTACCAGACGCTCCTCAGGATCCTTGCCCGGATGAAGGAGGAAACAGGCCTTTCGATTGCCGCGCTCTCGACCCTCTACATCCTCGGCGAACCGCAGGTCGCGGCCGCAGTGGTCGGCACCCGGAGCTCAAGGCACGTCGCCGATACGCTCACGCTCGCCGGGCGCGAGCTTTCCGCAGACGCCCGCAGCGAGCTCGACCAATTCGTAAGGAAGTTCCCGCAGATCGCCGGCGACTGCTTCGACGCCGAGCGCGAGCCGGGCGGCAAGCACCGCAACATCATGCGCATGAATCTGATGGACAGCGTTACCGGAAAATAATCGCCAGGGTTCCTTACCCAAAGCGCCATCAATCGGGTAGGAGGCATGGGATTAGTTCCCATGCCGTCCTCCCACACCACCGTACGTACGGTTCCGTATACGGCGGTTCCTAGTATCAAGGCTTAAC
>NZ_WEHX01000035.1 GCF_009183815.1 Sutterella seckii | reverse complement strand
CGCACGAAGCGCAAGTCATTTTTGTGGTTATTTCAGGCAACCGTTGCCGTTTTTAAGCTACCTCTGGGTAGGGAGTAGAAAAACGCTGGAAGTTGACGCTTCTACGTCGAACCCCAGGTGGAAGTGGCCTACGGCTATATCCTCGGCGAGGATTACTCGAGCTCCAACGGCGTTACCGTAAGCCAGGACGACTTCCAGTCGTTGACCGGGCGCATCGGCTTCCGAGCAGGCGCTGAAATGGCGGAGGGGGCATCGATCTATGCCACGGTGTCCGTCAACCATGAGTTCCTTGGAGACGTTGATGCGACCGTGACGCCGGCAGCCGGCGTTGCCCGCAAGTTGTCCGATTCGCTCGACAGTACCTGGGTTTCCTACGGCCTTGGAGCGCAGTTCGATACGTCGAAGAATCTGTCCTTCTACGGAGTTCTTGAGCGTTCTAGCGGCAGCGACTATGCTGAAGATTTCAAATACAGCGTCGGCATGCGCTGGAATTTCTGATGAGGCAAGAACGGCGACCTGCGTTACTTCTTAATGACTTGCCGCCGGATTGAATAGAGGGAGGGGAAAGACTGGACCAGTCGTTCCCCTCTAAAGTTTGTGGAGTGGTTTCATTCAATAAGACTGAAACCACTCCACATTGGTTTGCCCCTTCGGTTGACGATATGTCGGCCGTTTGGCGAACGAGTTCCATTTTGGAACAAGTTGCCGCTTTGCAATGGCTTTGCCTCGTACATCAAAGAAATCCTTAGCACTTGTCTGTGACGAGCGAAAAGCAAAACTTCCCCCAGTCATTCATCAATCGCTGTCGCTCCGTGCTTAGGCGAGCTCGGTCGTAGGCTCCGTGGTAGTCGTCAGAAGCTTTACAGTGCAACAGGCAAAGCTCAGCCGCTTCCTGATCGTACCGGCGGTTGTTGCCGAGACGGTCGTCCTTGGCCCACGTGCGAAAGCCGCTGCGTGCTGTACCGTGTGCCGTGACGATGCAAATCTTGCCTTCGCGCTTGGACTTGTCCGGGTCAATCCACCCGGTTCCATCTAGCGCTTTTTGTCTGGCGTGCATTCTGCGGATCAAGGCAGTTGTTGCTGCGTCGGAAAAGCTACCGCCATTGTCGGCCTTGAAGATCAAGTCGTCCGCCCTAGGTAGGTTTGGGCGAACCTTTTCCAAAACCTCGATCGCTTGCTGCGACAGATAGATAGTACGGTCTCGCTTGGGGTCCTTGATTTTGTCGTGCTCGGGCGGAATTTCCCAGATTCGCTTCTCAACGTCAATTTCGCCCCAGGTGGCTAGGCGAACAGCCTTCATGCGGCTTGCTGTAAGGATGGCGAACATCATCATCCAGCGACTCGTACCTTCCAGGTGGTAAAGCGCTTGAATGAACGAAGGAATCCTATCGTAGGGGAGAGCTGCGAAATTTTCTTTGCGGACGGCGTTCTTACGAGCGCCTTCCATGAGAACGCCGAGAGGGCCTTGTAGAGAACACAAATCTTCAGCTGATGAGCTGTAGTTCATCGCTCGGGCCCAGTTCAGAATCGCTCTGATGTTCCGCAACGCTTTCTTCGCAGTGATGGTTTTTGTAGTCCAAATCGGGGCAAGGACGTCACGGATGTCTTCAACGGTAATTGCGTTGATACCGATGTCACCGAGGCGAGGTAGCACATGCCTGGCAAGAAGGTTGGACGTGGCGTAAGGCTCTTTCCGGTCGTTTACCCAGTAGTTGTTTTCCACGCGGTATTTCAGCCACAAATCCATGACCTCCGCGAAAGTTTTGGAGGTGGGAGCGGTCTTTGAAGACGATTGCTGAGTCTTTGCCTTCCGACGAGTTGCGCGTGTGGGCGTTGGATTGATGCCCTCAGACAGGCGCGCCCTGATTTCCGTAGCTTTAGTGCGAGCTTCGGAAAGCGACATGGAGCGACGGAGTCCGAGAGACATGCTGCGCCGCTTGCCGAATGTGTCTTGATACCGGAGGATGTAGCTTTCTGAGGCTCCGCGAATGCGGAGGTAGAGCCCTTGGACACCGCCGAGCGGATAAAAGCCCGGTGACTTGAGTTGCCGGAAGATGACGAGCGGCATCGGAGTGACGAATTTAGGCATGGTCGAAAAGGTTCAAAAACGACGAAAACTGCGCTAAATCCGATCTTATCGAGCTTCAGAGGGGCACCAAAAGGGTCACCAAAAATGCAGGTCCTGTAAGGTTTTGTACGGTTACAAAAGGTTCTGTTTAGTAATTTTGTAAGCGTGTTGCAAAATTTCCACAGATAAGAAAAAAGGCTTGAAACTCAATCGCTTCAAGCCTTTAATCCACTGCAGTTTCAAGTGCTTACCACTAATTACAAAACTGCAGTTTTTGTAATTAGTGGCGGAGAAGGAGGGATTCGAACCCTCGAGGCCCGCAATTTTGGACCTGCACCCTTAGCAGGGGTGTGCATTCGACCTCTCTGCCACTTCTCCGCATCATTGTTCGTACATGCGGCAAGGCATATTGTCTGTTGGTGCGCCAGGCAGGATTCGAACCCACGACCCTCTGGTTCGTAGCCAGATACTCTATCCAACTGAGCTACTGGCGCACTGAGAAGAAGAATTCTGCCGTTCTCATCGATTCAGTGCAAGGGCTTTTTTTTAAGAATACCGCTTATGCGGGATGCTGCCTGCAATCGTGAGACGGATGTCTTTAATAGCGGATTCACGGTGCTTGCGTTCGTTTGCCGCACGCCATTTTCCATACATGAACAGTTACAATAAATGGCTTCAAACAAATCGGCATTTTCCGGGAGAAAAAGGAGTCTGCGGCTGGCGGGAGAGATGATCTCCGGCTTCCATAAGGCGGCTTTCCCCGGGAGTTCGCGGCCGATACCCCGGTTCAACTCCACCAGATCCGGCCGCCTGAAGCGCCGGAAGACATCGGCATGACACCAAGACTGAGCCTTCGCAACATTACGAAGCGCTATCCGGGCATCGTCGCCAACGACGGCGTCTCTCTCGAGATTGCCCCCGGAGAAGTCCTCGCCATCCTGGGCGAGAACGGCGCGGGCAAATCCACGATGATGAAGATCATCTACGGCGCAGCCCGCCCCGACGAGGGTGAGATTTCCTTTGACGGCAAGCCCCTCGCAGTAGAAAGTCCGGCCGAAGCCCGCGAGCTCGGCATTGCAATGGTGCACCAGCACTTTGCGCTCTTCGATACGCTCACCGTTGCGGAGAATGTGGCGCTCGGCCTTTCCGGGAAGCTCTCTCCCGCCCAGATTGCAGAAGAGATCCGCAAGCTCGGCGAAAAGTACGGTCTTGAGGTCGATCCGGCTTCGATCGTGATGGAGCTCTCCATGGGCGAGCGTCAGCGCGTTGAGATTCTGCGCGCGCTCATGACGAAGCCGAAGCTGCTCATTCTTGACGAGCCGACCTCGGTCCTCACGCCTCAGGCAGTCCGCACGCTCTTCAAGACCCTTCATCAGCTCGCCTCCGAGGGCGTTTCCATTCTCTTCATCTCTCACAAGCTCGATGAAATCCGGGAACTCGCCGACCGCTGCGTCGTGCTTCGCGCCGGCCGCGTCGTCGCTACGGTGAATCCGAAGGAAGAGACCGAGGAGGAGCTCGCGCGCCAGATGATCGGCGCCGATCCTCCCAAGGTGCGCGAGGCCGCCGGTCAGGCGGGCGACGTTATTTTCGAGATGTGCGGCGTTACCCTTCCGGGAAGCACGCGCGTCTGCGGCGTGAGCGATGTGAATCTTGCCGTCCGTGCGGGCGAAATCGTCGGCATTGCTGGCATTTCCGGCAACGGTCAGGCGCGCTTCATGGCGGCTGCCGCGGGCGAAGCAGCAACGCCCCCCGACTGCGTGAAGCTCTTCGGTAAGCCCGTCGGGAACCTCGACACGCATGCCCGCCGCATCTCAGGCCTTCGCTATGTGCCCGAGCAGCGTCTCGGCCACGCCGCCGTGCCGGAGCTTTCGCTCACGGCCAACACGTACCTCACGGGCGACTCGCTCGTGAGAAGCGGCTTCATTCTTCGCGACAAGGCCCGTCAGTTCGCCAATACGGTGATTGAGCGCTTCCACGTTAAGACGCCGACAGCGGAAAAAGCCGCCGGGAGCCTCTCGGGCGGCAATCTGCAGAAATTCATCATGGGCCGCGAGATCCTCAATCGTCCGCGCGTTCTCCTCGTGCATCAGCCGACCTGGGGCGTCGACGTGGGCGCCGCCGCCGTCATCCGCAACAGCCTCATCCGTCTGCGCGACGACGGCGCCGCGATCATCGTCGTGAGCGAGGAAATCGACGAACTCTTTGAGGTTTCGGACCGCATCGCCGTCATGTACCGCGGCGCGCTGTCGCCTGCCGTACCCAAGAAGACCCTCACCATCGAGGAGGTCGGCCGCTGGATGTCCGGACTCTGGCCTGATTCTCCCTTCAGCAAGACTCACACGGAGGTGCGCTGATCATGCTGCAGTTCCCGATCGCCATGACGCCGCGTACTGAGCCCGCCCGCGCGCTTTCATGGATTTCCCCCCTGATTGCGCTTGCGCTCACTGTGCTCACGGGGTTTTGTCTTTTTGCCGCGCTCGGCCAGGATCCCATCCGCGCGCTCGGCATCTTCTTCATCGCGCCCCTCGACAGCCTTCGCGGCTGGACTGAGGTCGGCGTCAAGATGACGCCGCTCCTTCTCTGCGCCGTGGGCCTCGTCGTCTGCTTCAAGGCCAATATCTGGAATATCGGCGCGGAAGGTCAGCTGATTGCCGGCGCCATCACGGGCGGCATCGCAGCGCTCCTCTGCGAACCCTCGTTCGGGAAGTGGTACGTCATCGTCGTGATGCTTGCCTCCGCCTTCGGCGGCGCAGTCTGGGGCGGCCTCACGGCGCTCCTGAGGCACAAGTTCCACGCGAACGAAATTCTCGTATCCCTGATGCTCGTCTACGTCGCGCAGTTCCTTCTCGCCTGGTGCGTGCAGGGGCCGATGCGCGATCCGCAGGGCTACGGATTCCCGCAGACCGAACTCTTCGAATCGGGCGCGATGCTCCCTGTGATTGAAGGCACGCGCCTTCATCTGGGCGCGCTCTTTGCCCTGATCGCCGCTTTCGGCATCTGGATTCTCATGGACCGCATGGCGCTCGGATTCCAGTTCAAGGTTTCCGGCATGGCGCCATTTGCCGCGCGCTACGCGGGCTACCATCCGGGGAAGCTCATCTGGGCGTCGCTCATCATCTGCGGCGCGCTTTCGGGGCTTGCCGGCGGCATTGAGGCTTCGGGCCCGCTCGGACAGCTCACCCCCACGATCTCTCCGGGGTACGGCTTTGCCGCGATCATCGTGGCCTTTGTCGGCCGTCTGTCGCCGCTCGGCTGCATTCCCGCCGCCTTCGTGATGGCGCTCTTCTACCTCGGCGGCGAACTCGCCCAGAGCCGCCTCGGGCTCCCTTCATCCATCACCGGGGTCTATCAGGGGCTCCTCCTCTTCTTCATCCTCGCCTGCGACACCACGATCTTCTACCGGCTCTCCTGGCGCGGTTTTACTGAACGCCGTACGACGGAGGGCGCCTGACATGTCACTCGCCGCTTCTATCATCTCCTCCACGCTCAATGCCGGAACGCCGCTTCTGCTTGCCGCCGCGGGCATTGTGATTCATGAAAAGTCGGGCGTTCTCAATCTCGGCATCGAAGGCATCATGCTGATGGGCGCCGTGATCGGCTTTTCGACGACGCTCGCGACGGGAAGCTTCGCGCTCGGCTTTCTGGCGGGCGCCGGGGTCGGCCTTCTGCTGGGGCTTCTTTTTGCGTTCTTCACGCTCGGCATGCACGCCAACCAGTACGCTGCGGGCCTCGCGCTCACGCTCTTCGGCACCGGTCTCTCGGCCTTTATCGGGAAGCCCCTCCAGGGGCAGGCGCTCTCCGAGCGCGCCGCTTCCGGCATCCCCGGGCTCGAAAACATTCCGTTCCTCGGCGAAGCCTTCTTTTCGCAGCACTTCTTTGTCTACGGCGCTCTGATTCTCATCGCCGCAGTCTGGTGGTTCCTCTTCAGGACGCGCGCGGGCCTCATTCTGCGCGCCGTGGGCGAGGCGCCGCAGTCGGCCTTCGCGCTCGGCTTCCCGGTTCTCCGGATCCGCCTTCTCGCGGTTCTTTTCGGCGCCGTCTGTGCGGGCGTGGCGGGCGCCTACCTGTCGCTCGTCTATACGCCCCTCTGGGTTGAAGGGATGACCGCCGGCCGCGGCTGGATTGCGCTTGCGCTTGTCACCTTCGCCACCTGGCGGCCCCTTCGCGTCGTCGTCGGCGCCTATCTTTTCGGCGGCGTGACCATGCTGCAGTTTGCCTTCCAGGGCATGGGCATTTCGATTTCACCGCAGTTCATGGCGATGACGCCCTATCTCGCGACCATCCTCGTGCTCGTTCTGATTTCGCGCAATCCTCAGTGGATCCGTCTCAATGTTCCCGCTTCTCTCGGCAAGCCTTTCGCGCCGAGAAGCTGAAGGAGCGCGTGAGCCTTTTTTTCCTTTTTAACTTCTTGGAGTTTTGAAAAAAATGAACAAGCGTTTTGCTTTCAAGCTCGCGCTCGCCGGCGCGGCCGCTCTCATGCTTACGGCCTGCGGCGAAAAGGAGGCTCCCAAGGCTCCCGCGCAGTCGGGCGCGCCCGCCAAGGCGGCCGATGCGGCTCCTCAGCCGAAGGCCAGTGAGCCGCTCAAGGTTGCCTTCATGTACGTGAGCCCGGCGAACGAGGAAGGCTGGTCGACGCAGCACGACATCGCCCGCCGCGCTGCGGAAGCGAAGTTCGGCGACAAGATCAAGGTGACGACGGTCGAAAACATCCCCGAGAACGCCGACGCTGAACGCGTTCTGCGCGACCTCGCGCAGCAGGGCAACAAGCTCATCTTCGCGACTTCGTTCGGCTACATGAATTCCGTTCTCAAGGTTGCGAAGGAGTTCCCGGACGTCAAGTTCGAGCATGCGACGGGCTACAAGACCGCTGAAAACGTCGCCAACTACTCCGGGCGCTTTTATGAAGCCCGCTATCTTGCGGGCAAGCTCGCCGGCGCAACCACGAAGACGAACATTCTCGGCTACGTCGCCGCGCTCCCGATTCCTGAAGTGCTTCAGGGCATCAATGCCTTTACGCTGGGCGCGAAGAGCGTGAATCCCAATGTTGAGGTCCGCGTCGTCTGGACCTCTGCCTGGTACGACCCGGGGAAGGAATCCGATGCGACGAAGTCCCTGATCGGACAGAAGGCCGACGTGATCACGCACCACACGAATTCCTCCGCCGTAGCGGCAGCCTGCGAGGAAGCGAAGATCCCGGTCATTTCCTACAACACTTCGATGAAGCGTGCGGCGCCCACGATGCTCCTCGGAGGCGTCATCCAGATCTGGGACAGCTTCTATGAAGGCCGCATCCAGGCCGTCATGGACGGCACCTGGAAGCCGCAGTCCGTCTGGGGCGGCGTCCCTGAACACATGGTGGCGCTCGTCGACATTGCGAAGACCACCCCGCAGAGCGTGGTCGACGATATCAAGGCGGCGACCGAAAAGATGGAAAAGCGTGAATTCCATCCCTTCACCGGCCCGATCGTCGACAACACCGGCAAGGAAGTCCTGAAGGCCGGTCAGGTGGCTACCGATTCGGATCTCCTCACGATGGGTTATCTGGTTGAGGGCGTCGCCGGCAAGCTCCCGACGATGAACTAAAGAGCAACTTTTTAATCAAGCGGCTTCGGTTTCGGAGCCGCTTTTGCTGAATACTTTTCTTCCATAAAAGGAATCCTTCATGCAGAAGCGCATTGCTTTCAAGCTCGCCCTTGCCGGCGCCATGGCCCTCATGCTTTCCGCCTGCGGCGACAAGACCGAGGCCCCTCAGGCCGCGAAGACCGCGGATGCTCCCAAGGCGGCTGAGACGGCCCAGGGCCCCCTCAAGATCGCCTTCGTCTACGTGAGCCCCGCGAGCGAGGAGGGCTGGTCCCGCCAGCATGACCTCGCCCGTCAGGAACTCGAGAAGGAATTCGGCGACAAGATCAAGGTGACGACGGTTGAAAACATTCCCGCCGGCGCCGACTCCGAGCGCGTGCTGCGCGACCTCGCGCAGCAGGGCAACAAGCTCATCTTCGCGACTTCGTTCGGCTACATGAATTCCGTCCTCAAGGTCGCCAAGGAATTCCCGGACGTGAAGTTCGAGCACGCGACGGGCTACAAGACCGCCGCCAACGTCGGCAACTACACGGCGCGCTTCTATGAAGGGCGCTACCTTGCGGGCAAGCTCGCCGGCGCCACCACGAAGACGAATGTCCTCGGCTACGTCGCTGCGGTGCCGATTCCTGAAGTCCTTCAGGGCATCAATGCCTTTACGCTCGGCGCTCAGAGCGTGAACCCCAATATTGAGGTTCGCGTGGTCTGGACCTCCTCCTGGTACGACCCGGGCAAGGAAGCCGATGCGACGAAGACCCTGGTCGGCCAGAAGGCCGACGTGCTCACGCACCACACCGACTCGCCCGCAGTTGCCGCCGCCTGCGAGGATCTGAAGATCCCCGTGATTTCCTACAACACGGCGATGAAGCGCGTTGCGCCCACGATGCTCTTGGGCGGCGTCGTGCAGTCCTGGCACGAGTACTACTCGGGCCGCGTGAAGGCCGTGATGGACGGCACCTGGAAGCCCGATTCCGTCTGGGGCGGCATTCCTGAACACATGGTGGCGCTCGTGGACATCGCTCCCTCGACGCCCCAGAATGTGGTCGAAAACATCAAGACTGCCTACGAAAAGATGGAAAAGCGCGAGCTTTCGCCCTTTACCGGTCCGATCGTCGACAATGAAGGCAAGGTCCGTGTTCCTGAAGGGAAGACCGCTACCGATGAAGAGCTTCTCAATATGAACTGGCTTGCGAAGGGCGTTGTCGGCAAGGTCCCGACCGCGCAGTAACGCATAGGTTTCTGTCGCCTTTCAATCAAGCGCCGCGGATGGATTCATCCACGCGGCGCTTTTTGAATTCCACGACGTAAACAACTTGTAAACATACTTTGGGATTCCTTGTCGCACAAGGATCGGTAGAGCGCTAAACTTCCGCTATCAAAAAGCAGGATCCTTCGGGAACGCGCAAAGTGGACGATTATTCCCTGATTACCAGCCTGGTCACCGGCTTCGGGCTGGCGCTTCCTTTCGGTTACGTTGCCGAAAAGTTTTTCCGTGCTCCGGCGCTTGTCGGCTACATTCTCGCGGGTCTTGCGGCGAGCGTCCTTCCGGGATTGCCGCCCGTCAATCCGAAAATGATTGAGCAGCTTGCCGAAATCGGCGTCATGCTCCTCATGTTCGGAGTCGGTCTGAATTTTTCCGTGCACGACCTGGTGCGCGTGAAGGGCGTGGCCATACCGGGAGCACCGACGCAGATGGTGATTGCGGCGTCGCTCGCCGCCTGCGTTGCAATGGGATTCTGGCACTGGGATTTCGGTGCGGCCGTGCTCTTCGGCTTCTCCATCGCCGGCGCTTCGACCGTGGTGGTCACGAAGGCGCTTGAACTTCGAAAGCTCACGAACGAAATGAACGGGCAGGCGACGCTCGGCTGGCTTGTGATGGAGGACCTGGTTTCCGTCATTCTCCTCGTCTGTCTGCCGCCCTTTGCGGCTGCCGTTCACGGCGATCAGACGGTTTCGCTGCTGGGCGTTCTTCTTGACATCGTGAAGACCCTTGCCTGGGCCGCCGTCTTCGTCTCCCTCATGATGGTGGTGGGAAGAAAGCTCTTGCCGCTGATGTTGAGGGAAGTGGCCCGCACGGGATCGCGAGAGCTCTTTACCCTCTCTGTTCTCGGCGCCGCCATTGTTATTGCCTACGGCGCGGGCGCCATTTTCGACGTGAGCTTCGCGCTCGGGGCGTTCCTGGCCGGCATGGTGATGCAGGAGAGCCGCTTTGCGCACCGTGCGGCTCAGGAGTCCCTTCCGCTGCAGGATGCCTTTTCGGTGCTCTTCTTCGTTTCGGTCGGCCTGATGCTCGACTGGCACGTTTTCCTTGAGAAGCCCCTTGAGATCTTCCTTGTCGTTCTCATCATCATGGTCGGCAAGATGACCTTTTCGACGACGATCGTCGTGCTTCTCAGGTGGCCGCTTGATACCGCCTTAACGATTGGCTCCTCGATCGGGCAGATCGGCGAATTCAGCTACATTCTGGCCGGGCAGGGCATTGCATTGAAGCTTGTCGACGCGAGCATCATGAGCGTCATCGTCGCCGCGTCCATCATGACGATTGCCTTGAATCCGCTTCTCTTTCTCGCTGCGCCTCACATCCGGCAGTTTCTGGTGACGCACTTCAAGTGGGCGAGGAAGGCTGCCATGCGGCAGCCGCCTTTCTCCCAGCTCCCTGCAGACACGCCTCGGGAGATGCTAGACGGCCAGGTGATCGTCATCGGCGCCTCCGAGGTTGCGCGCGAGCTTTTCCAGACAATGAAGAAGGAAGGCCGGCGCACCATCGTGATCTGCAATCCTTCCGATCCTTTGGAAGAGCTTCGGGCTGACGGCTTCGGCGTGATCGTGGGAGATCCCACGGACCCGATGGTTCTTGTGCAGGCGCATGTGACCCGTGCGGGCGCCCTCGTCATGCCCGCGGCAGATGTGGTGGAGGCAGAACGCGTGCTCGCCGTCGTGCGGCAGCTCAATAAGGACCTCCCGGTGGTGGTGCTTCTGAAGACGCTCGACGAAGCAGGCGACTTTGATCCGGCCGACAAGAATGTGTTCCTGCTCTGCGAACCCCTCATCGCATCGATTTCGCTCGCCGCCGTGACGGTCGAGCAGCTTGTCAAGCATGAAGAGGACGAAGCCGAGTCCGAGTCGCGCATGATGAGCGTGCGGGACATCCTTGATGCAGAGTACAGAAGAAGCGTTGAATCCGTGCGCTTCGGCGGCCTCAGGGCGCCGGCTGAAAATGCAGAGGCAGAGGATGTGCAGAGTGCTGCCGCCAAGGTCGCCGGGGAAGCAATGGCTACGGCAAGAAGCAGGCAGCGCAAAAAACTCTCTCCGGGGGAGGCTGCAAGAGCGTTCGGCGAGCGTTTTGCCAACTGGCTGAAGAAAGGGAGCTCGAAAAAATCGAAAGAGAAGCCGCTTGAGAAAGCGGACTGAGACGCTCGAATCCGGTCCGACGGCTCTCCTGGGATCTATAGAATCTTCGTTCGATCAGGTCTTTTTTCTGTCCAGCGAACGCTTCCATGCCTCAGACGAGCACTCTTCTTTTTGCAGTTCTGATTCTCTCTGCACTTTCCTTCATCGCGCTCGCGGCGCTTCTTGCCATTCTTCTCACCGAACGGCGGCACGGGCGCGATGACGCGGATGATCGGAACGATGCCCTCATGGAGGGCGTGATGGAGGTGCGCCGTGAGCTTTCCTCTCAGATCGCTCAGACGGATGCCAGGCTCACCACCGCCATGACGGGGCTCCTCAACTACATCGTTCAGGAAGAGAAGCGTTCGGGAGAAACGCTCCAGAATTTCTCAGCAAGCTCCCGGGGCGAGCTCGAGCGCATGAACTCGATTCTCGCGAAGGAATTTCTGAGCCTTCAGGGCATGGTGGACGCGCGCTTTGCAAAGGTGCTCGAAACCAATGCGGGTGCCGCCGAAGGACTTGGGAAACGATTGAATGAAGAGCTGAAGGAAATGCGCGCGACGCTCGATCAGGCTCTCGGCAAGGTGCGCGAGGAAAATGCGCAGAAGCTCGAAGCCATGCGCGCGACCGTCGAGGAAAAGCTCGAGAAGACGCTTTCCGAGCGCATTTCGGCGAGTTTTCGCCGCGTTGACGAAAAGCTCGGACTCGTGGAAACGGGATTGGGTGAAATGCGGCAGATGGCGAGAAACGTTGCGCGCCTTCAGAACATTCTCGCGAACGTCAAGACCCGCGGCACCTTCGGTGAAGTGCAGCTCAACGCCATTCTTGAAGAGGTTCTCGCGCCGGGTCAGTTTGCCTCTCAGGTGAAGCTTGATCCGAAGTCCGGCGAAATGGTCGATTTCGCCGTGCGGCTCCCCGGCCGGGATATGGAGAATCCCTGCTGGCTGCCGATTGATTCCAAGTTCCCGCTTGAAGACTGGGAAATGCTCGAGGAAGCCGAACGTGCGGGCGACCCCGCGCGTGCGGCAGATGCCCGCAAGGGACTTGAACGGGCGCTTTTGAAGCAGGCAAAGTCCATTCGGGACAAATACGTGAAGCCTCCGGTCACGACGGAATTTGCCGTGATGTTTCTTCCTTCGGAAGGACTTTATGCCGAGGCGCTCCGGATCCCGGGGCTCGCCGACCGGCTGCAGCGCGAACTGCGCATTACGCCCGCCGGACCAACGGTCATTACTGCGCTTCTCAACAGCCTCCTTATGGGCTTTATGACGCTTGCAATGGAAAAGCGAAGCGGCGAAGTCTGGCGCATTCTCACTGAAGTGAAGACGGAGTTTGCGGGCTTCACGCGTCAGTTTGAAGTGGTCGAGAAAAAGTTCCGCGAGGCGCAGTCCTCGCTCGAACAGATGTCGGTCAAGAGCCGCCGCATGGGAAGCCGCATGGAATCGATTGAGGCGCTCGCTGACGAACATCCGGATGGTCTTCCCGTCTCAGAAAGACCATCCGAAGCGAGTCTCCCGTCAGGTGGAGAGGCAGGGGAGGTGCCGTCCGCACCATCCGATCAGAACGCGCCCATCAGTTTTCGCAAAGTCGAAGTAGATTCTGAGGCACCGTCCACGGTCTCTTGAATTTCCGATCCGGAGGTGCTGCTCCATGAGGAGCTTTTCCCCCATGTAGCGGAACGTGCGGCGTTTGGCATAGCCTCGGGCGGAAAGCGTTTCCTGAGTTTCCCTCGGGCAATATTCCCGCGTTGAGAAGACGCTCGACAAGCGCCGGTCGCCGCCTTCCGCTCTCTGGTCCACAGCGTCGGTGACGAGCCGCATGAGGAGGCTCAAAAGCCGCCGCCCGAGAAGAAAAGGCGAGCTCTCGCGGGCCGACTCCCAGGCGGAGTCAAGTACCGTCACCCGGTCCGGGCGAAAAGCCTCAACATACTGTAGGCACTCTTCAACGGAAGGCTCCCAGTTTGAACGCGTGACGAGATTCGCCGTGATTCTTCGAAAAGCTTCGCCCGAGGCGGCGGAACGGCTTTGGGAAATCTCCTCGTACGCGCTTCTCCAGAGCTGCGTGCGCGCTTCCTCGCGGAGCACTTGTTCGCGCAGAAGCGCAATTTCAGCTTCCATCGCAGAGGCTTCCGCGACGACAAGGTCCAGCGTTTTCGCGAGATTGCCGAGGCGCCCGGAGAGCGGTCCCGCTTCCGGATGCCCGTGTCCATTGGCGTGAAGGCTGTCGCGCTTCGGAGCTTCTAAAGGCGCGCGTTCCTCCTTCTCCAAAGTGTCGCCGAACGTGCTCTGACTTCTCAGGCGAAGCACCTCATCCCGCCGGGCGAGCATTTCCTCACGCCGCGCCTCGCTTCTCGCGCGGTTTCTTTCCGTGGCTTCGCTCCGGGCGTCGCTTTCCCCGGACGCCTTTTCTTCGTCCGCAGGCTTCTCTGCAGCCGCCTCGTCAGAAGCTTTCTCGCGTTCGGTTTTTCTTTGCGCTTCCTCTTCTGCTGCCATGATGCGCCTGCGCTCGAGTTCCTCCCTGGAGATATCCTCGAGACGCCTTGCAAATTCGGCATCTTCCTTTTCCCGGGCCTCCTGGAGCGCTTCCTCGCGAAGCTGAGAAGCCTTGAGTCTTTCTTCGAGGCGTGCGCGTTCCCGGGCAGCGTCTTCCTCGTTCGGGGGGATGCTGCTCAGGCGCTCGAGCCGCGCTTCCCGGGCGCCGGTCTTCGCATCCCTGAATATGGATTCAGCTGCGGCGTGAATGTCCGGCATTTCCGGCGTCTCTTTTTCCCCAGGGACGAACGCCGGTGATTCGCCCTGATTCACCGTTTCAGAGGACGCGCTGCCTGACTGAGCATTCTGAGCTTCGTTCGTCGCAGGCTGGTTCCCAGTCTTCGATAGAGCGTTTTTCTTTTCGAGCGCGCGGCGCATTTTTCGATTGAGGCGAGGTGCAGGCGCGGTTTTTGCCGAATCGCCCGAAGAGCGCCATTGGAATGCCTCATCGGTTCGGAGCGCAAGGAGGAGGCTCCTTTCGGTTTCAGCTTTAAGGAGCCGGATTTTCTCCTCTTCCGTGAGCGGCGCCTCATTCGTTCGGCGGTAGGAAGCAGGCGCAAGCGCTTCTACGGCCTTGCGGTCGAGAAAATCTTCCTTCTGACGGCGGACGCGGCGAACGCCTTCGAGGAATTCCATCGCGAGTGCAAGGCTGCGGCGCTTCGCATCGTTTCTGAGAGAGTGAAGGAAAGGGATGTTGGGAAGGACATCTCTGGCCTCCAGAAGCGGCAGAGATTCATAAGGCAGAAGCGGCGACTCAAACCGATCGCAGAGCGGAGAAGCAAAATCCTCGGACATGGTTCGGCCGGGAGCGAATTCCCGGGTGAAGCGGTAGTAGCTCCGAAGGAACGCTGCAGAACCCGGATAGGAGAGGTCGGCCGAATAAAACGCTGAAAAAGAGGAGGATCCGAGAAGCGAGGCTGTGGAAAACCCAAGCACGCACTTTGGAGCTCCTGAGGAAGTGAGCTCAAGCACCCATTCGGCGCGGATCATGCCGTTCTTTTCAGGCCGGCGGCGGCGCGCCTCAAATCGGAACGTTTCTCCAAAAGCGGAGAAAATCGTAAACCCGGGCTTCCAGGCTTCGACGCCTTCGAGTCCGAATTGAACCGTGAGCCAGGATGCGATGAATGCAGTGGCGCGGAGCGCCGCATTGGTTGCGGTGTAGTAGAAGGAGCTGTATCCGTATGCCATGGGAAAGTCTCTCTGAATGTTTTTCGAGCTTCACCATTCTTCGACACCCATGCGTCACGCCCGGACGCAGTGAAGCATGGCTGTGCTTTGGGCAAAATTGAAGATCAGAAAAGATTCGTGTGCCGATGTGTCCTGCGGTGCTGAGCGGCGGGCAACCTGCATTAAGATTTCTCCTCTCGTCAAGGAATCTTCATCAAGCCACACCATGGACAGCCTCTATCACGCGATTCAGCTTGTCTGCGTCTACGCTATCCCGCTCATTTTTGCGATCACGCTTCACGAGTCCGCCCACGGCTGGGCGGCGTCGAAATGCGGCGACCCGACTGCCGTGCGCATGGGCCGCGTGACGCTGAATCCCATCCCCCATATCGATCCCGTGGGCACCATCGCCATTCCGGGGGCGCTCCTTCTCATGTCCGCCTTTACGGGCGGGGGCGGCCTCCTTTTCGGCTGGGCGAAGCCCGTGCCCATCAATCCATGGAACTTCCGCAATCTGCGCCGGGGCATGCTTTTGACTGCCATTGCCGGCCCCGGATCCAATGCCATTCAGATGATTGTCTGGGCGCTTCTTCTGAAGCTCTGCGTTGCGGTCGGGATTTACGACAAGTTCGTGCTTTCCGTTTGCTCTGCCGGGATCTCGGTCAATCTCATGCTCATGGCCTTCAATCTCATCCCGATTCCGCCGCTCGACGGCGGGCGCATTCTGAGGGGGCTCCTCCCGGAGCGCGCTGGCGAGCAGCTCGACCGGATCGAGCCCTACGGCATGATCATCCTCCTTGTTCTCATGGTCGGGGGCGGCCTGACCTTCTTTGTGCGACCCTTCCTGATGTTCGGGCAGTGGCTCGTCAATCTCGTGCTTTAAGAGGAGCGTGAATCATGTCGGTCTGCAAGAACCCGAAGGAAAACTGCATGCGCTATCCGTCCGCCTGGGTGATGCGCTTTGCCGATGAGCTTCCCGCCCGTGCGAGGGTGCTTGATCTCGCCTACGGCGAAGGACGCCATACGGGGCTCTTTCTCATGAAGGGCTGTCGGGTGACGGCGGTCGACATTGATCTCTCTCATGTTGAAGCGCTCGCCGGCACTCCGGGACTTACGCTCGAATGCCGGGACCTTGAAAACGAGCCCTGGCCTTATGGGGAGGACCAGTTCGACGCGATCGTCGTCACGAACTATCTCCACCGTCCCCATTTCCCGCACTACTTCGCGTCGCTGGCGCCCGGAGGACTCTTCATCATGGAGACCTTTACGGAAGTGAATACGCGCATCTGGGGGAGGCCGAGAAATCCGGACCACTATCTTCTGCCGGGAGAGCTTCTCAGGCTCGCGCCTTCAGACGTGAGGATTGTCGCCTATGAGGAAGGATTGACCGAGCTCGATTACGGCGTTGAGCGCATCGTCTGGATGAAGCCCGGACCGGTTGAAAAACTGGCGATTTCGCTCGGTGCTCGGTAACAATTTGCACCACGGCGCTTCCGAATCTCCTCGGTGCCCCGCGGCTTTGATAAAATTTTCCGACTTTCAAGCGCCTTCGCGGTTCCTTTGCGGGAATTGTCTGAAGGCAAACACGATTTTTTTGGAATCCATTACAAGAATGTCCATGCGCGCGTTCCGCCTCGCCGCCGCTGCTGCGGCGATTGCCTCTCTTTCGGGCTGCACCTTCCTCGGCATTGACTTCAATGACGACAAGGTTCAGTACGAGTCCTCCAACTCGCGTGCGAATCTCGAAATTCCGCCCGATCTGACGCCGATTCAGAATGACAACCGCTTTCAGGTTCCGGCGCGTCCGGGCGTGGTGAGCGCGAACGCAGAGGCTGAGAAGGCCCGTCAGGCGGCGGATGCGAACGCGCCGACCGCTTCCAAGATTGTTCCGCTCACCGTCCGCGCGAAGGTGATGAAGGAAGGAACTGACCGGTGGCTGCGCGTCAATGCCGCGCCCGAACAGCTCTGGTCTGTGGTGCAGGACTTCTGGCCCTCCGTCGGTCTCGTGGTTCGCGAGCAGAACCCGAAGACGGGCTACATGGAAACCGAATGGGCCGAAAATAAAGCCAAGCTCCCTCAGGACATCATCCGCCGCACGATCGGCAAGGTGATCGACTTTGCATATTCCACGGGCGAACAGGATCAGTACCGCACCCGCATGGAGCGCAATGACGACGGCACGACCGACATCTACATCTCGCACCGCTCGATGGTTGAGGTGGTGACGGGCGCCGATAAGGAAAGCACCGTCTGGCAGCCGGGTCCCACGGATCCGACGATGGAAGCGGAAATGCTCCAGCGCCTCGCGCTTCGCATCGACGCTGAATTCAATCCCAATGCTTCCGCGGAAGCAGAAGCTGAGGCTCAGAAGGAACTCGCGCAGCAGTTCAAGGTTGAGCCCGTCGCGACCCGTGCCCGCATCGAGAACGGCGCGGACGGCAAGGCCGCCGCCGTGGTTCTCACGGACAATTTCGACCAGGCCTGGCGCCGCATGGGGCTCGTGCTTGACCGCATGGGCTTCGAGCAGGTCGACCGCGACCGCACTGCCGGCTGGTTCCTCGTCCGCTACCTTGATCCGGCTTATGAAGCCGCTCAGAAGGAAAAGCGCGGCTTCTTCACGAACCTCTTCAGCTCCGACGCCGTCATTGATGCGCCAAACTACCGCATCCATCTTTCGGGCGAAGGCGCTGAAACCCGCGTGACGGTTCAGGGTCCGGACGGCGGTGAGGATGCGACGGGTGTTGCGCCCAACATCCTCGGTCTGCTCGCCGAGCAGCTCCGCTAAGCGAGGAGCGTTCCGCCATGGCTTCCTTCATGACGAAGGTGCTCAATGCCTTCGGTCTTCATACCGAGGCGGAACTCAATGAAGCCCGGGCGGCAGCCCGGGCCGACGGGGCTTCTGAAGCGGCGCCCGGAGCATCTCTAGAGGACGCTCAGAGCCCGCTCGCAGATACTTCCCCCTGCGGCCTCATCTACCGACAGGCCGCGATCGACATCCCGCAGCTTTCCTTTGCGCTTCAGACTCAGGTAAAGGCGCAGGCCATCGAGAAAATCCGCCGGCTTCTCACTAAAGAGAAAATCACTGCAGAGGAATTCGAACTCTGGAAGCGTCGGATTCTGATGCTCTGAGGGAGCATGCCTCAGATGGACCGTTGCGCAGTACTTGATCGAGCGGGTTCCGGACTGATGCCGGCAGTATCCGCTTTTGCCTGGTTCGGACTCGTCTTTCTGCGCGTTTTCAATCCCCAGATCCGCGCCGATCGTGCTGCTTTTGCCCGCGGCCTCATCCTCTGGGCGGCTTTGGGGTTCGCAGCCTGGCTGCTGATGGATCCCATCGCGGATGCCGAATGGATTTTGGATAAGGCGCTTCTGCGCATAGCCATGATCTACAGCTGGGCCTCCGGATTCTGGTCCTTTGCGCTTTTTGTCCTGACGGCAAGGCGCTGCCACGACTGCGGGATTTCAGGCGGCTGGGCGCTTTTGGTCGGCATTCCGCTCGTCAATCTACTCGTGCTCGCGGCAGGACTTTTCCTTCCGGGCGCAAGGGACGCTGCACTCGTCTGGAAGAAGGATTTTGAGCTGTGATCAACTGGAACGATTACCTGCTTTTTATTCCTGCGGTGATTGTGATTACGCTCCTTCCCGGTCCGGATTTCGCCATTACGGTGAGAACAACGCTGGTACACGGACGCCGGGCAGGCATTCTCTGCCTTCTCGGCATTAATCTGGGCGTGGCGATTCACACGACTGCCGCAATTCTCGGCATCTCCGCGCTCATCATGGGAAGTCAGGAACTCTTCAACATTCTCAAATGGGCCGGGGCCGTTTATCTTTTCTGGCTCGGCATCGGGGCTATCCGAGAATCCTTTCAAAAGAAGCCCGGGGGGCCGAACAAGTCAGAAAATATGCCTGCTCCTGAGGCATCGAGGAAGACGGGGCTCTCGGCCTTCAGAAGCGGTCTTTTCTGCAATCTTCTCAACCCGAAGGTTGTGGTTTTCGTCCTCACGTTCTTCCCGCAGTTCATAGATCCGAAGCTCCCTGCAGCGCCGCAGCTCGCACTTTTAGGACTTACGTGGTCGGTGCTCGGCATTCTCTGGCTCACGGTCCTTGTGCTCCTGATGGAGAAAATACGGCCGATTTTCGAGCGCCTCTCTTTCCGGCGCTGGCTCAATCGCACAACTGGCCTCGTGCTCATTCTGTTCGGCATGAAGCTCGCGTTTGAGCGCAATTGATTTCCAATTCTTTTTTAATTCGCAATAGATACATATGGCAGAAAGCATTCGCAAAGGCATGCTCGTCACGATCTCGGTACTGATGGCCGACATGACGGGCAAGACCCTTGAAGAGACGCCTCCGGAAGGGATTGTTTATCTACACGGAAACGGCGACATTTTCCCGAAGCTTGAGGCGGCCCTTGAGGGGCGCTTTGCGGGGGAAGGCTTTTCGATTCACCTTGAGCCCGAAGATGCTTTCGGCGAATACGACGCCGAAGCGATCAAGCTCATTCCGGCTGAGAATTTCGCACATCCGGAGGTTCTAGAACCCGGCGCCGTTGTCGACGAAGTGCCGGGCGAAGCCCCTGATGGCCGCACGTGGCGCGTGACGGATATTGCTGAAGGCATGGTGGTGCTTGAAGCCAACCATCCGCTTGCCGGCATTGGTCTGCAGTTTGCCGTGAAGGTCCTCGATGTCCATGAACCGACGGAGTCGGAGCTCGAGGCGATGGAGGACGACGGCACGGAATCGCTCGTGCCGCCTTTCCTCAAAATTGCCGATCGGATCGTGAGCGAAGACGACGAGGACGATACGCCCTACGAGTCGGCAGGCGCTCTGGAGCCCGATGACTCTTCGATGGCAAGGCTTGCAAGACCGCCGCGCATCGTTCGATGAAAATCAAAACTCATAATTTTCCATAGCCCGGGCGCCGGATCAGGTCCCCCGGGCAATTTCTCAAAGAAGGGAATCCAAAGAAATGTCAGTGCTTGAGGATCTTCGTTCGCGCGAAGCGGAATATGCAAAGTGGCGTCATGAGTTTCACCGTCATCCTGAACTCGGTCTCGAGGAGGTCTGGACTTCCGGCGTGGTCGCCGAAAAGCTCAAAAGCTGGGGAATTGAGGTGACGGAACATGTCGGGCGCACGGGCGTTGTCGGCGTGATTCACGGGAATCTCGGTCCCGGCCGCACGATCGCGCTCCGAAGCGATATGGATGCGCTCTCGATGCCCGAGGAGGGAAGCTGCGAGTGGAAGTCTCAGAATCAGGGCAAGATGCATGGGTGCGGGCATGACGGCCACATGACGATGCTTCTTGCCGCTGCTGAATATCTCTCCCAGCACAAGGACTTCAAGGGCACGATCGTGCTCATCTTCCAGCCGGGCGAGGAAGGCGCAGGCGGCGCGCTTGAGATGATGAAGGATGGTCTCTTCAAGCGCTTCCCCTGCGACGAGATCTACGGCATGCACAACTGGACCGACGTCCCCGTGGGCCAGGTCCGCTGCCGCCACGGCGCCACGATGGCCGGACAGGATTTCTTCAGCATTCACCTGAAGGGGAAAGGCTCGCATGCGTCGGCACCCCATCTTTCTGCCGACCCGGTTCTCGCGGCGTCGCTCCTTGTGACGGCTTTGCAGCAGATTGCTTCGAGAAACATTGCGCCGCTTGATCCTGCGGTGATTTCGGTAACGAAGATCCATACGGGTTCAGCCTTCAACGTCATTCCGGAAACGGCTGAAATCGGCGGCTGCACGCGCTTCTTCTCCAATGAAACGGGCGAACTTCTGAGAAAGCGCATTCGTGAAGTGGCTGAACACATCGCCATCTCCTGTGGCGTCTCAGCCAAAGTCGAATTTGACCCGATCGCGGCGGTGCTCATGAGCGACCCGAAGCTCTCGGACGCATTCCTTGCCGCTGCGCGCGAGGTGGTGGGCGACGCCAACGCGGACTTTGCCGAGCTTCCTCAGATGGCGAGCGAAGATTTTTCCTACCTCTCCCAGGAGGTACCCGGCGCTTACTGCTTCCTGGGCGGTCAGGCGCCCTACGGTGCGAAGAATCTGCACAATCCGTGCTTTGACTTCGATGACCGCGTGCTTGCGGTCGGAGCGGCCATCTGGGTGACGATCGCGAGAAATCGCCTTGCCGCCTGATTGCACTGCATAGAAGTCTGATTCAAGGCCTCATGCGGCTTCCGCTCCTGCGGGCGGGTGCCGCACGAGGCCTTTGTTTTTTCGGCGGAAGGTTTTCTTCAAACGAGTTCATAGGTGGCCGACTGAATCGGGAGCGACAGGTTCTGGAGAACCCGTTCGAGCAGAATCCCTTCGCGGTTGTCGGTCTGGTAGCCGAAGGTTGCGCGGATCCCCTGCAGGATGAACTGCGCTGCGCGGTCGAGCGCTATGGGGAGGCTGTCTCCCTGGAGAAGGCTTCCGGTAATGACGCTTGTGAAGGCGTCGCCTGTGCCGGGATAGTGCGCCGGAAGATAGGGACACGTGACTTTCCAGGTTCGGCCGTCCGTTCGGCTGCGTGCAATGACCGAGGTGAGATTGGGCTTCCCCTGAACCGGAACGCCGGTAATGATGACGGTGTCAGGGCCGGAGTTCGTGAGCTCCGTGATGGCGGCCTTCAATTCGTCGCCCGTGCATTCGGACCGGAAAGGTTCGTTGAGGAGCGCGAAGAGTTCGGTGAGGTTGGGAGTCAACACGTCGGCGCGCGCGGCGAGCGTACGCATTTCACTTACCATCTCATCCGTGATTTTGTTGTAGAGCCTGCCGTTGTCTCCGAGCATCGGATCCACAACGACGAGCGTATCGGGCGTTCGGAAGCGCTCGATAAAGTCGGCGACGATTCTTATCTGGCGCGGCGATCCGAGGTATCCGGTGTAGATCGCTTCAAAGTCGACGCCGAGCTTTTCCCAGTGATCAATGATCGCCGGCATTTCGTCCGTGAGATCTAGAAACGTAAAGTTCTCGTACTGCGTATGGTTCGAGAGGATGGCCGTCGGAAGCGGACAAACGTCGAAGCCCATTGTGGAAAGAATCGGTATGACGACGGTGAGTGAGACGCGGCCGACGCCTGAAAGATCGTGGACGGCGGCGATGCGGCGTACGCTGCGGGAAGACTTCATTTTTGGAAATAAAAGAAAGCGCCGAGGCAGTTGAAAAGCAAGATTATCAGACGGATTTCAGCTGCAGAATAAATATCTCAGAGATATAAAAAATATCAATGTATTGATTATTATGGATTTTTTATAAACTTTATTATGTCGAAACTATAGCGGAAGAAAAACTTGATTTCGCCATGATGCTTTCCTTTTGAAGCTGACGCACCATATTCCTGAGTTGTCTTAAGACTCACACTCGCATCCAGTTCGTTTTGCAGGAAGGAAGACTTCGATGGAAAACTTCATGACGGTCAAGGATGCTCTGAGCAAATCGAAAGATAATGCACTGATTTCATAAATATCAAATATATGATAGAATATATCTATCATGAATAGATTTGCGAGAGGCTTCTGATGGAACAGCTTTCGTTTTCAGACCTTGAAACCAGTCTTCGCCGGAAAACCCGCAAAACCCGTACGGAACGCCTCACCGAACGGTTGGAAAAGCTTGTCCCCTGGTCAGACCTTCTGGCACTGATTCAGCCCTTCTACTACGAGTCAGGCCGCCGCGGTCGGCAGCCCTTTCCTCTTGAACTGATGCTCCGGATCCATCTGCTTCAGATCGCCTACAACATGAGCGATCCCCAGATGGAGGACTTCCTTCACGAGAACTCTACTGCTCGAAAATTCGTGGGATTGGCGCTGGCGGACCGTACGCCGGACGAATCCGGTGAATGTCAAGTGAGCTTTCGCCGATTTTGTTCTTAAAAAGTAGGTTGTAGTCTGAGCTCAGTGAGGGCTTTGCCCTCTCCGCCTTCGGCGG
>NZ_WEHX01000034.1 GCF_009183815.1 Sutterella seckii | reverse complement strand
CTGTTTTACGAATGAGAGTACCCTCTATGCACAGGCGGCCTGACCCCAAGCGCCACACAGCACCATCCGTCAACTATTAAATACCTTTGTTAATAATGCATCGTCGATCGCCTCAGGAAGGACTTCCGGTCGGACTGCGTGCGGAATCTCGATCTCTGGTGCACTTTTAATTCACATTGTACAAATAGTGCGGTATATAAATAATATTATTATAAATAATACAAATTTAAATAAAACCCGCACAAGAATGATCTCATGCGGGTTTGAACTCAAACGAGCGTCAATCTCATCCGAAGACCGGCTTAGAAGCGGTACTGCATCTGAACGCCGAGGAGGTAGGCGTCAAGATGACGGAATTTACCAACTTGCTCACCAGTGCCGCCCAGCTCTGCCGGCCTATGATCGTACAGAGAGCGTTCGTGTACGCCGTGGAGATGTGCGAAGCCGATATCCGTCTGGAAATCCTTCGTCCAGTGGAATGAAGAGCCGATAGCAAACCACCAGCGGTCAGCATCAGGAATCAGAGCTGTACGCTTCTTCGGATCACCAATGGCAGAGGTCTCGTAAGCAACGCCGCCACGGAGCGTCCAGAAAGAATTCACACGGAAGTCGTATCCGAGAGAGTAGAGGTAGGTGTCAACCCAATCGTTTTCGATGTTTGACATCTGCGTAAGAACGCCACCCAGAAGGGGGTTATAGCTACTAAGTCCTTGGACATCGAAGTTGTCGATTTCAGTTTCCAATGACTTAAAGCTGGACCAATCCGCCCAACGGAATGTGGCATAAAGACTCAGGTAATCATTCACGTCCCAAGCAGCGTTGAACATCGCCCAGGCGGGACCAGAAACCGTCACAGAGGCGTCGCGGGAACCCGAGAGCATGGAATCAAGAGAAAAAGCATGACCTCCTGCCATTCCAACCATACCGTTGGAACTGGTTTTTAATGTTCCATTGGTCTTGTGCTTCGTTTCTGAACGATAAGAAACGCCAAAACGGAGGTTGTCGGTGGGAGCCCACATCATGCCGACATTGAAGCCCCACGTGAATCCATCGGCAGAGTATTCGTTGTGAATCCGACCTTGATATTGGTTATTACTTAGCGTGCCGAGGTCTGCACCAACTCCAAACTTCGCATCCACATACTGCAACGCAATGCCAGCGCCGAAGGAAAGCGTATCCGTAGCCTTCCAGGCGAAATTCGGGTTGAAGTTGATCACGGTAATCTTGGCATCCGTGCCGAGTTCCTGATGCTTCCAATTGGAGTCATATTCCGTGGCGAGGCCGTACGGAATCGTCAGAGCAAGACCCACCCAGGTCGTGTCGTTGATCTGGTGCGAGATGTAGCCGTGCGGAAGCACTTCTTCGGTAGCACGGCCATTTTCTTTGTAGTTGCCGTCATGACCGACATACTCAAGATTGAGGCCAACGCCCACAGCGCCCAGCTGAACCTGCGTGCCCGGATGAAGAGTCATCGTGGCCGGGTTGTAGTACATGCCCGAAACGTCCGTGCCGTCGACGCCGACGCCGGCGTAGGCGCGGCCGAGGGCGAGAGCGGACTGTTCAGTAAGCTGGAAGCCGGCGGCATAGGCCGTCGAGGCGAAGGCGGAAGCCACGGCGAGAGCCGTCGCCGCAATCTTGAGGTTCGTGCGGATCACGAGTATCTCCTGCGATCTGGTTTTCATTGAGGAAACGCGTTCAGCGGACGCTCTCGCGCCCGCGATATATGTTTGGAAACGCATTTTGCGCGTCGAAAACACGCTGTGGGAAAGCAGAAATTAGGTGTATACCCGGATGCGAGCGCTTGTCTTCATGCGAACGGATGACCTTGCAGGAGCAGGGATTTTTATCTTTAACTCTATGTTAAACAATAAAAATGATGATTTGGTTATTCGGTTTGGCGGTAATAGTCATCCGGAATTGCCGGCGCGCATGGGCTAATCCGAAATAGTTTTCGGCAGTTGACGCTCAATTGCGACAACCCAAGAAAAACGGCCTGACGCTTCTATTCCAAAGCGCAGGCCGTTTTTCCTGAATTTCAAGATCGTTGTTCAGGGTCAGTGGCGCGAGAAGCGGTCGATGAAGGCCATCACGAGTGCTGAAAGAACGAATGTCAGGTGAATGATCACGTACCAGACGAGCTTGTCGTTCGCAATCTCCTGAATGCCCATGAAGATTCTGAGGAGGTGAATCGAAGAAATGGCGACGATCGCCGCAGCCACCTTGTTTTTGAGCGAGCCCGTGTCAAGCTTCCCGAGCCAGGAGAGGCGCTCCGCGTCCTTCTCGATGTCGATTGAGGAAACGTAGTTCTCATAGCCCGAGAACATCACCATCACGAGGAGGCCGCCCACGAGGCCCATATCGATGAAGGAAAGAATGGCGAGGATCAGGTCGTTCTCGGAGAGGTCGAGCACATGCGGGAGCACGTGAACGACTTCCTGGAAAAATTTGATCGTCAGAGCGAGGAGCGCTAATGAAAGACCGATGTAGATCGGAGCAAGGAGCCAGCGCGCGGCGTACATCATGCGTTCGACGGTTTTTTCCATGGTGCGTGTTTGTTTTTTGTTGGGGTCCGAAAAGGGAAGGAGAGCTTAATACTTTCGGCGGAGGCCAGGCGTAAAGGAAACGTGAAAATTCGCTTCTCTGTTTGCCCGTTAGACTTGGAGCCTCACCTCCGGACTCTTCAAAGAGGGACATAAGGAATGCCAGACGACAAGAAAGCCCGCATTGCGGCGCTGATTCCCGCGGCAGGCGTCGGACGCCGCATGGGAGCAGGGATCCCGAAGCAGTACATGGATATTGCGGGAGAACCCATGCTTCTTCAGACGGTCCGCGCGCTCGAGCGCGTTTCCCGCATTGACGCCATCTGCGTGGTGGTGAGTCAGGAGGATGCCTGGATCAATGAAACGGCAAAAGCATTCGGCCCCCGCGTGAAGGTTCTTCGGGCAGGCGGCCGTGAAAGAGCCGACACGGTATTGGGGGGGCTTATGGCGGCGAACCTTCCGGGCGACGCCTGGGTGCTGGTGCATGATGCGGCGCGTCCCTGCGTGAGGCCTTCGGAAGTCAATCACCTCCTCGACGAGGTCTTAGGCGACTCGAGCGTCGAAGGCGGAATCCTCGCCGTTCCGATGGCCGATACCGTGAAGCGCACCGACTCTCGCCGCAGGATCCTTGAAACCGTGCCGAGGGAGAACCTCTGGCGGGCGGCCACGCCGCAGCTCTTTCGCGCGAGAACGCTGATGAAAGCGCTTCAGAGAAGCACGGAAGGCGTTACCGATGAAGCGAGCGCCGTTGAGCGTCTGGGGCTTCCCGTCAAGGCCGTTTCCTGCCGCTCAGCCAACATCAAGGTCACGCAGCCCGGGGATGAAATCGTCGCCGGCCTCATTCTTGGAGAGAAAAACATGACGATTCCCAATATCCGCGTGGGTCAGGGATACGACTCGCACCGCCTGGTCGAGGGCCGTCCCCTGGTTCTGGGCGGAATCACGATTCCCTTTGAAAAGGGCCTTGACGGCCATTCCGATGCGGACGTGCTCCTTCATGCCATTACGGATGCGGTGCTGGGCGCAGCAGCCCTAGGCGACATCGGAACGCACTTTCCGCCCTCGGACCCCAAGTGGAAGGGTGCGGAGAGCGCCAAGCTCCTCGCGGCAGTGATGGAGCTCGTGCGTGCGGAAGGCTGGACCCTCGTCAATATCGATTCCACCATCGTTGCCGAGCGCCCGAAGATCGGTCCCCACATGAAGGCGATCCGCGAGAGCGTCGCGAGAACCCTCGGAATCGATATTGAACGCGTGAGCGTCAAGGCCAAGACCAACGAAAAGATGGATGCGGTCGGGCGCGAGGAAGGCATGGCTTCCTATGCCGTTGCACTCCTCATGAAGTCTCCCCAGGGCTGAAATCGATTAATCCCCCAAGGGTTTACACCTATTTCACTGAAGGCATCCTAAAATGAGCCCTTCAGCTTCTTTTGCAAGGTTCGGCAGAAAACAATGAATTCTTTTCTGCCGGATCTCTTCTGATTTCTTCTTTTCACCCTTCGAAATGCAGCAGACGCCCGAGCTTACCCGACGCGTTCGATTCGTCCTCTGTGAACCCGCCCATCCGGGCAACATCGGTTCGGCCGCCCGGGCCATCAAGACCATGGGGTTTCGCGACCTGAGGGTCGTTGCGCCCCGCGAGCCCGGCTACCGCACGCACCCGGAAGCGGTGGCGTATGCGACGAGCTCCATTGACGTGCTCGAAGCGTCGCGCATGCATGAGACGCTCGCCGACGCTCTTGAAGGCGTCACCTTTGCCTGGGCGCTCACGGGCTACGACCGCGAATACGGTCCGAAGCTCTCGCCCATGCGGGAAGCCGCAGGGAAGGCGACCGCCTGGCTCGAGCAGATGGACGGCGACCTTGCCTTCGTTTTCGGCACCGAGCGAAGCGGCATGACCAACGAAGAAATCATGCTCTGCCAGGGGTGTGCGGCTATTCCCGCTGATCCCCAGAGCCCGAGCCTCAATCTTTCTCAGGCCGTGCAGATTGCCGCCTACGAAATGCAGATGGCGCTCCTTGCTGCGGACGGAAAGGAAGGCGAGCTCTACGACTGGCAGGGGCGCTTCGAAAACGATGAGCCCGCGTCGAGCGAGTCGATCGAGGGCTTCTACGGGCACTGGGAAAAGGCGATGGAAGCCTGCGGCTACCATGATCCCGCCAACCCCAGGCATCTGATGGACATGACGCGCAGGATCTTCAGCCGCTCGGGGTTGTCTAAGAACGAACTCGCGCTCCTTCGCGGAATCTGCGCCGCCATCATTCAGCCGAAGAAGGAGCGGATCGGGAGCAAAACAAAGGCTCAGTCCGCACGCAAGCCCGAATCCTCCGACTGACGCGAAGATTTTTTAGAAGCAAACGATTTCATTCAACTCAAGGCCAATTCAATGTCGATTATCAGTGACGCTAGGGAACTTATTGAAACCATCCGGGAAAAGGATCCGGCTGCGCACAGCACGCTTGAAATCATCTTTTCCTATCCGGGGTTTCATGCGGTGGTGATCCATCGTGCGGCGCACTGGTGTCTGCTTCAGGGATGGGAGAGCTTCGCCCGCTGGGTGTCCCACGTCGGGCGCTTCCTTACCGGCATTGAAATTCATCCGGGCGCCAAGATCGGCCGCCGCGTCTTCATCGACCACGGCATGGGCGTCGTGATCGGCGAGACGGCGGAAGTGGGCGACGACTGCACGATCTACCACGGTGTGACGCTGGGCGGAACGTCCCTCACCAAGGGAGCGAAGCGACATCCGACGCTGGAAGAAGGCGTCGTGGTAGGCGCGGGCGCAAAGGTCCTCGGCTCCTTCACCGTTGGTGCCGGCGCTCAGATCGGTTCGAACGCCGTCGTCGTGAAGCCCGTTCCCGCGGGTGCCGTCGTTGTGGGCGTGCCGGGCCGCGCCACGTGCCCGAAGACTGCAAAGAAGCCGGGATGCGAGGAGAAGGCCGCGGAAGAGAAGCCTAAGGAACAGGAATTCCATGCCTACGGCGTGAGCGCGGGCGATAAGGATCCGTACGCTGTTTCAATCCTCGAGCTCGTGCGTGTGGTTGAGGCGCAGAGCGCGGAAATCCGCAGGCTTTCGGGCGAAGTGAAGGCCCTGGGAGGCAAGCCCGTCGACGAAGTGGCGGACTTTGACCGCTCGAAGCTCTGGGCATCGGCGCGAAGCCATAAGAGCGAGGACGGCAAGATCTCGCAGTAATCCGGGATTTCCCGATAGCGTTCATCGGGACCGCCGGGCCAAAAGAGGTGCGCCGGCGCGCGGGGAGTGATAATCTTGCATAAAAGAGAATTATTCTCATTTGCGATTAAGATTTTTCCCACTCCCGCCATGTCTGAAGTCGTCTCTCATCCGCTCGCCCGCCCCACGTCCGATAACGCGTCCTTTGACTGGCGCGCATCGCCTTCGTCCGATCCCCGCAGAACGGCATTTGCGAATGCCGCTGAGGGCTCGTCTTCCGAAGTCATTCCGGCTGAAGTATTGACGGGGGCTGCGGCCGACGAAGAGATTGAGAATCTTCTTGATCGTACGCGCCGCGGAAAGGCGGTTGCGGAAATCCATGTGCCCTTCTGCGAAACGCGCTGCGAAGGGTGCGGCTGCTGGCAGAACGACTACCGCGAGCTCGAGAGCAGCCGCTATGCGGATGCTGTCGTGCGCGAAATGCGCCTCTGGAGCGGCGAGCATGCGCAGTCGGGAACTCCCATTCAGGCGCTTCGCATCGGGGGCGGCAATCCCACGGCGCTTGAGCCCGTGGACATTCTGCGCATTCTTTCCAACGCGAGAAGGATTCTTCCGCTCGCGAACGACTGCGAAATCGAATTCGATGCCCGCGTGCATCACTTTACCGAGGAAAAGATGGAAGCCGCGCTTGCGGGCGGCGTCACGCGCTTCCTTCTTCCCGTGCGATCCTTCAACACTGCAGTGCGCCGCGCGGCAGGACGCGTGGAGGATGCCCATGCGGTCGTGAAGACGCTTGAGCGTCTTCTTTCCTACGACGAAGCGAGCGTCGCGATTGAACTCAATTACGGTTTGCCCGGACAGTCGCTTGAAGTCTGGGAGAGCGACCTCAGGACCGCTTCCTCAATGAATCTTGACGGCCTCACGCTTCGTGCGGCAGGCGAGCCCGAATTCCCGGCCGAAGCCGAGAAAACCTTCCGCGCGGCTTCGGATGAACTCCTTGCATCCGAGCATGCACTCGCCTTTGAGCTCCTGCCCGGCGAAGGATGGGAGGTGCGCTCGGCGCTCGGCTGGGGACGCTCCGAACGCGAACGGAGCCTCTACCGGTCGCTTGCCATGGGCGACGCCGACCGGCTCGTTTTCGGGTCGGGCGCGCGAGGACGTCTCTTCGGACGCGAATACCTGATTGAACCCGAGCTCGACAAGTGGCTGGGCGCCGTCTATTCGGGCCGCCGGGCTGTGCGGGAAGTGACGCTCCCCAAACCCTACTGGCGCGCCGCCGGCCTCGTCAGCGGCAGGGGCGACTGGATCCGCCTCACGGAAGCGGGCTCCTTCCATCAGTTCCGTCTCGCGGGCGCGGTCAGAAGCTATGTGGAGAACATGACGTCCGAGCTCGTGGAGCTCCCCTACGTTTCTTCCGTCCGGCAGTTCCCAACGGTTCCCCTCATGGCCGAAAGCGACTGGCGCTCGGCCGAGGCGTCGCTCGCTGCGGCGAGCTGACCTGAGCTTCTCCGGCACGGAGAAAAAGTTTTTCCCGAAGCATGCTTTTCAGAGCTAAGGGCATTGCGGCAACAGAGGCATCTCTGGCTGCAATGCCTTTTTTTTCGCGTCCGCTGCGCTTCTCTTTCCAAAGCCGAACTTCGCTAGCGGCATCGGGCAAGCGCCTTCATTGATTCTTCCGGGCAAAAGCAGAGGGATACATTTGCTTGCATTTCGCGAAGTGAACAACTGTTCACAGAATCCTGCGCTCGATATAATTGCGGTCCGCCTTTGTTGAAGGCGAATGAATAAAAATCAAAGATTTTCAATGCGCTCCAGGGCGCTTTGTGAGACCAGAAGAAGAATGAAGAAGACTCTTGTTTCAGGGACCGTTGCGCTGATGCTCGCAGCCGCCGCGGGTGCGGTCGCTGCGGGAAGCTTTTCGCTCGGCGCCGCGACATTCGTTAATTTCCCCGTCTATAAGGACGCGGATCCCCAGTGGTATCCGCTTCCGGTTGTTCAGTACGAGGGCGAACGCTTCTACGTGAACGGCATCGAGGGCGGCGCGTATCTCTTCAAAGAGGGCGGCCACAGCCTTCGGCTCGGCGTGAGCTGGATGCCGATGTACTTCAAAACGGACCGCTCCGACAACGCTGCCGTCAAAAAGCTCGACGACCGCAAGACGAGCCTCGCGGGCATGCTTTCCTACCAGTGGGCCGGCAGCTTCGGCAAGATCTCTGCCGGCGTCAAGGCGGATCTTCTCGGCGAATCGGACGGCGTTCTGGTGGGTGCGGACTATTCCTACGACTTTCGCTTCTCTAAGCTCGTCGTGACGCCTTCCGTCGGCGTCCTCTGGGCGAACGACAAGTTCAACGACTACTACTTCGGGATTTCGAGGAACGAAGCTGCGAGGAGCGGCCTCGACGAATACCATCCCGAGGGCGGCCTTGCCTATACGGCGGGCGTGAAGACCTCCTACGCGATCGACGAGCACTGGGTGGCGTTCGGCACGCTCGGCGCGATGCGTCTTTCCGACGATGTGAAGGACAGCCCCATGACCGAGAGCAGCGCTGTCAACTGGACGGTCGGCGCCGGCATCATGTATCGCTTTGATTGACGTCCATTGACGCCTGCCCGCAAGGGTTCAAAGCAGCAAAAAGCGCTCTCCGGATTGCGTTCCGGGGAGCGCTTTTGCGCAGAGGCTGGGAAGACTATTTGAGCGTGAAGACTACCGGGACGGACACTGTCATGGCTTTCGAGAGCGGAAGCTTCATGCCGACCAGGCCGTCGGCCGCCTGGAGTGCCGCACGGTTGAGGAGCACCGAATTGTGCTTTTCGCCCACGGCAACCGAGCGCACCACGCCGTTTGCGTCGATATCGACGGAAAGAACAACGCGGCCTTCAATGCCCGTCTGCCTCGCGCGCCTCGGATAGCGCTTATGCGCTTCGATTTCGCGCACGATGAGGGCAAGCGCCGCGGATTCGTCGCCCAAAGCGGCGTTGCCGCCCGCGTTCGAGACGCCTCCGGCGCCGCCTGATGCGGCGATGCCGTTCGTGCCCGCTGAAGCTTCAGAAGGCGCTTCTTCAGCGGGAGCAGGCTTTTCCACCACGGGCTTCGGTGTCGGCTTCACGGGTTTGGGAGCGGGCTTTGGAGCCGGTTTGGGAACTGGCTTCGGCTTCGGAGGCGGAGGAGGTTCTGGTTCAGGGGGCGGCGGAGGAGGAGGCGGCGGTTCGGGCTCGGGTTCAGGCTCCGGCTCTGGTTCAGGTTCCGGCGGGGGAGGCGGAGGCTCAACGACCGGCTCGGGTTCGGGTTCCGGCTCGGGCTCAGGTTCCGGCTCCGGTTCTGGAGGCGGTTCGGGCTTCGCGTCCACTTCGAAGGCGCTTTCGTCGGCTGTATGTTCGATGAGCGGCTCCTCAACCTTCGGCTTCACCTGAGGATCCTCAATGCGCCGGAATTCCGTGACGGTCACGCGCTCGCGCAGAATCCCCTCGGGAAGGCTCGGCACCGCGATCACCTTCTCGACCACATCAAGGCCCGCTGCAAGCACGGCCGCCACTGCCGCGGCAATGACGGAAATGCGCGCCGCCCGGGTGGCGAAATGGGACTCACCGCTCGCCATCGCCGTTCTCTTCAGAGGGCTGAGCCGGGGCGGAACCCGGATCGCGCGTGCTGATGACGAAGCGCCCGGCGCGCTTCACCTTGGCGAGGTCGAGCACCTTCACGAAGGCGGCGAAGGGCGCTTTTTCATCCATGTAGATGTTGAGGAGCTTGTCGGGATCCGCATCGAGCCTGAGGGAGAGTTCGTCGAGCGTCACCGGGTCGGTATTGACCGCATAGGTCCCGTCCGCCTTGACGGAGAGGAGAATTTCATTTCTCTCGTGGCTCGACTCCGCGTTCTTCGCTTCCGGAAGGATGATCTCCAGTGCCGGACGCGAGAAGCTCATCGTGAGGACGAAGAAGATGATGAGCATGAAGAGGCAGTCGATCAGAGGAGTGAGATCGATCTGGGGCTCCTCGTCAAAGTCGAAGAAGCTCGAATTCATGGCGCGCTCCTCTTAGAGACCGGAATTTTCGTCGGCGCCCTTGGCGCGCTTCGCACGGATCTTTCTCATCACTTCGAGCGCGCGGTAGCTGTGCTCGATCGCTTCAATGTGAAAGCCCCTGAATTTGAGCATCAGGTAGTAGTAGCACATGAGGGTCGGGATCGCGACCGAGAGCCCCATGATGGTGGTGATGAGCGCGGACCAGATGCCCGACGCGAGAATCTGGGCGTTGGCGTGCGTGACGTCGCTCATGCTCTGAAAGACGTCGACCATGCCCCAGACGGTGCCGAGAAGGCCGAGAAGCGGGGAAACGACGGAAATGAGCTTGAGCCAGCAGAGGCCGTTCGTGACGCGCTTGAAGTTCCGGTGGAAGAGGTAGCCCACTTCAGCGCGGATGTCGTCCGAGTGCTCGCCGTGCGTGGTGACGATTTCGTAGATGATGCGGATGAGCGGGTTGGCCTTGTTCGGATCCACGAACCTGAGGCACCGTTCGTTGCCGCGTTCAAGGTCGAGAAAGTCGCGGCGGAAGTTGCGCCAGACGGCCGTCATGTAAATCAGCTGCCAGACGGCAAGGTAGACGGCAAAGAGGGCCACAAAGACAAGCGCCACGCCGGCCGGGCCGATCATCGAGTAGATGTAGGCGAGTCTGTCTGCGGAGAGTTCCATGTTTATTTTCCCCTTCTTCTGCTTGCGCCCTTTTCCCGCTTAAGGGAAAAGGGCATCGAGGAGATGATCAGTTGAAGAATTGCTGCCAGGCCGCGGCGGCGTTGAGGGCGTCGAGGCGGTCCGGATGATGTTCGGCCGCTTTTCTTCTCGCCTCGCGTTCGGGAGAGACTTCGCCTCCCATCATGGCCGACATGTGCGCGAAGAGTTCCGGATCAATGCGTCCCTGGCAGAGGAAGGTGCCGGCAAGCTCTGCGCCCGGAGCGGCCGCGACGAGTGCTTCCGAGGTCTTCTTCATCCATTCGAGCGCGCGCTCGGCCTTCGGGTCGCCGCCCATCGTGGCGAAGCAGGCGATTTTTTTGCCGGCGAGCTTCGGGGCGACAGCCTTCGTGTCTTCCGGGGCCATGCCGCGGTCGCACCAGAAGAAGAGGCCGACGGGATTGAAGCCGGAGAGGTCCTCAGGGAGCTTTTCGGCGGTGGTGAGGAGCGCGTCCGGGAGGCTGTCCGCAACGGCATGAGCGATGATCCGCGTGTTGCCGGTTTTGGAGCTCACAATCAGAAGGGGCTTGGTCATTTCTTTTATTCCCTCAAGAAAATCAGGCGCAGAACTTTTCGCGGTCGGCAAAGAACGCGGTCTTCACCGATTCGATGATCCGGTGGTTTTCGCGGCCCGCGTAGACGGAGAAGCTCACGCGCCCTTCGGCGTCGAAGAAGAGGACGGAGAGCGATTCGCGGCCCATGAATGGCATCGTGACGAAGGCGGCGGCCTTGATCTTTTCGTAGGCGAGGTGCCCGCCCACGACGGCGTCCTTCGCGAGGATGTTGTAGTAGCCCATGGCGCGCTTGCCAGTCGAGAGCTTCGCCGCGATTTCAAAGACGTGGCCCTCGTGGGTGATGAAGAGCGTCGCCTTTTCCCAGGCGGCAAGGGCCGCCCAGAGGTCGTCGAAGCGCTCGTTCATGTCGCCCGTCACAAAGGAGACGCGGTCGGCGGGGAGACGGCGCGCGGCTTCGATCTCCGTCATGCCGAGCTTCCCGGCAATGGACGAGACCGTAACCGGGAACTTCGCGTTCATGAGTTCGTTGATGGTTGCGGCTTCGGCTTCCGTGGGGGTGATGCGTTCGATGGTCATGTTCGTTTGCGTCCTTTTGGATCAGGGAGGATGGTTGCGCAGGGCTCCGGAAATTGAAGCCCCGCAGCTGTCAATGGGTGTTTCGGGGTTCGGTAGAAGAGGCCGGGGATGGCTGAAGATCCCTCATCCTCAGCGCCCTGTCGCAGATGCCGAGGAGTTCAAGGTCGTGCGTAATGAGAAAGACCGCGCGGCCGCGGGCGGCTTCATCCCTGAGGAGCTTCGCGATGCAGGCCATGTTGGCGCCGTCAAGCCCTGAGGTCGGTTCGTCGAGAATCAGAATGGCAGGGTTCTTCACGAGCGCGCAGGCGATGACGACGCGCTGCTTTTCGCCGCCCGAAAGGCTCTGCGGGTGGCGGCCGGCAAGGTGCGTGAGGTTGAGGCTCTTCAGAATCTCCTCGGCGCGCCGGACCTGACTCGCGTTCAACTTCACGCGGGCGAATCGATGCCAGAAGCTCTTCCTCGCGTTCATCGCAGCAATGCCCGCTTCCATCGCGCAGATTACCTCCTCGCGGACGGTGCGCATCTGAAGCTGATGGTCGGCGTTCTGGAGCACAAGCCCCGAATGCGGCATGAGGCCGCCTTCGCCTACGGGGCTGCTGCAGACGGCAAAGGACCCTTCGGCCTTGTTGAGGCCCGTGAGAATGCGCGCGAGCGTGGTTTTCCCCGTGCCGTTGCTCCCAATGAGCGCGGTGACGCCTGCCGGGACGGCAAAGGACGCGTCCGTGAAGACGGGCTTCTCGGGCGTATAGGCGAAGGACATGCGGTTGGCGGAGAAGACGCTCTTTTCCGCCTCGTCAAGAGGAACCGGTCTCTCAAAGACCACATTGATCGGGGCAAGAGTCTCGCGCGGATCGGCGACGTCGGCTTTTCTCAGGCCCCAGCGGGCGCGCAGGGCGTCGTTCCGGAGCATTTCCCAGGAGCCCGAGGCTTCAATCCGGCCCTTAGACATCACGGTCACTTCGTCTGCGACGTCTCTGAGCCAATAGAGCCTGTGGTCGACCACCAGAATGGCGGCGCCTTCCTTCTTGAGCTCTCCCATCGTGACGGCCAGCGACTCCGTCGCTTCAGGATCAAGGTTGGCGCTCGGCTCGTCGAAGATGAGAACGCGGGGGCCGAGCGCGAGAATGCTCGCGAGCCCAACTTTCTGCTTCTGGCCTTCGGAGAGTTCGTGAATGTCCTGCTTGAGAAGGTCCGTGATGCCGAGCCGGTCGGCGGCGGCGAGAACGCGCTCTTCAATGGTTTCGGGAGCAACGCCGCGGCTTCTCAATGCAAAGGCGATTTCGTCGCCGACGTTGAGCGCAAAGAACTGTTCTTCGGGATCCTGGAAAAGCGTGCCCACGTGTTCGGCGAGCTCCGCCACGGGCGTTTCCGAAACGTCGCAGCCGGCGACGCGCACGGAGCCCACAACCTTTCCGCCGTAGATCTGCGGGCAGAGGCCGTTCGCGAGCCGCATGAGGGTGGTCTTCCCGCACCCGGAGGCGCCGGTGACGACCTTAAGTTCGCCCGCGTGCACCGTGAGCGAAATATTTCTCACGGCCTCTTCACTGGTGTTGGCGTAGACGTAGGAGACGTTTTTGAATTCAATCATCGGCATCGAATGCGTCTCCGGGTTAATGCATCATGGTGATCTTGGCGGCCCAGATGTGGCGGAGGAAGATTTCCGCGAGGACCGTGAGGACGGTAAAGACGAAGAGGAAAGAGAGCACCCGCGCATCGATCGTCTTCATCGTGCGGCCGTCGGTGCGCATCGTGCGCTTCGTCGTGCCGAGGCCCTTGAGCTCTGAAGCAACTCCGAGGGTTTCGGACGACTTGAGCGCCCTGAAGAGAATGGGAGCGAGGATGAGGCGCGCGCAGAGAAGCGGCCGGCAGGTCATCATCACGGGACCCACGGGCCAGCCGCGGATCCGAAGCGTCTCCCAGACCTGACGGATGTCGTTCGTGAAGGTCGGAATGAAGCGGAGCATCACCGCTGTCGGCAAAAAGATGCAGAAGGGAAGGCGGATGCGCTCGAGCGTGGCGAGGAGGTCCTCAACGCGCGTCGTCATCGCAAGCACCATGACGACATTCATCATCGAAAGGCCGCGCATGAATGGAACAAAGAGCGCGCGAAGCGTGATGCCGCCCATGGCGGGGAGCCACTCTTCAAGGAGGAGCCCGAAAAGCGCGGCAATCGCCATCATGACGGCCATGAGGCCGTAGAGAACGGCGAGGAGCCCCGGGCGCTTGAGATAAAGCGCATAGATGAGGCTCGAGGCGAAGATGACGATCTGCGAGATGACGCCCGAGCAGGCGACGGTGAGAATGGCGACCGCGAGCGTGACGGCAAGCTTCGTCCTTGCGTCGAGGAATTTGAGCACGCTCGAGTCGGCGCCTTTAGCGAACAAAGCCCGCATGCTTGAGTTCTCCAACAGTTTTCCAGCCGAACCAGAGGCCGAAGAGGGATCCGAGGTAGCCGCAGGCGACGATCGGGATGATGATCGTGATGAGTGCCGGACTCTCACGCATGAAGAGGTAGGAAACGCCGAGCGACAGTCCCTTGCTCATGAGGTCGTACATGCCGACCGCGACCCAGGGAGCCCAGCGCTTGCCCGCACCGCCCGTAATCCAGACGGCGGCTTCGCCGATGAGCGCGGCGACGAGCGCCGCAGGGAGAAGCGTGAGGCTTCCGCCCAGAAGACAGACGCTCACGATCATGGAGATGACCGTGAAGAGAAGAAGCGTCCCCCATTTCGGAACCTTTGTGAGGAGAACGATCATCAGGGTCGTGTAGACCAGATTCTTCGCGACGAGTCCGATGGGATTCATGCCGCCGCCCGCAAGGGCGATGAGGAGGCTCGAGAGCTTTGCCGCAGCGGCAAAAACGCCGATGAGGACGAGCTCGCGCGCTTCCCAGTAGCGTTTGATGGGGGGATTCATCGTGAGGCACCCACAGAGGTTTCGAAAGGGGAGAGGCGACCGCAGTCCCTGCAGCCGGGAAAACCGCAGGGACTGTGATCAACACTCAACAGGACATGAGTGTCTGGTTAGAAGCGGGCGTTGAGCTTCACAGTGAAGTAGCGGCCGGCTTCATATGTGGAGCCGGACTTCGTGTAGAGCTTGTCCGTGATGTTGTAAAGACCAACGTTGAGCGAATAGTCCTTCTGAGGACCAAAACTCACGCCTGCAGTCAGGTTGTAAGTGGTTGAGCCGCCGATATGCTGCGCGAGTTTTCCGGTTGTGAGATTCACTTCATCAGAACCAGAGCGGGAGACCGCATAAGCATCAGCATGAAGACCGAGACCATCGTGATTTCCTGACCAACGCACGCCATAACGAGCCGTGATTTCCGAAATGCCGGAGTCGTAGGTTGAAATGCCGCCGTCCTGTTCATTCTTCCTGCGCATGAACGTGAAGTCTGTATAGGGCTCAAAATTCAAAGGCAGATCTCGCAGGGAAACGGATGCTTCCAGACCATAAGATGTGGAGTCTGAAATGTTTTCATATCTGCTGATGTCCTCACCAACAGTGACTGTCGAGATGAAGTCTTTGGTTTTGCTATAAAAGAGTGCAGCGTCGAGCAGAATATGATCTGCATTCCAGCGGGCGCCAATTTCGAAGTTGTCAGACGTTTCAGGCTTCAGCTGAGGATTCGCATAAGTGAGCGAGCCGCCCATAGCAGTGTCGATATAAAGTTCCTGCATGATGGGGAAGCGATAACCCTGTGCCCAGGAGGCTCTCAGCGCCAGATTATCAACCGGATACCAGATAGTGCCGAGGTTGAAGACGGCCTTCCCATCAGAAGAACTATTGTGGCTCGAGGATGTTGTGGGACCGCCGTAGGTTTGACCGTTAGCAACGGTATATGTGTAGGTCAGGTTGTCCGCGTCGCCCTTAACCCAGTTGTATCGCACGCCGTAGTTGACCTTCACCGTATCGCCAATAGGAGATTCAGCTGAGACGTAAAGCGCATGCTGAGTCTGACTGGCGTCATAGTGACCAAGGGATTGATCGCCAGCAAAAAAGGGCATTTTGTTGGTCTTGACTAAATTCTGATAGTCAGATGTGGCGTCCAAATCATCATAAGAGAAGTCGTACCCGGCGATGATGTAGTGTTCTCCGAGCGTCCAATCGGTCTGAATGCTGACTCCGCTTTGCTTCAAATCGTTGTCAGCGGCATTGTCCATATGCATTTTCATAGTGGGCATCGGCGAGAGATAGACGCGATTTTCCATTTCCTTATGAGTTTTCTGATGGAAAACGTCGACGCGGACGCGAGCCAGATAGTCGCTCACATTCTTTTGTTCGTAAAAGAGAGCTCCTTTAGAACGTCTCCATTCCGGGACTTTCACATAGAAGTCATCGTAAGTATCCCGATTAACCTGAATGCCTGAATTGGTATCGAGGTCATAAGTATCCAGGGTTCCGCCAATGCGGATGTTTTCGTTGACATCGTAGGCTAGGAAAAGACTGCCAGAACGACTGGAAAAGTCGGTATTTTCAGCCTTCCCAATGGGCGTTTCGAGATCGCCGTAGTTTTCCACGGACGCATTGAGGCGGTAAGTCCAGCCGGAAGCAGTACCGTAAATGCTGCCGGACGCGGTCTTGCCGCTGCCGGAGGTATCGAGACCAACGGCAGCTTCACCCTGCAACGGGCGTTCAGCATGTTTTTTGGTGATGATGTTGATCGCACCACCGATGGCATCGGAACCGTAAAGCACGGAGGCCGGTCCCTTGATGACTTCAATACGCTCAACAGCCGAAGGATCAATCAGAATCGGAGTGCCGGACATGGACTTATGTTCGGTAATGCGCTGACCGTCAATCATGAGGACAGTACGGAACGTGCCCATTCCTCGAATGCTGATGCGCTTGAGGCCCTGGCTGCCGTCGTTTTGTACCTCAACGCCCGGAATGTCATCGAGCATGTCGGCGATTGTCTTGGCGCTTGACTGAGCAATTTCATCTTCAGTCATAACGCCCACAGACATATTCACGTCCATCAGTTCCTGTTCGACACGGCCGGCGTCACCTTGACGTCTTCCGTCGTGACATCAGCAGCCTGAGCTGTACCCATGGAAAGAATTGCCGCGGAAAAAGCGCTCGCGAGCATGCAAAGTTTCTGAGCTTTCATGATTGATATCGGGTGGTAGAAGTTTTCTTGGTTTTTCTTTTGGGGTGTTTGGTATGGGGCGTCACGCCAGATGCGCGGGAGCTCCGGGATGCTTGGCCTGGGCCCTCGTCTTGGCAAATCCCATGGGATCCTTGAGAAGAGCGTCGACTTCTGCGGGCTTCAGGTCCTCAAGAATGCGGAGAACGTCTTCGCGCTTCACGCCCGTTCCCATGTGGTCGAGCTTTTCCTGCGGCATGTCTTTGAGCGCGGAAATGAGCATCGGGCGGGGCATCATGCGGGCCATGTCGCGCACGCCCGAGGGAATGCGGGAGATCATGGCGGCGAGCGACTCGAGCGTGACCGGACCGGCTCCCGCTCCCATGTGCTTCATGGCTTCGGGAGAGCCCATGTCCATCGGCATGCCGACGGGCTTTGCGCCCGGGAGCATGGGTTCGAGCCAGTTCATGAGGAGCTGTGCGAGCGTGACGTGCCAGTACTGACCGGCCACGGTCTGGTAGTACCATTCGCCCTTCTTGACAAGGAGGCCCGCTTCAGTCCACTGCTTCAGGATCGGAGCGGCCATGCCTTCTAGGTCGACATTGCCGAAGGCGCGGCTGATCTTCGCGAGGCTGATCGAGCCCGATTCCATGTCGGCCGAAATGGTGCGCAGGAGGTGCCAGTTGGGTTTCGGCGCCATCAGGAAGGCCGCGGGCTTCTCGCCCTTTTCGAGGATCGCGTAGTAGTCGGCGAGCTTTCTTTCCATCATGAAGGCGTTGCCGAAGAGGCGCCCGCCCGCGCCGCAGCCGAAGGCGAGGCAGTCGCAGGCGCTCTTCCCCAGAGCGTTGTAGATGTTTCGCTCGCGGGTGTTGTTCGCCCAGTGGTTGTTGGAAAGCCGGCGCCAGTTCTCTCCCGTGAGGTATTCGACGGAGCGCGCGAACATGTCTGCCTTCTGCGCCTGATCGGCGGCAGCGGGGAGCTCCCCGTTCGCGATGTAGCGCGCGAGCGGAGACTTTTCAAAGACATTGAGCTGATAGCAGTCGATGCCGTCAAGCGGAAGGCTTGCCGCAGTTTTAAGGTCGTCGTTCCAGACTTCCATCGTCTGGCCGGGGAAGCCGTAGATCAGGTCGAGGACGACCGCGGCGTTGTCGTAGGAGCAGAGCTTGTCGAGGCGCTTCAGAATCGTTTCGCGGTCGTCGACGCGCTGCACGGACTGACGGACCTTGCTGTTGAAGGTCTGGACGCCCAGCGAGAAGCGGTTGACGCCCCCTTCAAGCGCTGCTTCCATCTTGGCGTCGCCGAAATTGTGGATGCGGCCTTCGAGCGTGATTTCGCAGTCGTTCGCGAGCGGGAGGTATTTCTTCAGGGCGCCGAGAACGAGCCGGAGGTCGTCGGGCGAGAACGCGGTCGGCGTGCCGCCGCCGAAGTAGACGGCATGGACGGGATAAGCGTTCTGAGAGGCCTTGTCCGACCACATCTCGATTTCGCGCACGAGCTTCTTCGCATATTCATGGACCGCTTCTTCCTTGAAGGGGTTCTGATAGAACATGCAGTAAAGGCACCGCGTTTCGCAGAAAGGCACGTGGATGTAAGCCAGGGACTTCGCGGTGCGGGGGGTGTCGGCAAGTTCAAGGAGACGCTTTCTCGCGTCTTCGCCGAGAAGAGGCATTCCGCCGGGTCCCGAGTGAATGGCAGCCTTCGCCTTGAAGGCATTGTGAAGGGGATCTTCGGCGTTCGCGAAGAAGGCTTCGGGTGCACGGGATTTCACCGCTTCATTCATTTCTCGCGCTCCAGCCTCGAAGGTGGAGGGCGCCTTGGCGGATGCACCGGAAGGATGATTCATCATGACTGACCGCTCGCGGGGTGGTTCGCTTCTGGAAACCCTTGGGGTGGAGGCGTCTCAAAGCGAAAAGTAAATCTTTCTGAGAAGCGTAATCGAAATAAAAATGAGAATGCTTCTCAACGGCGCGAATATATCAGTATAATGTTAGAAATGTCAAACATTGTTTCATCCGTCACTCATTGTCAATGAGCGACAATGCGCGGCGGAGCGCTCTGTCTTCGGGCAGAATCGAAAAAGAGAGTAAAAACCCGGAGATAGGAACTCATGTCGGATGAGATTCAGAAAGTGCGGGGCCGTTCTGCCAGGGCTTCCGAAAAAGACTCCCCGACGACGCCCACGCGTCAGAACTACCTCAAGTACATCTATCTTGAGGAAAAGGAAAAGGGTCATGCGCGCGCCTGCCGGATTACCGAGCAGCTCGGCGTGACGCGCTCGACCGTTGCGCTCACCTTCCGCGAACTGAGAGCGGAAGGGTTCATCTCGTACGAGCCCTATAGTCCGATCCGCCTTACCGAAAAAGGCCGCGCCGTTGCTGCGGAAATCGTCCGCCGCTATCTGGCGGTGAAGCACTTCAGCCGCACGGTGCTTGAGCTCGATGAGGCCATGTCGGAGAAAATTGCCTGCGAACTCGAACACGTGATCTCGGATGCCATTGCCGAGCGGCTGCTTGAGGTCGCAAAGGCCCATGAGGAGCAGAGCGCCGGCGCGCCGGTCCCAGAGAGCGCCTGACGAGCCCGTTTTCCTCCGACAATTTCATTTCCCCCAAAAGCTTTCCTGTAACGCACCGGACGATCAGAAAGTCCGGCGCAGACGAAAAATGCAGAAAACAAGACCCCTTATCGTCATCAGTTCCCGTACGGGCAACACCATGATCCTCGGCCACGCGATCGCGGACGCGCTCCCCGGAGCGCTTCTCGTGAAGCCGTCCGAACTGCCCGATGATCTCACGCCCTTCAATCCCGTTCTTCTCGGCTACTGGCGCGACCTCGAAGAGGCGCCCGCCGACATGCGCGCCATTGCCCCGCGCTTTGAAGGAAAGACCATCGGGTGCTTCGCCACGATGGGAAGCGACGTGAACGATCCGGACTCCCAGGCCTGGATGAAGCGCACGGCCGAAGGCCTGGTCGCTGCAGGAAAGAACAATACGCTCGCGCAGACCTTCATCTGCCGCGGCCGCATCGATCCCGCGCAGTTTGAAAAAATGACGAAGCTCATGGGCGGCGTCGTGAGTCCGGAGCGTGCGGAAAAGCGCCGCGAAAGCGAAACGCACCCCGACCGTCTGGATCTCGCGAAGGGTGCGGAAATCTTCCGCAGCGTCTTCGGCGTCAATTTCTAATGATCTGAACCGTCAGATTCAGTTTTCCGATACTCCACAAAGGAAAGGAACCCCAAAGTGAGCGTCCCTGCCGTGCGGTTTGATGCCGTTCAGAAACGCTACGCTTCCGGAACGCAGGCGCTCCGGGGCGTGAGCTTTGATGTCGAGGAAGGCGAATTCTTCGGTCTTCTCGGACCCAACGGCGCCGGGAAGACCACGCTGATCACGTGCCTTGCGGGGCTCGCGACGCCGACGGGCGGAAGGATCTTCGTGAGAGGCATGGACGTGCGCGAAAACCGCCGTGCCGCGTCCCTGTCGCTCGGCATCGTGCCGCAGGAAATCACGTTCGACCCGTTCCTTACCGTGCGCGAAACCCTTCGCTTTCAGTCGGGATACTGGGGCATCCGCCATAACGACGACTGGATCGACGAGATCCTCTCGAACCTCGGGCTTTCGGACAAAGCAGACGCCTCCATGCGGGTTCTCTCGGGCGGCATGAAGCGGCGCGTCCTCGTCGCCCAGGCGCTCGTACACAAGCCTCCCGTCATCGTGCTCGACGAGCCGACGGCGGGCGTCGACGTTGAGCTTCGCGAGCACCTCTGGGACTTCATCGGGCGCCTTCATGGGGAAGGCCGGACGATCATTCTCACCACGCACTACCTCGCCGAAGCGCAGTCCCTCTGCGGGCGGATCGCCATCATGAAGAAGGGCGAGGTGGCGGCCCTCGACCGCACGGAAGCGCTCCTTTCGCGCTTTGACGGACGGGTGCTTCGCTGCAGGATCGTTGAGGGGGAACTCCCAAAGTCGCTCGAAGGCGACCTCATGCGGCGGCATGGCTCGGACATTGCTCTGAGGCTTGCCGACGCCGATGATGCCCTCGCAAAGCTCGAGGCGCTTCGCGCCGCCGGCGTTCGAATTGAAAACCTCACGGTCGGGCAGCCCGATCTCGAGGATGTGTTCCTTGCGCTCACGGGAGCCTGATCAAATGTGGATACCGTTTCGTACCTTGTTTCTCAAGGAAGTCGTCCGCTTCATGAAGGTGTGGCTTCACACCATTCTGGCTCCCGTGCTCACGGGCGGGCTCTATCTCGTCGTTTTCGGCGAGGCGCTCTCAAAGCACCTTCCGGTTTATGAAGGCGTCTCCTACACGGCCTTCATCATTCCGGGCCTCATCATGATGACGGTGCTCCAGAATGCCTTCTCCAATACGGCGAGCTCCTTCATTCAGTCGAAGATCTCCGGAAACCTCGTCTTCATCCTGCTTCCTTCCATTCCGGGACCGGCCGTTGCCGCCGCCTACATCTGCGCGAGCTTCGTGCGTTCGATGCTCGCGGGCGCGGGGCTTTATCTCTTCTGCGCGCTCTGGGCGGCGCCGCCGGTGAAGGAGCCGCTCCTCATTCTTTCCTTTGCGTTCTTCGGCTCCATGATCATGGCCTCGCTCGGCCTCATTACCGCGCTCTGGGCGGAAAAGTACGACCAGATGGGAGCGGTGATGAATTTCGTGGTGATGCCGCTCACCTTCCTCTCGGGCGTCTTCTATTCCGTCGAGTCGCTCCCGCCCGTGTGGCAGGCGGCTAGCAAACTCAATCCCTTCTTCTATCTCGTCGACGGCTTCCGGTCGGGCTTTTTCGGCACCGGCGACATCAATCCCTGGGGGAGCCTTGTGATTGTCGGCGTCACGGCGCTCGCGGCAATGGCGCTGGCGGTGATACTCCTCACGAAAGGCTGGAAGATCCGCAATTGACCATGAAGGTCGAATTCAATTAGGCGATTGTTATTTTTGGATAAAATTTAATTATGGCTGTAAGCTTACAAGCATAAGCTTACGGCCATAATTTTTTGGGGAACTCATCGAACACATGCCTTTTCCCTTCTATGAACGCAGGCGCGAGTTTGAAGTCCTGTCGAAATTGTCGGAGCAGGCTGCCGGCGACTGCAGCCGAATGCTGGTATTGACCGGCCGCCGACGCATCGGCAAGACGACGCTTTGCAACCGCGCGTTTTCAGAAACGTCCCTGAAGTATCTCTTCTTCTTCATCAGCAAAATCCGCCAGGAGCCCTCGCCCCGGAAGGGGCGGGGAGGAATGGCGGCTATTCGTTTGTCTGATTCTCAATGTTTTTTAAAAGAACCTCCAGGGAAGCGCCGCCTACTGAACAAGCGAAGTAACTGCGCGACCAGAAGAGCCCGGCTCCGCCGCCTTCAAGGGTTCCCGATATTCCTCGCATACCGTCCGGAACGACTGCATCTACAGCAGTGTGCTATTTCATCTCATTGATGCAATAACTCACGAGCAGGCGCACAAGATCCGCCTCATCATTCGACTTCGGAAGGCTGCAGCCTAAATCTCCGGCCGCAATCCTGATTGCTGCCGGCACGCTTTCCAGCGCCTCTGCAGTCATCTTTTTCGGCGATATTTCGTCGTGAAATGCAAAGGTACATGTAGTTTTGCCGTAATGCGAAACTGGAACATTGAATTCATCATTGACTTCAATTTAACTCTTGATATAATATCATTTTATGATCCAATGTTGAATCTTATTCTAACTGCCACATGCTCCGCGCTGCGAAATTCCGCATCTATCCAACTGCCGCTCAGGAGACGTTTCTCTGGGCGCAGTGGGGTGCTGTCCGCAAGTGCTGGAACATGGCGCTGTTCCTCAAGAAGCATTACTACCGCACGCGGGGCGTATCGCTCAACCTCATCCACGAGATCAAGCCGCTCATCGTCAGAGCCAAGAAGTCGAAGAAGTACGCATGGCTCAGGGAATACGATTCGATGGCGCTTCAGGAATCGGTCCGAAATCTTAACAAGAGCTACCGCGCTTTCTTTGAGGGCAGAGCGGGCTTCCCACACTACAAATCCCGCAGAGGGCCGCAGTCAAGCTATCACTGCACCAACGTCTCCGTCGGTCCTAACTACGTGCGCGTGCCGAAGATGGAGCCGATCAAGGCTAGGATCCACCGCGAGATCGTCGGCAAGGTGAAAAGCATCACGCTTGAAGCCGATTCCGCCGGCGACTACTACGCTGCCGTCCTCTGGGAGGATGGCCTTGCTGAAAAGGAGCCTCTCAAGGAGATCTATGAGGATCAGGTCATCGGCATTGATGTCGGCATCAAGGATCTTCTTACGGTATCGAACGGCCGTAAGGAACCCAACCCGAGGCATCTGAAGCGCGCCCGCAAGGCGCTTCGCCGCAGAAGCCGGCAGTTTTCAAGAACAAAGAAGGGCAGCCGCCGGCGCGAGAAGGCGCGCCGCAGGCTCGCACGCGCGCATAAGCGCGTGGCGAATGCCCGCAACGACAACCTTCACAAGGTCTCTTCGCGACTCGTGAACGAAAGCCAAG
>NZ_WEHX01000033.1 GCF_009183815.1 Sutterella seckii | reverse complement strand
AAAAGCCTCAACATCGGATCGGTGCTGAGGCTCTCGGCGTTGTTTTGGGTACTGTCGGCGAAGTGGAAAAACTGGCTTTCCGAATTTATGGAAGCCCCCTTTAGATCATGCTCCATCAGAACTTGTACTGCAGCTGAGCGCCAATGAGATAGGCGTCAAGCTTTCTGAACTTGCCGATCTTCTCGCCGTTCTCGTAGAGGCTCCGTTCGCCCACGCCGTGGAGGTGCGCAAAGGCAAGATCCATCACGAGGTTGTCGTCGAACTTGAAGCTCGAACCCACGGCGAACCACCAGCGGCGGGCATCCGGGATGATGGCCGTGCGGTATTCGGGCTTGTCGATCGGCGAGGTTTCGTAGGCGATGCCGCCGCGAAGCGTCCACCAGTTCGTGAGGCGAAGATCCGCGCCGACGGAACCCATGTAGGTGTCCTTCCACTTGTTGACCACCTGCCCGACGACGCCGGGAACGTTCGTCGTAATGTCGAGTTCGTCGAAGGACGACCAGTCCGCCCAGCGGAAGGTGCCGTAGAGGCTGAGGAGGTCATTCACGTCCCAGGCGACATTAGCCATGGCCCAGGCGGGAGCGGTAACCGTGGCGTAGCCGTCGAAGGACTGCATGTTGAGGACTGTTCCCAACTTATAAAGCTGCTCCGCCTGGCTCTTATCAGCAGACGTCGCACCCGGCTTGCTCATCAAGCCTTGGGCTTGCTGGACCAGCGCCTGCCCATTGACCGATGCGCCATTCGCGAGTTGAGCATTCTTCAGCGTGAAATCGCCTTCCGCATCATGCTTGATCTTCGAGCGGTAGGAAACGCCCACTCGGAAATTTTCCGTCGGCGACCACATCATGCCGAGGTTGAAGCCCCAGGCCCAGCTGTCGGCATCGATTTCAGATTCCGCAGAGATGGCCTGCGCTCCTTCACCGGCCAGGACATTGCGCTTCTTGAGATCCGCCTGCGCGTACTGCAGCGACACGCCCGCGCCGAAGCTCAGCTTCTCCGTCGCCTTCCAGGCAACGTTCGGGTTGAAGTCGAAGGTGAGAATCGTGGCCGAAATGCCGTGATCCGCATGCTCCCAGTTGTCGTTGTATTCCGTGCCCATGCCGAACGGAACCGTCATGGCGAGGCCCACCCAGGTGCTCTCGTTGATCTGGTGCGTGATGAACCCGTGCGGAATTGCCTGGCTTGCCTGCCGGCCGTTTTCCTTCGTGCCGTTGTCGCCTGCATATTCCAGATTGAGGCCGATGCCGACAAAGCCCGCCTGCATCTGCGTGCCGGGATGAAGAACCATCGTGGCGGGATTGAAGTAGACGCCCGAAAGATCGGTACCGTCGACGCCCACGCCGGCGTAAGCGCGGCCGAGCGCACCCGCGGACTGTTCGGTGAGCTGGAAGCCCGCGGCATGAACGGTCGAAGTAAAGGCCGCGGAAAGAGCAATGGCAGCTGCGGCGAGCTTGAATGAATTCTTCAAAATGGTCTCCGTAGTGGATGCGGCAGCCGCAGGCGGCTGCATTGAGTTCTGTTATGGGCGGGCATTCTGCCGGTCAGAACGGATACAAAACGAAGAGAAAATTAGGGGTAATCACTGATTTTCAAGAAAATTCATCACCAAAAGAAGCTAATCCATTTGTCAACTGCAGCCATCTTCTTCGAGGTCTCTTTTTACTGAGTACCAAAGATCGAATGGAGACGCCCGGTTCCTCACCTATCGTCGCCGGGGTCCGGCTTCCGCATCTTCATTCAGGAATTTTTCCGGACTCATGCCTCATTGCATGAGGAGAACTATCTCCGCTCAAACCTCTTTTCTGCGCGATCCTTTGCAGAAACCGCAAAGCTACTTTGCGCGGCAGGGCGTTTCGCAAAAAACGCTCGGCTTCTATTGTTTGATGCATCCCTCAAACAGAGCCTCTTTCGAGGAGCACCACCATGAAGTCATTCCGCATTTCCCTCATTGCCGCCGCACTCTTAGCCTCCGGCGCCCTGCAGGCCGCCGACGTCGACCTCTACGGCCGCATCGACACCGGCTTCCTCTATACGCTCAACAACGGCGAGTCGTCCGACACCTTCGCCATGGTCTCCGGACGGTCCTCCGGCTCGCGCTTCGGCTTCAAGGGAAAGGAAGCGCTCAACGACGACTGGCAGGTCCGCTTTGTGCTCGAATCGGGCTTTTCCGCGGACTCGGGCGAACTCTCGTCCGCCGGCACCATTTTCGGACGTCAGTCGACGCTTTCGATCTTCAATAAGGATCTGGGCGAAATTGCTTTCGGCCGCGCCGGGAAGCCCCTCTCGGGCTCCGACCAGTTCACGAGGATCTCGCGCTTTACGCCTTTCGGCGTCACCTACGGCGACGCGGGCCTACTCTTTTACGGCAAGGGCGGGCGCGTCGACAACGGCATTTTCTACAAGTCTCCCACCGTGGCGGGCTTCACGGCGGTGCTCTCCGGGTCCTTCAATACGAAGGGCGATGAGGCGGCCGAATGGTCCGACAACACGCGGTTCATCGGCGGAACGCTCGACTGGAAGTACGGGAACTTCGGCATGATGGTCGGCGCCGAGGAAATCATCCTCAAGCGCGCGGACGAAGCGGACAATCAGGACAAGAACCCGAGGACGCTCTTCCTCGGCGCTTCCTATGATTTCGGCTTCATGGAGCTCCTCGCCGCCTACCAGCGCGGCTGGGGACTGGATCGCGTGGGCTCCCTGCAGAGCATCAAAATCACGCCGAAAACGGGCGGCAGCAGCAGCGCCCAGATTGAAAACTGGGAAGGCGACAGCTTCATGCTGGGCGCGAAGATTCCCTGTGCGGGCGGCGTCATCCGTCTGAGCGGCATTCTGGTTGACGGCGAAAACGGCCGCGACATTGCGAGCAATAAGGAGGGCTCCCTCGGAAAGGATGCGGGCTACTGGGCAGTCGCCGCGGGCTACACCTATCCTTTAAGCAAGCGCACGAACGTCTACGGCGTCGTCTCTCATCTTGAAGGGAGAAAAGGCCTCGGCGATTCGCGCTACTCCATCTACAACGGCGACGGTGACCTCGACCGCGAGCAGGTTGCGGTTGGTCTCGTGCACAAGTTCTGATTTCTTTCGTTGAGATTTGAAAAATGAAAACGCTCTTCATCGCAGCCGGTCTCGCTGCCGGCATCCTCCTCTCGGGTTCGGCATCAGCGCTTGAAAATACCGTGAAGCCTGAGGTCACGGCGCCTCTCGCCTCGTCCCCGAAGGTCGCGCTCTTGGTCGGCAACTCCTACTCCTTCTACAACTGCGGCGTGCACACGTACCTTCGCGGCTTCATGAAGGAAGGGAAGCCGAAGGAAAACATGAAGACGCGGCTTCTCACCATCAGCTCCGGGTCGCTTTCCTTCCACGACATGGCGTTCTATTTGTCGCCTCATGAGCAGGACCCGTACGCCAAAGTGAAGGACGGGAAGCTCGAGCATCCGATGTTCGACGTGGTTCTCCTCCAGGAGAATTCCGCAGGGGCCACGTCCGCAAAGCGCGCGCCCTACTTCGAAAAATACGTGAAGCTTGATTCCGACATCATCCGCAAGGCCGGAAGCGTCCCGATGGTCGTGATGACCTGGCCCAAAAAGGACAAGCCCCACGAAATCAAAAAGCTCGCCGACACGACGATCCGGATCGCGAACGATGCAAAGACGCAGGTGATCCCGGTCGGACTCGCCTTCATGGAAGCGATCCGCGAGAGGCCTGAGCTCGAGCTCTACATGCCCGACAAGAGCCATCCGTCTGCCGCCGGCTCCTACCTCTACGGCGCCGTGCTCTACAGCACACTCTTCAACCGCTCGCCCGTCGACATCAATTATGCCGGCGAGTGCGAGAAGCCCCTTCCGCCTGAAACGAGCGCATTCCTGAGGCGCATCGCCTGGAAGACCGTGACGGAGTTCTACGGCTGGAAGAAGTAAAAGACGCCTGAAGTTCTTTCCGCCATTGGAGAAAAACCGCCTTCGGGCAGATCCTTCTCTCAAAAATCAAAGCTCCCGCCTTCGATCAGGAAAGCGGGAGCTTTTTTACTCAGGAGGCATGCGCCGTCCTCGGAGCGAACAGGCGTTTAGTTACGCCTTCTTCTGAGCCTCGATGATCTTCGAGATCTCCTCAATATCGCGCGGGAGCGTGCGGCAGCAGCCGCCGATGCAAAGGGCGCCCGTCTTTTCCCAGAGCGGCACAAAGTGCTGCCAGGAGGGTTCGTGCGGGCCCTGCGCGTGCCAGGTCTTCGTCACCGGATCGTAGGTTTCACCCGAATTCGGATAGACGACGAGGGGCTTCTTCGTCTTCGCGCGCATCTTTTCGAGCGCGGGCTCCACCCATTCGCGCTTCACGCAGTTGAGGCCGAAGGCTTCAACCTGAGGATTGGCATCGAGCACCTCGGCGAGCTTTTCGGGCGACGTGCCGTCGGGCATCGCTTCGCCGTCCTTCAGCGTCACCGTCACCCAGCAGGTGATGTCGCGCTTTTCGATCATCGAGAGAATCGCCTCGATTTCGTCGAGCCTCGGCTGCGTTTCGATCGCGAGGATGTCCGCGCCCCCGTCAAGGAGCGCATTGAGGCGAAGCTCATGGAACTTCACGTATTCGTCGCGCGTGAGATGGTAGGCGCCCGTGTATTCGCTTCCGTCCGCGAGATACGCGCCGTAAGGGCCGATCGCGCCCGCAATGATGAGGTCGCCCGGGAGCCAGTCCGGATGCTCGAGGAGCACGTCGTTCTTTGCTTCACGCGCGAGCTCTGCGCTCCGGCGGATGTAGCCCGCCGTTGCCTCGCGCGAAAAGCCTTTCGCCCCGAAACCCGCTTCCGTCGCCTGATAGGAATCCGTGATGGCGGCGTTCGCCCCGGCTTCGAAGTAGCGGCGATGAACCTCGCGCACGTATTCAGGATGCTCGATCAGCGCGCGGGCGCTCCAGAGCGAGTCGTTCAGAACCATGCCGAGAGACTCGAGGGCGGTCGACATGGCGCCGTCGATGATGAGCGCGCCGCGGCGCTCGATGATTTCAGCCATCGGATGGCGAGTGGGAATCATGGATTTTCTCCGGAAATTGAATGCATTACGCAAATTTGAATCCTGTCGGGCAGAGGAAGCTGCCGGAATGTCTGGAAATTTTAGCCCGAAGCGGAAAAAGCGCCGCTCATCATTCTGAACGACGCTTTCCTTGAGCTTCTCAGACTGCCTGAATCAGGCGCTTATTTCTGGGCTTCCCAGGCGGGCAGAATCTGGCCGTTGAACTTGCCGCGGATGAATTCGGCAACTTCAGGCGACTGATAGGCCTTCACGAACGCCTTCACGGGTTCGCTTTCAACATTGTCCGGACGGGCGGCAATGATGATGAGCGCGAATGGCGCATCAAAGGATTCGAAGTAGAAGCCCTGCTTCTTCACGTCGAGGCCGCCCGAAACGGCGTAGTTCATCGGCACGCAGGCGATGTCGAGGTCGCTGATGCTGATCGGGAGCTGCGCGGCCTCGAGCTCGACGAGCTGGAGCTTCTTCGGGTTCTCCGCGACGTCGTGCACGGTCGGAAGCGCCGGAGCGCCTTCCTTCACCTTGACGAGACCGGCCTTCTCAAGAAGGATGATGGCGCGGCCGCCGTTCGAGGGATCGTTCGGGATCGCGACCTTCGCGCCCTCAGGGATCGCGTCGAGCGCATGGATCTTGTTCGAATAGAGGCCCATCGGCTGAACCACCGCCTTGGCGGCGACCACAAGGTTCGTGCCCTTCTGACGGTTGAAGTTCTGAAGGAACGGCTCATGCTGATAGACGGCGATGTCGAGCTGCTTTTCGGCGAGCGCGGTATCGGGGGTGATGTAGTCGGTGAATTCAACGACCTCAACGTCGAGGCCGTTCTTCTTGGCGACTTCAGCGGCCTTCGTCACGATGTCGGCATGGGGACCCGCCGTCACGGCGACCTTCACCTTCGCGGGAGCGGCGGCCTTGGGCGCTGCGGAGGAAGCGGCAGCGGCAGGGGCCTTTTCATCGGCCTTGCCGCAGGCGGCGAGGAAGGGAGCCGCGGCAAAGGCGGCGGCGAGGGCAACGGAGCGCTTGAGGAATACACGTTTCTGCATGATTGAAATCCGGTTCTGTAGTGTTTAAGCGAGGGCGGGCGCATCCGCGCCGGCGTGGTCTGCTGCCGGGGCGGGGCCTCTGGCCCGGGATTAGAGAGAACGGATCCGCGACCCGTTTCGAAATCATGCCTGAGGGCGTCTTGCCGTGCCGGAGAAAGTGACTGACTGCAGGTAATACCGCAAGTCCCCTGAGGCATTGGGAAAGGCGCGCCGAGAGTAAAAAAAGAGCCTCCCCGCCGCCGTTAAGGTTCGGGAAGGCTCTTTTGCTCTTTTGATCAATGCGCTTGAAAGAAATCAAGCGGTCGGAAGATCAGAAGGTCGGCAGCAGCGACCCCTGGTACTTGTCTTCAATGAATTTCCTCAGTTCAGGCGAATTCATGAGTTCCTTCAGGGTCTGGATTTCCGGGCGCGAGGCTTCGCCCGCGCGGATCGCGACCACATTGGCGTAGGGCGAATCCTTCGCTTCAATGGCGATCGAGTCCTTCACGGGGTTGAGGCCCGCGCCGAGCGCGAAGTTGCAGTTGATGACGCCCATGGCGACGTCGTCGAGCGAGCGCGGCAGCTGCGCGGCCTCGACCTCAATGATCTTGAGGTTCTTCGGATTTTCGACAATGTCAGCGGGCGTCACGAAGAGATTGTTGGGGTCGTTGAGCTTGATGAGCCCGAGGTGCTGCAAAAGCAGAAGCGCGCGGCCGCCGTTCGTCGGGTCGTTCGGAATCGAAACCGAAGCCCCGTCGGGAATTGCCTTCGGGTCCTTCAGGGTCTTCGAATAGACCGCGATCGGCGCGATGAAGACCGGCACGAGGCTCTCGAGCTTCAGGTTGTGCTGCTTCATGAAGTCGTCGAGATAGGGCTTGTGCTGGAAGAAGTTCGCATCGAGCGACTTGTCGGCAAGCGCCATGTTGGGCTGGATGTAGTCGGAGAATTCAACGACCTTGAGTTCGACCCCCTTCTCGGTGAACTTCGGCTTCAGGAAATTCATGATGTCGCCGCCCGGCACCGGAGAGACGCCGATGGTGAGCGTCTTCGCTGCCGCAGCCGCCTTGGGCGCGGCCGCCTCGTCCTTCCCGCCGCATCCGGCGAGGCTGAAGGCAATGCCTGCCGCAACGCAGAGCGCGGCAAAAGGTTTGAGCTGCTTGAACATACTGCTTCCTCAAAAAGTGGCCGGACCCGGGGCCGCTGAGGCCCTCAAGTCCGCGAATATCCAATTTGATTCAGAATACCAACGGAAGGCGCGCTGCGCCTAAGCAAAACACCCAATCCAACGCCGCCGCGGGCGGACTTCCCTCTGGTTTTCAGGAAGTCTTCGCTTCAACGCGAAAACTCGCCCTGAGGTTAAGCATTTCGGCCGACGCCTCCCGGGCGGCCGCTTCGATACAATCAAAAAACATGTCTTCAGGGAGGCGAGGCCGCGAAGCGCCGTCGCTCTCCTCAACCCTACTCCAAAGGAACTTCATCCCATGCTGCTCGACTCCATTCTGAAGCCCAGGGCCGTTGCCGTCGTCGGCGCCTCCACGAGGCCCCATACCATCGGCTCCGATCTTCTCAAGCGCCTCATTGAGTTCGGCTTCAAAGGCGGCATCTACCCGGTCAATCCCAAGGGCGGCGAGATCGAGGGCCTCAGGGCCTATAAGACGGTCGCGGACCTCCCCGACGGCGTCGACCTTGCCGTGATCGTCGTCAACGCCTCGCGCGTGCTTGAAGCGGTCGACGAGTGCCATGCGAAGGGCATCAAGGGGCTTGTCGTCATCTCGGCGGGCTTCAAGGAAACGGGCGCCGAAGGCGCGAAGCTTGAGCTCGAGCTTCTCGAGCGCGTGCGCGCCCACGGCATGCGGATGGTCGGTCCCAACTGCCTCGGCGTCGTCAACACCAATCCGGAAATTTCGCTCGACGCCTGCTTTGCCGAAAGCCTCCCCGTCGCGGGCGACATCGGCTTCGTGTCGCAGTCGGGCGCTCTCGGGGGCGGCATCCTCAATATTCTGAAGGACCTCAACCTCGGCTTCGCGCAGTTCGTCTCGATCGGCAACCAGGCCGACGTGAACGCTGAAACCGCGCTCGAATACTGGGAAAACGACCCGGAAGTGAAGCAGATTCTGCTCTACATGGAATCGATCCCCGATCCGGTCAATTTCCGCCGTCTTGCGTCCCGCATCTCGAAGAAGAAGCCCGTTCTTGCACTCAAAGCCGGGCGCTCCGCCGCGGGCGCCTCGGCCGCGTCCTCGCACACCGGATCCCTCGCGGGCGGCGACCGTGCCGCCGACGCTCTTTTGAAGCAGTCGGGCGTCATCCGCGAGCTTTCCCTTCGCGAACTCTTCTCGAGCGCCAAGGTCTTTGCGAACTGCCCGATTCCGAAGGGCGACCGCGTTGCGATCGTCACCAACTCGGGCGGCCCCGGCATCATGGCAACCGACGCCGTCTGCGGCCACGGCATGCAGATGGCTCAGATTTCCGACGAAACGAAGGCGAAGCTTCGCGAATTCCTCCCGACCGCCGCGTCCGTCAAGAACCCCGTCGACATGATCGCTTCTGCGCCGCTTGATCACTACCGCCGCACGGTGGAAACGGTGCTCGCCGACCCGGAAGTCGACATGGTGATGGTGATTTACCTCCCCTTCCTCGGCTTGAAGGACATCGACGTCGCGCAGGCCCTCATGGAAATCCGCGCCGCGCACCCCGAGAAGCCCATCGTCGGCGTCTTCATGACGACGAGCGAATTCTTCTCGAAGCTTTCCGAGATGAAGGTGACGGTGCCCTTCTACATGTATTCCGAGGAAGCCGCCGACGCGATGAAGCGCCTCAACGACCAGAGGCTCTGGATGGCCCGCCCCGAGGGCGAGTTCCCGGAACTCCCGGAAGACACGAACCGCGTGATGCAGATCTTCCGCACGGCGGCGAACGATGGCCGCCGCGAGCTCACCACGCGCGAATCGCTCGACGTGCTCGACGCCGCGGGCGTTCGCATCTGCCGGAGCGGCATGGCGCATTCCGAGGACGAGGCGGTCGCCGTTGCCGAGAAGACCGGCTACCCCGTCGTCATGAAGATGACCTCGAAGACCACGTCCCACAAGACCGACGTCGGAGGCGTGCGCGTCGGGATCGCGAGCGAGGAGGATCTTCGACGCGAATACCGCGACCTCATCGGGAAGCTTGAGGCGAAGGGCCTTCTCGAAGGCCTCGAAGGCGTCCTCATTCAGGAAATGGTGAAATCGAAGCGCGAGCTCGTTACGGGCATCGCCACCGACCCGCAGTTCGGGCCCATGGTGATGTTCGGCCTCGGCGGCGTCTTCGTCGAAGTTCTGAAAGACGTGGCCTTCCGGCTCGCGCCCCTCACCGACATCGACGCGAAGGATCTCATTCATTCGGTGAAGTGCGTGAAGCTCCTCGAAGGCGCGCGCGGCTTCACGCCGGCGCAGATGGACAAGGTCGAGGAAACGCTCCTTCGGATCTCGCAGCTCGCGCACGTGCACCGCTTCGTGAAGGAGCTCGACATCAATCCGCTCATGATCTCAGACAAGGACGGCGAGCCCATTGCGGTCGACGCCCGCATTGCCTTTGACCCGGAAGCGGTCAAGCTCGCGCTCTAAGATTCAGTCCGGACGACTGACCTCAATCGAGCGGCTTCGCGCGGAATTCTCCCGCCCGAAGCCGCTTTTCTTTCTAAAATGGACTGAACCGTCCGCATGATCCGGAAGCGCCGCCAATACGGTATTCCGCTCAGAACGAACGGTCCCGAAGGCCTCAGGCCGGCATAAAATAAGACCTGTTCTCATTTTCGTTTCATGCTTGATTTCAGTCATTACGCGCTTTACGACTCAGCCCGGACGATGCGTCTCTCGCTGGAACCCATGACGCGCACGCAGATGCTCGCAGACTTCCCCGGAGAAATCGTTATTTCCTCGCCGCTTCTGGCGGCCCGGCTTGGGTGCGAAGCAGCGGATGCTGAAGCGATGCATAGACGCAGAGAGGAATTCGCCGCTCTAGACGAGGAGAGCGCCCTCAGGATCTGGCTCAACCGGACCCCGGCGCGGGACGGACGCATTGCTTATGTTTCCGCTCCCGACTCGCTCCCCGACGTCGAAGAGGAACCCGACTGGGGCATTTCGAGCGCAGGCTTTCTCATCGGAAGCGTCGCCGAAATTGCCGGGTGGGTGAAGCGCATGACGGATGCAGACGACCCCGCGTCCATCCTCCGCGAGCTCTCGCGCATCCTTTCCGGATGCTCCGAGCCCCCGCATGCCGCTCAGCTCACTGATCTCTCAACGGGCGCCGTCATCATGACCTGGCCCGTGAGATGCGCGAATCCCATTCATGCGCTCTCCGCCGCAGCTGAAAGCTGGCCGGAAGTGAGATATCGGGAAGAGGACTTTGACTTTTCACTCAAAAGCGATCTTGCCGATTGACCTCAGGAATTTGACTCTCATGACCTCATCCGCCCCCAGCCAAGAAGTCCCTCAGGAAGGGAAGCTCTCTGAAGCCGAGCTTCGCAGAATTGCCGAACTCTGCTCCAAAAACGGAAAACTCGCCGAAGCCATCGTCTCCTGCGTGATGCGCGATCTGCTCAAAAACGGAAACCTCACGGAAGAGGAAGCGGAAGCGCTCTGCGCACGATGCGCCCGGGCCGCCGAGGCCGAACACTGCGCGAATGCTCCGAAGAGCGCGTGAAGCGCCCTTCGGGATCTGAAAATCCGCCGCGATAAAGAAGCCGCAGCGCTCCCGACGGAGTCTGCGGCTTTCAGTCGTTTCTCGAAATCGATTTTTCCCCGCCGCGCCTGCGGGTTCAAAAAAGGCTGACGCCCGTCTAAGCGCCAGCCTTTTTTCTCATTCAGAACGCCCCTCCAGGGCGCCCTCTTTTAAGAACGCGCGAGCTCGCTCCCGACGATGCGCCCGAAGGTGACCGTTCTGCCGCAGGCCATGCCGGTGGCGAGATTCGGGTATTCGTTCGCGAAGAAGCACCCGCTGTCGTTGCCGATCACGTAGAGGCCGGGGATGGGGCTGCCATCAGTGTCGATCGCGTTCATGTGCGTGTCGATCTGGATGCCGTCCATCGTGCAGAGCACGTACCCGGTGTTCTTGGCGCCGTAGAAGGGAGCCTTGTCGACCGGCGTCAGACGGAAGGATTCCTTGCCGTAGTCCTCGTCGACGCCCTTTCGAGCGAGCTCGTTGTAGCGATCGACCGTGCGCTTCAGTTCCTCTGCGGGGAGACCGAGCTTGCGACCAAGCTCCTCGATCGTATCGGCCTTCACGACGAAGCCCTTTTCGAGCAGTTTGGGGAGCATTTTGTCGCGCACGACTTCGTAGGAGTTGTTGGGATCCGCGCCGTTTTCGAAGGGATAAAGCCTCGAGCAGCCGTGCATCTTGAACTGCTGCGCATAGGTCGTCCAGTTGCTGTCGAAGAGCGTGTAGTGGCAGTGACCCTTCTGGTATTCGTCGGCGTGGAGAATGTTTTCGTACGTGCCCGATTCATTCATGAAGCGCCGTCCGTCCGCATTCACCTTGAGCCAGGGCTGCGAGCCCATCCAGAAAAAGCCGTTGTCGCCCGACTTTGCAGTCTCGACGCCCGTCTTCTGATCCGGCCTCAGGGCGCACCGGTCGAACATCATCATGGAGTGCGTTTCGTCCATCTTCGCGCCCGCCCAGAGGCAGGCCCGGATGCCGTCGCCGTGAGCGCCCGGCATCGCGCCGTTCCTTCCAATAATGCGGAGGTTCCAGGGCTGGAGCGCTTCCATCATCCGATAGTTCTGCGCGTAGCCGCCCGTTGCGACGACGACGCCCTTTTTCGCGACGTAGCGCACGTACTTGCCGTCGCCGTCCCGGGCGATGCAGCCCGTGACGCGGCCCGCCGTCTTTTCGAGCTTCACCATGCGGGTGTTGAAGTCGAATTCGGCGCCCTTCGACACTGCATAGTCAAAGAGGATGCGGTTGCCGTCAAGGCGCTTCCCCGTACCGTCGTCCGTTCCTCTCCAGCGCGGCGAATGGCCGGTCGCGAAATGCTCGTAGCGGGACTCGTCCACCTTGTCGCCCGACTCGTGCCAGAGCTCAACCCCGCGCTCCTTGAGACGATCGCCGTACCAGTCGATCGCTTCGCCCGACTTTTCGCAGAAGAGCTTCACGAGGTCCTGGCTCAGATGCCCGGCGGCGTACTGGGTCGCCATCGTCACGAAGTCGAACTTGTCGATCTTCGTGCCCCAGGCCTTCTGGTAGCGGGAATTCAAGGCGCCCAGGTCATTGCGGATGCCGGTCCCCGTCGCGAAGCGGTCGATGCCGATCACCTTCGCGCCCGCTTCCGCGGCCGCCGCTACGGCGAACATGCCGCCCGTGCCGCAGCCGACCACCAGAATGTCGGTTTCGCGCGTTTTCGCAATGCTCTTTTCGTCGATCTCAGGGGGTTTCCCGAGCCAGTCGCCGTCATTCTCAGCGTCCGTCTTTTCGATCACCTCAACCGGGATCTCGCCCTTCGCCTGCGCGATGCACTTTGCCGCCGCCTGAGAAACTGCCTTCGACGTGATGGTCGCGCCCGAGACGGCGTCGATGCCGGCGCCCTGAGAAGCCATCAGCATGCGCTTCAGTTCGCTGGCCGCCGCCTGACCGATGGAAGGGGTCTCATGCGAAACGTCGAGCACGACGTCCGTAATACGGTCCTTGTCGAAGGTCATCGTGACGACGACGTCGCCGATGCCGGAAGCTTTTGCCGAGTACGTGCCCGGACGATAGATGCCGGCGGGCGATGCGGCAAAGGCCGTGCTACCGGCCGCGATCGCGGCGCTCCCGACGAAGCTTTTGCGAAGAAAATTTCGGCGTGACAGATCAGTCATTTTGGGTCTCCCTTGAGGATTCTTTCTGATGGAACGTATTGTCGGGCCGGGAGCAGCTCCCAGGTCAAGGCGGAGATCCGCGCCCGCAGGAGATGTTTCGAGAGGCTCTGAAAGATCCAATAAAATCAGAAAGGGAACTGGATTGGAGCGCCGTGCCGCCTGATCCATCCATTCATGTTCATCCGGAGACGCTCCCGTGAAGGCTCAATCCATGCAATATCGAATCGGCGACTTTGCTGCGTACATGGGAGTTACTCCCGACCTTCTCAAGCACTACGAGGATCAGGGACTCCTCTGGGCCGAGCACCGCGAAAACGGCTACCGCTACTATCCGTTCCAGACGAGCCCGAAATTCCTTGCCGCCATGCAGCTCAAAAGCTACGGCATTCCGATCCGCGGCATGCAGGCGCTCATCAGCGACGCGTCTCCCGAGGAACTCCTTGAGGAGCTTCGCAATCGAACCGCCCATATGGAAAAGGAGGCGGAGCGCCTGCGGATGGTGATTGAGGAGCAGCGCTCGCTTGAAGCCTGGATGGCCCGCCGCAGGCCCGGCCGCGACGACTGGGAGGTGACCGATTTCGAGAGCTTCTGCTTCCTTCCCCACTCCCAGGGGCTCGTCTTTATTGAAAACGAGGACATCTACAAAATTCTCCCCGATTGGCTCGGCTGGATGCCGCTCGTCAAATCGACGCTTGCCGTGAGTCCGACCCCGGCAGAGGACGGGTCGCTTCCCTCTTCCTGGGGACTTTCCGTCCGGGAGTCCATTGCGAAGGCGGCAGGCATTCCGGTCAATGAGAGCGTCGAATGCGTCCCTGCCGGCAAAGCCTTCATCCTTCATTACGCGGGCCCTGCCCGCATGCAGTCCGAGAGCCTCCGGGAGGATCACGACCATCCGGTCCTCGCGAAGATGCGTGCGCTTGGGGTTAAGCCGAAGGGAAGGATTTTCAAGATCGTCCGGCTCAACGCGCACATGAACCAGCCCGACAGACTCGAGTTTGCGGACTACATCGCGCCCATTGAATGAGGCCGGCTTCACTTCGTCCGTCATAATCTGCCGCAGGCGTGAGGAAAATGATTCCTGAGTCTTTTTCAGGATCTTTCTTCACGTCATGAATTATTTCGATATTGAGGGCGCCTGCGCGGTCGCGCGCTACTTTCCGCCTTCGTCCGCTTCCACGCCCGAGCCTGCGCTTCGCGGTCAGGCGGAGTGGCTCGCGTCGCGCGAATCGAGCCGGAATCAGAAAATCCGCCTGATGCCCGACGCCCACCCGGGAAAAATCGGCCCGATCGGCCTCGCGATGACCGTGGGCGAGACTCTCCTCCCGGGTCTCGTCGGGATCGACATGGGCTGCGGCGTCACGCTCGCAAAGCTCCGCATGAAGCGCCGCCCGGACTTCGGCGCCCTATCCGCCCTTGTGCGGGAGCAGATCCCCGCGGGCTTTGCGGTTCGGGATAAGCTGCTCCCCGAAGCCCTCAGCTTCAATTTCGAGCGCTTCAGAGTGCTCCGCCACATCAATGTTGCAGGTGCGCAGAAATCGCTCGGCACCTTGGGCGGCGGGAACCACTTTCTCGAGGTCGACCGGGATGAGGAAGGCGCCTTCTGACTTGCGGTCCATTCCGGGAGCCGCCGCGTCGGGGTCGAGGTCGCCGGCCGCTACATGCAGCTCGCGAGCGCTCAGGCTGCAGGGTCCCCTAAGGGAAAGGGGGCTTTTGAAGAGGCGCCGCTTTCGGGCGGGCTCCTCAGCGACTACCTCTCAGACCTCGAGGGCGCCTGCGCCTACGCAGAGGCAAGCCGCCGGGCGATGCTCCGCCTCATTTGCGGCGGCATGCGATGGAAGATGGAGTCCGTTTTGTCAGTCGTGCACAACTATGTCGACTGCTCCGACACGGTGCCGATTCTGAGAAAAGGCGCTATCTCCGCAAAGGCGGGGGAACCCGTCGCCATTCCGATCAACATGCGGGACGGCATCCTTTTGGGCGAAGGCCTGGGGAACCCCGAATGGAACGAATCGGCCCCCCACGGCGCCGGCAGGATTCTGAAGCGCGATGCGGTAAAGAACGTCCTCACCGTCAGCCGCCTGCGCGAGGAAATGAAGGCGGCGGGCATTCAATCTCCATCGATCAGCGCGGAGACGCTTGACGAAGCTCCCGAAGCCTACCGGGCGCTCGCCGACATTCTTCCGGCACTCGCTCCTACGGTGCGCGTGACGCAGCGGCTCGTGCCCGTCTGGTGCTTCAAAGGCGGCAAGGGCTGACCACTTTCAGCGAGGCAATTTCAGATGCTTATGCAGATTTCCTCAGGAAGCGGCCCGGCCGAATGCGAACTGGCCGTGCTCCTCTTCTTCCGTGCGCTCCGGAAGGAATTCCCGGACATTGAACTCGTCGACGAAAGGAAGGGCAGCGTCGCGGGCGGCCGCGCATCGATCCGGTTCCGCACGCGATGGGAGCTCCCGGATCTGAAGGCGCTCGCCGGCACCATCCAGTGGATCTGTCCGAGTCCGCTGAGGCCCCACCACGGTCGCAAGAACTGGTTCATCGACCTTTCGATCCTCGGGGAGGCGCCGCGTCCGGACATGTCCGGCCCCGTGCGGTTCGAGCGCTTTCGCTCGGGCGGCAAGGGCGGACAAAACGTCAACAAGGTCGAAACGGGCGTGAGGCTCGTGCACACCGAAACCGGCATTGCCGTGCGCGAAACGGGCGAACGGTCGCAGTGGATGAATCGACGGCGGGCAGAGGAAAGGCTTCAGGCGGCGCTCGGGGAACTCCGGATCGAAGCGGAGAAGAAGGACGAAGAAGGCGCCTGGCGCGCCGCCAAAACGCTCGAGCGCGGGAATCCCACGCGGATCTACGAGGGTCCCCGGTTCATTCTCAGGGATGTCAGAAAATAAAGAAAATCAAACATGTACAAAATCAACTTGAATTCTAAGGGCTGGAAGAAGGAACTCCCCGTCATCGTCATTCTCTCGGGCGCCGGGCTTTCCGCCGAAAGCGGCATTCCGACCTACCGCGATCCTCAGAGCAACTGGCAGACGACCAATGCCTTTGATTCCGAGGAGGCGAAAAGGAACCCGCAGCTCTTTCTCCGGGGAACGAACGAACGGATCCGGGAATGGAAGGATGCGAAGCCCAATGCCGCGCATGCGGCGATTGCGGATTTTGCGAGACGCCTGCGCGGCCGTGCTTCGATCCTCCACATCACGCAGAACATCGACGCGCTTTCCGAGGACGCGGGCGACACGAGCGTCTTTCACCTGCACGGCTCTATTCTCAAGAGCCGCTGCCGGCGCTGCGGCGCGCATTTCCCGCGTCTTGCTCCCTACTCCCTTGAGGACACGTGCCCGGCGTGCGGAAGATCGGACGGCGCCGTCCGTCCCGACATCGTGCTCTTCGGCGAAGTCCCCTACGGCATGGACTGGATTCCCGGAATCCTCAGAGAGGCCGACATCTTCATCGCGGTCGGGACCTCCCTCATCGTCTACCCGGCCGCGAGGTTCGTCGCGGAAGCGATGGAGCACGGCTGCCTCGACCGGTTCCTCATCACGAAGGATCTGCCCGATGAACTCTTCACGGACCCCGCGCACATCGACCTCGACGAAGCCGACAGCATTCTCGAATACACAAAGTTCTTCAGGGGGTCGGCCGCCCGGATCCTGCCCCAGGTGCTCGAAGGCATTGCCTGGGAAATTGAGGCGCGCATGAGTCCGAAGCTCCTTCCCTGAGAAAGGCACCCTCACGGAAAAGCGCAAAGAACGGACAGAAGAAAACCCGGCAGTCCTCGGAAAGACGCCGGGTTTTCATTGCGGGAGGTTTCTGAGATCTCCTCAGAAGCCTTCTTTACTGCTCAAATTACCCGCGGGCCTTGAAGACCGCCGCGAGCGACTTGGCAACGTATTCGACGTTGCGGTGGTTGAGGCCCGCGATGCAGATGCGGCCGTTGCGCACGCCGTAGACGCCGTACTTCTCGCGCAGGAGGTCCATCTCCTCGGCGCCGAGGCCCGTGAAGGAGAACATGCCGTGCTGCTTGATCGCGAAGCTGAAGTCGAGGCCTTCGGCCTTGCCGGCGGCGTAAAGCGCCTCGCGCATGCCGACGATGCGGGCCCGCATGCCGTCGACTTCCTTCCTCCAGGAAGCTTCAAGTTCAGGGTCGCCAAGCACTTCAGCAACGATCTGGCCGCCGTGCGTGGGCGGGTTCGAATATTCCTGACGAACGATGCGCTTCATGATCGAGGTGACGACCTGAGCTTCCTTCTCGTTGTCGCAGACGATGTGAAGAGCGCCCACGCGTTCGCCGTAGAGGCCGAAGTTCTTCGAGCAGGACGTGGCCGCAAGGAACGTAACGCCTTCATCGGCGAGAAGACGGATCGCGAAGGCGTCTTCCTCGAGACCGGCGCCGAAGCCCTGATAGGCCATGTCGATGAGGGGAAGAAGATCGCGTTCGACGAGGATCTTCACGACTTCGCGCCATTCTTCGTGCGAGAAGTCGAAGCCCGTCGGATTGTGGCAGCAGCCGTGGAGCAGCACCAGGGTCTTCGCCGGCAGGGCGTTCAACGCCGCCTTGAAGGCCTCGAAGTCGATGCCCGAGCGGTCGGCCTTGAGATAGGCGTACTTGCCGACTTCAAGGCCGTCGGCCTTGAGAATCGCAATGTGGTTGCCCCAGGTCGGGTCGGAAACGACGCCCTGAGTGACGCCGAGGAACTGGTGGGCAAAAGCGGCTGCGAGCTGCAGGGCGCCCGTGCCGCCCAGCGTCTGAATGGTCGAAATGCGGCCCGCCTTCACGGCGGCGTGGTCCTTGCCGAAAACGAGCTTCTGCACGCTCGCGCAGTACTGCGGCATGCCGGACATCGGCATGTAGCCGCGCGGCAGGTGGCGCTCAAGGAGACGGCGCTCGGCCTCCTCGACGCACTCCATCAGGGGCAGAAACCCGGCTTCATTGAGGTAGACGCCGACGCCGAGATTAACCTTCGTTTCGCGCGGATCCTTCTTATAGAGTTCCACAAGGCCAAGAATGGGATCGTCCGGCATGGGGGCGAGAGCTGCAAAATCGCTCTTAAGCATAGTGTCTGCTTCCTAAAAAATTTTTTGAATTGACGGAGCCAAAATGTCGGACTCCCGTGGAAAGTGCGTCCGACGTCGTGAGTATCACAAATATAGTTCGCCCGGCGCCCCAACTCTCGCCGGGAAAACAGTCGTCCTTCAAAATTGCGATCGGGCCTTTGATTCTGCATCGCCTGAGCTAAGGTGTTTTCCCCAACTTCCCGCCCTCCGGCAGAGGCCATTTGAGAAGATGCGGCCGGAGCGTTCTATTATTGGCGCTTCTCCGCCTGCCTTCTATCTATTGCGGTAGACTATTGAAAACAGATTTTCGATAGTTAAAGTATTGCCATGGATCCTCTCCTTCTCAAAGCCCTTGAATGGACCGCGCTCTGCACGGGCTTCACCTTCCTCTGCACGACGGTCGGCGCCGCCGTCGTCTTCTTCTTCCGTCCGGAAAAGGATACGGCGCTCGCTGAAACCCTTTCCCTCGGCTTTGCCGCCGGGATCATGATTGCCGCCTCGGTCTGGAGCCTCATCATTCCGGGGCTCGAGATGGCTGAAAAGAACGGTTCGATCCCCTGGCTCACGGCATCCGTGGGCGTCATCGCAGGCGCGGTCTTCCTCAAGTTCCTCGACATGGCGATGCCGCACCTTCATCCGGGTTCGACGACGCCCGAGGGCCCGAAGTCGAAGCTCCACCGCGCGCAGCTTCTGTTTCTCGCCATCACGCTCCACAACATCCCTGAAGGGGGCTCGGTCGGCCTCACGTCGGGACTCGCCGCCATGTCGGGCGATCCGCTTGCCCTCTCCTCTGCCTTTGCGCTCGCCCTCGGCATCGGCATTCAGAACATCCCCGAAGGCGCGGCCGTATCGCTCCCGCTCCTCGGCCAGGGCGTCCCCCGCATGAAGGCCTTCCTCTTCGGCGTGCTTTCGGGCCTCGTGGAGCCGGTCTTCGGCCTCGTCGTCGTCGCCGCGATTTCCTTCTTCCTCCCCGTCATGCCCTTCATGCTGACCTTTGCCGCGGGCGCAATGCTCTACGTGGTGGTTGAGGAGCTCATCCCCGCAGCGCACCTCTCGAAGCACTCCGACATCGGCACGATGGCGCTGATTGCGGGCTTCGTCATCATGATGGCGCTCGACACCTCTCTCGGTTGAGAAAACGCAAATCATTGCGAATTACCGAATCAACAGGCGCCTGAAAACAAAATTTAATTCACGCAGAATGCCATAATGAACTCAAAGAGAGGGGCGGCCGGCCCGCTCCTCCCTCTTCCGGATTCCGGAAGAAAAATCCATAAAAAGGAGGCATCCATGCGTGTGCTTATTCCCGTAGACGGCAGCGTTTCCTGCCGCAACGCTCTTGACCTTCTTGCCGCGCGCGCACGCCGCATGCAGGTGAAGCCTGAAGTCTCTCTCATCAACGTCCAGCACCCGGTTCCGATGGGCGTCATGACGCAGTTCGGCCTCGACGCCGTCCGCGCCGCCGCCGAAGAGGAAGCGAAGGGCATCTTCTCGGACCTTGAGGGCAGCATTGCCGTCAGAGAACTTAATCCCGAGGAAAAGATCGGATTCGGCATTCCCGGCGAAGTCATTTCGAAGGAAGCTGAGGACGAAGACTGCGACCTCATCATCATGGGCGCGCGCGGGATTTCTCCCGCGAAGAGCTTCTTCCTCGGGTCGGTCTCGAGAAACGTGCTCGCCAACACGATGAAGCCCGTTCTTCTCGCCCGCGGGGAGTCGCTGCCCGACCGCGAGAACCTGAGGCTCGTGCTTGCCGTCGACGGCTCCAACTACGGCGCCGCGGCCGCGAAGTTCATTTCTGAAAACCCGGGCTTCTTCGGACCCGCGCCCGAGGTGAAGGTCGTGAGCGTCATGCGCGACTTTTCCGACCTCACGCGCGCCGGCGTCACCGAATACGAACCCATTCTTCGCGACACGCGCGACCGCTGCGAAGCGGAAAACACGCGCCTCTGGGAAGAAGCGACGGAACCCGTCCTCGACATTCTCAAGGAGGCCGACATCGAAGCCGAAGCCGTCCGCCTGACGGGGAGCCCTGCCGAAGAGATCACGAAGTACGCGAAGGACCACGCCGACATGATCGTCATGGGCTCGCACGGCTGGGGCCGCTTCAAGTCCGCGGTCCTCGGCTCCACGGCGACGAAGATCGGGGCCCTTACGCACCTTCCGGTGCTCCTCATCCGCATTGAGGACTGAGGCTGCGCCTTTCTCCCCGAAGGGAGTCCTCCTCAAAATCAATAATCCCCCGGGAGGCGCCCCAAGCGCCTCCCGGAGGCAAAATCAAGAGAGGATGAATATGAGAGTCATCATTCCAGTCGACGGCAGCGCCTCCTCTTCTGAAGCCATCCGATTCATCGGCGAACGCGCCCGGTACATGAGCGAAAAGCCCGTGTCCGAGCTTATTTACGTCGAGCCGCCCATTCCCGACGACGTGATCGACCGCATCGACATCGACGCGCTCCGGCGGGCCTATGAGGCTTCCACGAAGCAGAAAGCCGCCGGCAGCGAAGCGATCTCCCGCGCCGCGGGGCTTGCGTCCGAAACCAAAGTGCTCGAGGGCGACTGCGGTCCGGCGATCGCGCGCGAGGCGAAAGCCTTCCGCGCCGGCCTCATTGCCATGGGCTCGCGCGGGCGCTCGCCCGCGAAGAGCTTTTTCCTCGGCTCCGTTTCAAGAAGCGTGATCGAGCACGCCGGCCTCCCCGTCCTGCTCGTGCGCGAAAAGGGTCTCCCCGAACGCGAGGGCCTGAGGATTCTCCTTGCGGTCGACGGGTCTGAATACGGCGGGAAGGCCGCCGGCTTCATCGTTGAAAATGCGGCCCTCTTTGGTCCCCGGCCGAGCGTCGACGTGATTTTCGTCACGCTCGACTATACCGGCATCGCCCGCGACGAGGTCGACTTCATCGCGCCCGAAAGCGCCCGCGCCTACCTGGAAAAGGAGGCCGAGGGCGATTGGGAAAAGGCCGTGAAGCCCGTTGTCGACATCCTCGCCTCGGCCGGCATTGAAGCGAAGCCCGTCAGACGCGCCGGCGACCCCGCAGGGGAAATCGCCCGGTACGCAGCAGAAAATGCCGACCTGATCGTCATGGGGTCCCACGGCTGGGGACGCCTCAAATCCGCCGTCCTCGGCTCAACCGCAACAAAAGTGGGCGCCCTCACGCAAACCCCCGTGCTTCTCGTGCCTTCGGCCGACGCCTCGTAAGCGCCTCAACCGGCATCTCATTGAAAAAAGGAATTCATCTCATGAGAATCATCATTCCGAGCGACGGCAGCGCCTCCTGCCGCGAAGCCATTCGTTTCATCGGCGAACGCGCGAAGTTCATGCGCGAAAAGCCCGTCGTCGAACTCGCGAACGTGCAGTACGCGATTCCGGAGAGCATCATCGACCGCTTCGGTCTCGAAGCCGTCTGCGCCGTTTATGAAGCCGAAGGCCGCGCGCAGCTCGCCGAATGCACGAAGACCGCGGAACGCGCTGGCCTCTCCGTCGAAACCCGCGTTCTCTACGGCGAATGCGGGCCGTCGCTTGCGCGCGAGGCGCAGGTTTTCCGCGCCGACCTCATTGCCATGGGCTCCCGCGGGCTCTCCCCGGCGAAGAGCTTCTTCCTCGGCTCCGTTTCGAGAAGCGTGCTTGAGCACTCCTCGCTTCCGGTTCTCCTTGTGCGCGAAAAGGGGCTCCCCGAGCGCGAGAACATGCGGATTGCGCTCGCGGCCGACGGCTCCGACTACGGCGAGGCGGCGGCGCACTTCATTGCCGAACATCTCGACCTCTTCGGACCCGGCCTCACCGTCGACGTGATCAGCATTGCGCCCGACTACGTGAGCCTTGCGAAGAACGAGATCGACGGCGTATCGCCTGCGAGCTCGAAGGAATTCTTCGAAAAGGAATCCCAGAGCGCCTGGGAGAATGCCGTGAGTCCGGTTCTTGCCACGCTGACGGCGGCAGGCATCGACGCGCGGCCCGTGAAGCGCGAGGGCGATCCGGCCGAGGCGATTTCGGCCTACGCCAATGAAAACGCAGACATCGTCGTGATGGGCTCGCACGGCTACGGGCGCTTCAAGTCCGCCGTTCTCGGCTCGACCGCCGCCCGCGTGGGGGCGCTCTCCGAAATCCCGGTGCTCGTGATCCGCCTTCCCGAGGATCTGCAGATCTGACCTTTAAAAGAATCTTCTGTTAGAAAGAGAAGCTTATGCGCATTCTTGTTCCCGTTGATGAAAGCAGCCAGAGCACGCGCCTCATCCATTTCCTTCTTGAGCGCGATTCGCTCCTCGGGACCGATCCCGAGATCGAGCTCGTCAACGTGCAGTACTCCGTGCCGGAATCGCTCATCCGCCTTTTCGGCCTCAATGAGGTCAAAAAGTACTACCAGGATACGGGCGTCAACGTTTTCGAGGACCTCCAGAAAAAGACGGACTTCCGTTCGAAGCTCCGCACCGCAACGGAACGCGTGATGTACGGCGACGTCGTGAAGATGCTCGCCGAGGAGGCCGAGGCCTCGAAGGCCGATCTGATCGTCATGGGCGCCCGCGGGCTCAATCCCGTGCAGGGCCTCATCTTCGGCTCGGTCTCGAACGGCCTTCTTGCGAGGACGCACGTGCCGATGCTCGTGGTCCGCGACGAATCGAAGCTCCCCGAAAAGAAAATGCGGGTCGGCATCCTCGTCGACGGTTCGGCCTACGGGGCCGCTGCCGCCAACTACGTGCTCGAGCACCTTGAACTCTTCGGCGAAGACCCCGAGTTCACGGTCGTGCATTGCGCGGAACCCGTGCCCGATCCCATCACGCCCAACCCGGTGAACCCGATGATGCCGGTGCTCTCGCGCGAGGAGATCGACGAGGAGCAGCAGACGCGCTTCCATGAAGCCGTTCAGCCGGTGCTTGATCCCTTTGAAGTGGCGGGCCTCAATGTCAAGGCGCAGCTCCTTGTCGGCGAGGCCGACCTCGAGCTCCCGAGCTTTGCAAACGGGAACCTCGACCTCATCGTCATGGGCTCCCACGGCCGCGGCAACTTTACGGCTGCGGTTCTCGGCTCCACCGCCATGCATATTGCGGCGGAAACGAAGGTGCCGATGCTCGTGATCCGGAAGTAATTTCGCCCTCAAGCATCAATCGGGTAGGAGGCATGGGATTAGTTCCCATGCCGTCCTCCCACACCACCGTACGTACGGTTCCGTATACGGCGGTTCCTAGTATCAAGGCTTA
>NZ_WEHX01000032.1 GCF_009183815.1 Sutterella seckii | reverse complement strand
GCTGGCGCAGTTCAAAGGTTGGGCAAGGGAGATCGACCAATGGATCCGGAGAAGGATCCGGATGATCTACTGGAAGCGATGGAAGAAGATCCGTACGAAATACGAGACTCTCAAGAAACGAGGTATCGACAAGCAGAAAGCATGGGAATGGGCAAACACCAGTAAGAAATACTGGCGAGTCGCTTGCAGTCCCATACTACACCTAGCCCTTGGCGACGCCTTCCTTGAGAAGCAGGGATGGACTTGGATTGGACTAGCAGGGGCCCCAGTGGAATGGAGTGCATGTTAGGCCGTTAAGCCTTGATACTAGGAACCGCCGTATACGGAACCGTACGTACGGTGGTGTGGGAGGACGGCATGGGAACTAATCCCATGCCTCCTACCCGATTCTGCAGGGCGCCTTTCAGCGAAAAGGCGCCTGGGGTGTGCTTACTGCTTGTCCTCAACCGGATCGAAGCTGAGCGAAATCTCGCGCGGCATGTCCTCGCCCGCGCCTGGGCGCGGCAGCGGATTGCAGCGGCGGATCGCGCGGGCAACGGCGGCATCGTAAGCAGGCCACCCCGAGGGGGTCACAAGCTTCGGCGTTCCCACCTGTTCGCCCGTCGGGAGAAGCTGGAGGCTGTAGACCGCACGATACTGACCGGGCCGCGTGGTTGCGGGCACGTCGATCGTAATGTTGGGACGGATGCAGCTGCGCACCTGGTTGGACCAGGTGGCAAGCGCCGATCCCGTGAGGGACCGCCGGAAATTCCTGCGGTCGCCGGTTGTGGTGCCTGAGCGCTGAGCGTTCGGATCCACCTTGGCCGAAAGGCGGGCGAGCTCCTGCTCGCGGAAGCGCTGCGCAACGCGGCGGCGCTCCTCGGCTTCCTCGCGGGCCTTCTTTTCGGCAGCAGCCTTCCTTGCGGCTTCCTCGGCCTGACGCTTTTCCTCGGCGACCCGAAGCTCTTCGGCAATGCGGCGGGCTTCGGCCTCAGCGGCCTGGCGTTTTTCCTCGGCGATGCGGGCTTCCTCAGCCTTTCGCTGCTCCTCAGCGATGCGGGCCTCTTCGGCGCGGCGAGCCTCCTCAGCCTTCTTCGCTTCCTCGGCCTTCCTCGCGGCTTCAGCGAGCCGCTCCTGGGCAAGACGCTCTTCCTCGAGGCGCTTTTCCTCTTCCTGAGCGCGGCGGCGTTCGGCTTCAATCGCTTCCTGACGCATGCGCTCGATTTCCTCGGCGCGGGCGCGCTCCTGAGCAATGCGCTCCTCTTCGGCCCTGCGGGCTTCCATTTCCTCGCGGGCCTGGCGCGCAATCTGCTCCTCTTCAAGACGAGCGGCTTCGCGGGCTTGCTCTGCGGCGAGCTCTTCTGGCGTCGGCCCGGCAGGTTCCGGCGGCGCAGCAGGTTCAGGTTCCGGCTTGGGCTCAGGCCGGGGCTCCGGTTCGGGCTCGGGTTCCGCCGCCTTCTTTTCCGGGGCGTCCGCCTCGTCGCGGCCCGTTTCCTCGGGGACCTTCTCCGCGACGCCCGACGGGTCGGTGCCGCCCGAAACATCCTCGGGCGCCCAGAGTTCGGCATAAACCGTCTCCGGGGCCGTATTCCACTGGAACACGGTGAAGAGTCCTGCGAACAAGGCGCCATGAACCGCCACGGAAAGGATGGCGGCAGGGAGGCTGTCCTTCCGGTCTTCCCGGCGGAAGCGCTCGCGGGTGATCTCTTCTTCGGTGAGCTTGATCATGGGGCGCGCTCCTATCGCGCGGCGGCGGAACGCTCCACCTTGAGGGAGAGTCCGACGCGCTCGACGTTGGCAGCCTGAAGCGACTTCATGACGTTGACGACTTCCTCATAGCGGACGTTCTTGTCGGCCGCAATGACGACGGGGGTCTTGGGGTCACCCGCCTGGGCTTCCCGCACGGCGGCGACGAGCCCCGGCATGTCCGTAGGCTTCATGTCCTTTCCGGAGCGAAGCGACATCCGGCCGTCCGGATAGACGATGACCTCGACCACCTTTTCCGGCGCATTCGAAGCCTTGTTGACCGAGGGGAGATTCACCACGCTCGGATTCACGAAAGGTGCGGCCACCATCAGGATGACGACGAGCACGAGCATCACGTCGATGTAGGGCACGACGTTGATTTCGGCCATCAGGCCGCGGCGGCGGTTGCTGGAGCGAAGCGGCATGGCAGGTTAGCTCCGCGACTGGCGTTCGAGGATGTTGAGGAACTCCTCGCTGAAGCCCTCGACGCGGTTGGAAAGACGGCCCGTGCGGTTGTTGAAGTAGTTGTAGGCGGCAACCGCGGGAATGGCGGCAAAGAGGCCGATTGCCGTGGCGACGAGCGCTTCGGCAATGCCCGGAGCCACGACGGCGAGGCTCGCGTTCTCGAGGCTCGAGAGCCCGGTGAAGGCGTTCATGATGCCCCAGACCGTGCCGAAGAGGCCGATGTAGGGAGAGGTCGAGCCGATCGAGGCGAGAAGCGGAAGCCCCCCTTCGAGGTGGTCCATTTCACGCGTGAAAACGGCGCGCATCGCGCGCGAAACGCGGTTGACGACGTCGCCGCCCGAGGCCGGCGACTGGCGCTGCTTCATGAATTCATTCATGCCGGCGGCGAAGATGCGCTCCTCCATCCCGGCGGCATCGCGCGAACGGTTGGCGGTCTCGAGGAGCTTCGTGAGCTCGGTGCCGGACCAGAAGCGCGACTCGAAGTCGTCCGTCTGGCGCGTGGCGCGGGTAATCGCAAAGAATTTGCGGAAGATCACGGTCCAGCTCGCAAGCGAGAGCACGATCAGGATGGCGAGAACGATCTTCACCACAATGCTCGCATTGGCAATGAGCGTGAGGATCGAAAGATCGGCGGTAGCGTTCATCTGAGGAAAAAATGAATGTTTAAAAGAGAAAAGGGAAATCAGTTCGCAGGGGCTTCGGCTTCATCGAGAAGCCGGCAGATGCGCTCGTAGAGCTCATCCTTCATGGCGGAGGGCGCGAGCGTCGAGCGGTTTACGCACCCGACGCGCACTTCGCCCTCGGTCACGAGCTCGCCCTTCGCGTTGACGACGTTCTGCTCGAAGACGATGGAGGCGCGCCTCAGCTGCTTCACGCGGGTGACGACCGTAAGGTCGTCGTCAAGGCGCGCGGCTCTGCGGTAGCGGATCGAGACGCTCGCCGCCACAAAGAGCTGCCCGTCGGGGTTCGTGAGCTCGCCCGCCTGCGAGACGGCAAGCCGGCGCATCAGGTCTGAGCGCGCGCGCTCCATGTATTTCAGGTAGTTGCTGTGGTAGACGATGCCGCCCGCATCCGTATCTTCCCAGTAAATATGAACGGGAAATCGGGCTGTAAACTGAGACATAGTGCCAAGAAAAAGCTGAAAGAGCGAATCTTGAAGTAGGTGCCGCGCTCATTGGGGGCGCAAAGCATCCCGTAGTATAGGGGTTTGACCGCTGCGGACGAGCCCCGAAAGGGCCCGGCGGCAACGTTTTGCAATAGAAGAGAGGCATCATGGAGAGAGGCGTGAGGCGTCGAGGATGGATTGAGCGGGCGGCGGACGTGAGTCCGGCACTCTCCGCGGTGCTTTGCGCCGCCGCTGCAGTGCTCTCGGCCCTTCTTCTCGGCTTTCTGCTCCCGGAGGCTCCGACGAGTCCCCGGCCGCTTGCCGACTATGGAGAGAAAACGCTCTTTACGGCTTTCGGCTCGAGAAGCCCGAGAACGCTCGATCCGCAGAAATCCTATTCGTCGGACGAGACCGCTTATACGTATGCGGTCTATGAGCCGCTCTACCAGTATGCGTATCTCAAGCGCCCGTACGTGCTCGAACCCCGGACGGCCGAAGCCGTTGCGGCGCCGCTTTATTTCGACCGCGACGGGAAGGAGCTCCCGCCCGACGCCGATCCCGCCCTGATTGCGGAGTCGCGCTACGAAATCCGCATCCGCCCCGGAATCCGCTATGCGCCGCATCCGGCCTTTGCGAAGGGACCCGACGGGAAATATCTCTATCACGCCTTGTCGGCCGAGGAAGCCTCGCGCGTGAGAAGTCCTTTTGACCTTCCGAAGGCGGATACGCGCGAGCTTGTTGCCGCCGACTACGTGAACGGCATCCGCCGCATCGCGAGTCCGCAGGTGGCAAGCCCCATTTTCGGCACGATGAGCGCGCGGATTGTCGGATTTCAGGAATTTCGCGAGGCGCTCCGTCAGAAATGGAAGGCCATGCGCGATGCGGGCGCTCCCTCCGACGCCTGGCTCGACCTCATGAGCATTCCGTTTGCGGGCGTTGAGGTGGTTGACCGCTACCGCTTCCGGATCCGCGTGAAGGGCAAGGACCCGCAGTTCTCCTACTGGCTCGCGATGACGTTCTTCGCGCCCGTGCCTCAGGAAGCGGAAAAGTTTTACGCCCAGCCCGGACTCCGGGCCAACAACGTGTCGCTCGACACCTGGCCCGTCGGCACGGGCGCCTTCCGGATGAAGACCTTCCTTGAAAACCGCCGCCACGAGCTTGAGCGCAATCCCCTCTATGCGCACGGGACCTATCCCTGCGAGGGCGAAGCCGGCGACAGGAAGGCCGGGCTTCTTGCCGACTGCGGCAAACCGCTCCCCTTCGTCGACCGCGTGGTGTTTGAAATCGAGAAGGAAGCGATGCCGCTTCAGTCGAAGTTCCTCGCGGGCTACTACGACAGCCCCTTCATCGAGCTCGTTGATACGGGGCTAGGCTACCTCGTTGCCATGGAGGACGATCCCGGAAAGGCGAGCCTTTATCGCGAGCGCGAACTCAAATTCCCGAAAACCGTTCAGACGGGACTCTGGTACCTGGGCTTCAACTGGCTCGATCCGGTGGTCGGGGGCGGGAGGACCCCTGAAGAGGCGGAGCGCCACCGGTACCTCCGTCAGGCGATCGCGATTGCGGTCGACTGGGAGGAAAACATTGCGATCTTCCAGAAGAACCAGGGGATGCCCGCGCACGGGCCGATTCCTCCGGGGCTCTTCGGCTGGCGCGACGACGGCCCCTCGGCCTTTAATCCCGAGGTGTATGAGAAGGACGCTTCCGGAAGAGCCGTGAGAAAGCCGATTGAGGAGGCAAAGCGCCTTCTCGCGCTCGCGGGCTACCCGGACGGGCGGGACGCCCAGACGGGCGCGCCCCTTGTTCTCTATTTCGACTATCAGAATGCCGCTCAGGGCGGCAGCGCCTATCTCGAGTGGTATCAGCGGCAGTTCAAAAAGCTCGGCATTCAGCTTGAAATCCGGGCGACCGACTACAACCGCTTCCAGGAAAAGATGATGAAGGGCGCGGCCCAGATCTTCTTCTGGGGGTGGAATGCGGACTATCCGGATGCGGAAAACTTCCTCTTTCTCTTCTATGGTCCCAATGGGAAGGTGAAGAACGAAGGCGAGAATGCCGCGAACTATGAGAGCGAAGCATTTGATGCGGCGTTCCGCGAGATGCGCTTCCTTGAGGACGGTCCCCGGCGGGCCGAGCTCATCGACCGCATGATCCGGATTCTGCAGAAGGATGCGCCGATCCTTTTCGGCTACTTCCCGCCCGGGGCTGCGGCCTACCACGCGTGGGTGGGGAATGCGAAGCCATCCGGCATGGTGCAGAACAGCCTTCAGTATCTCAAGGTCGATGAAAAGACCCGCGTTGAGCGTCTGATCGAATGGAATAAGCCCGTTCTCTGGCCGTTCGGGCTCCTCGTCTTCTCTCTCCTGATGCTCCTGAGGGGCGCGGCGGGACTCATCGTGCGGCGCGAAAGCCTGAGAATGCGGCCGCTTGAAAGGAAATAAAGAGACATGCTCACCTATCTCATGAGGCGCATCGCCTACGGCGTGCTCATTCTTTTCGGCGTCAATCTCCTCACCTTCGTGCTCTTTTTTGCCGTCAATACGCCCGACGACATGGCGCGCCTCAATCTGGGCGGCCGGCGCGTGACGGCGGATGCGATCGAATCGTGGAAGGCGGCGCGCGGGCTCGACAAGCCCCTTTTCTTCAACGGCGAAAAAGAAGGCGCGGAGAAGCTCACCGACACGATCTTCTTTGAAAAGAGCGTCCCGCTCCTCGTGCTCGACTTCGGCAGAAGCGACAGCGGCCGCGACATCGGGTACGAGATCTCCACCCGCATGTGGCCCTCTCTTGCGCTCGCGCTTCCGACCTTCGTCCTCGGGCTCATCGTGATGGTCTCCTGGTCGCTTCTTGTGGTCTTCTTCCGGCGAACGAAGGTGGAGGCGGCGGCGATCGGTCTCTCGGTATTCCTCATGTCCATTTCCGGGCTCTTCTACATCATCGTCGGGCAGTGGCTCTTTTCCAAGGTCATGCAGATTGCGCCCGTCTCTGGATGGACGGACGGGCCGGGGATGATCGCCTTTCTCGTGCTTCCGGTGCTGATCGCGCTTTTCTCGCGCCTCGGGAGCGATACGCTTCTCTACCGCGCCATGTTCCTCGAGGAAATGGGGCGCGACTACGTCCGCACGGCGCGCTCGAAGGGGCTGACTGAGGGCGAGGTCTTAAGGCGCCACGTGCTCAGGAATGCCCTTCTTCCCATCATCACCTCGTCCGTTGCCGTGATCCCGATGCTCTTCATGGGAAGCCTCATCATGGAGAATTTCTTCGGCATCCCCGGGCTCGGGAGCTATACGCTCGACGCCCTCGGCGCGCAGGACTTTTCGATTGTCCGCACGATGGTGTTCCTGGGGACCCTTGCCTACATTGTCGGCCTTATTCTTACGGACCTTGTCTACGCGTGGGTTGATCCGCGCATCCGACTTTCCTGACCGAGACTTCCCGAAGCAACCGAATCATGCTCCCCGTCATTCTTCCCACGGACATCGTCGCCTGGCTCCTCGTCGCCTTTCTCGTCTGGGCCGTTTATTTCGTGAGGCGCTCCGAAGACCTCTCGCGCCGCTGGAAGCGCGTCTTCGCGCGGCCGGCGGCAGCCGCTTCCGCCGCCATTCTCGGGGTTTTTCTTCTCACGGCGCTCGCCGACAGCATTCACTGGAGGGACGCCCTGCCTCCGGCTCCCGGCGCCGCTCAGGATGCGCCCGCGGCCTATTCGGCGGAAGTGAAGTCGCTTCTTGACGTCTTCATTCTCGAAAGGCTCGGCGCGGCAGGGGACGAACGAAGCTATTCGCGCCCCTTTGCAACGCATGAATTCGACCGCACGACCGTCATCCGGGACGGCAAGGCCGTTCGCGACTACCAGCCGCTCATCCATGCCGGAAAGCTTCCTCCCCATCGGACAAAACTGGTGGAGATCGCGAGAAGGACCCTCATTGCTGCAATCGCTGGCGGTGTGACTGCGATTCTCGGCTGGATCTTCATCGGGCTCTTCATTGCGCACCGGCGGGGAAGGACTTTTGCCGAGGCGATGAAAATCATCGGAAACCGCGACGGGAGCTTCCCTTTGCGGCCGGCGCTTCTCACTCTCACCGTCTTCTGGCTTCTTTTCGTCTGGCTCCTTCTCGTCTGGCCGGGGTGGCACGTTTTCGGGACGGATGCCGTCGGCAACGACGTCCTCTACGAGGCGGTGAAGAGCATCCGCACGGCCGTCGTGATCGGCACGCTCGCAACGCTCGCAACGCTCCCCTTCGCCGTGACGCTCGGCATTGCCGCGGGGTACTTCAAGGGCCGCGTAGACGACGTGATTCAGTACATTTACACGACCATCTCCTCGATTCCGAGCGTGCTCCTCATTGCGGCCTCCGTCCTCATGGTGCAGGTCTTCCTCGACAAGAACGACGGGTGGTACCAGACAAGCCTTGAGCGCGCGGATCTGCGCCTCATGCTCCTTGCCGTCATCATCGGCATGACTGGGTGGGCAACGCTCGCGAGGCTTCTGCGGGCCGAGACGATGAAATTGTCGACACTTGACTTCGTGACGGCCGCAAAGGCCCTCGGCGTCAGCCCCTTTGCGATCATGCGCAGGCACATCCTTCCCAACGTCATGCACATCGTGCTCATCGTGACGGTGCTCGATTTTTCGGGGATCGTGCTTTATGAAGCCGTTCTTTCCTATGTCGGGGTCGGCGTCGATCCGGCGATGCACTCCTTCGGGACCATGATCAATGCGGCGAGAAGCGAGCTCTCGCGTTCCCCGATGGTCTGGTGGAACCTCGCGGCAAGCTTCATCTTCCTTGTTGCGCTGGTGCTTCCGGCAAATCTCTTTGCTTCGGCCGTAAGGGATGCCTTCGATCCGCGCGCCGCGGCGAAAAGCGCTCCTCAGGAAGAAAAGAACGAGAAGGAGGAATCGTGAGCGAAAAGCCGCTGCTCTCCGTAAAGGACCTCTCCGTCGACCTTCCGCTTGAAGGCGGAACGCTCCATGCGGTGAGGCATGTCTCTTTTGATCTGAAGCGGGGCGAAACGCTCGCGCTTGTGGGTGAATCCGGCTGCGGCAAAAGCATGGTTGCCTCCGCTTTGATGCGGCTTCTCCCCGAAGATGCGCGGACTCCGACGGGGCGCATTGATTTTGACGGGACGGAGCTCCTCTCCCTGATGGAATCTGAAATGCGCGCCTTCCGGGGCGCGCGGATCGCGCTCATATTTCAGGAGCCCGCAACGAGCTTCAATCCGGTGATGACCGTTGGCGCGCAGATCGTGGAAATGATCCGGGCGCACCGGAAAATGACTTCGGGTGAAGCTCGGGCGACTGCCGTTGAGTGGCTCCGGCGCGCAGGCGTTCCCGAGCCCGAGCGGCGCTTCGACGCCTTCCCGCATGAACTCTCGGGGGGCCTGAAGCAGCGCGCGATGATTGCGATGGCGCTTTCGGCCGAACCCGACATCGTGATCGCCGACGAGCCCACGACGGCGCTCGACGTGACGCTTCAGGCGCAGGTCCTCGATGAACTGAAGAGGCTGAAGCGCGAGCGCGGGCTCACGCTCCTTCTGATCACGCACGACCTCGCGCTCCTCCCGGGAATCGCCGACCGGGTGGCCCTCATGTATGCGGGCGAAATCGTTGAGACCGCGCCCACGGAGGATTTCTTCCGTGCGCCGGAGCACCCCTATGCCCGGGCGCTTCTTGAGGCGCTACCCCGGGGGGAGAGCCGCGAAAAACGGCTTCACCCCATTGAAGGGACGGTGCCGCTTCTCACGCGCACGCCGGAGGGCTGCGCCTTTGCGCCCCGCTGTCCCTATGCAGAGGGCCGCTGCAGAAGCGAGGCGCCTAGGGAAAAGGAGAGAGGAGACGGTCAGGGAACCGTGCGCTGCCGGCGCGCGGGAGTGCTGTCGGCCCCAAAGTCGAGGAATGACGGCGAAGCGCTTTCTGAAAGCTCTGAAAGGGAAGCGGACGGAGCGCTTCTCGAAATCCGGCATCTCTCCGTGAAGGTAGAGCCCAAAAGCCTGCGGGACAAAGCGGCGGAGCTTCTGCGGAAGGCGAAGCCCCGCGTGATCCTTCCGGACCTCAGCCTTGAAATTCCCCGCGCCCGCACGCTCGCGCTCGTCGGCGAATCGGGCAGCGGAAAGACGACGGCGGCGCTTGCGGCGCTCGGGCTCCTCGGGAGCGGCCTTCACGCGGAAGGGTCTGTTCTCCTTAAGGGCGAATCCTTCCGCGCGGGAGCGCAGAGGCCGCTCCGCTTCCGGCGCGCTGTCCAGGTGGTGTTTCAGGATCCCTTCTCGTCGCTCGATCCCCGCATGACGGTTGAGGAGCTCATCGGCGAAGCGCTCATCGCCCTTTGCCCGGAGCTCAATGGAGAAGAGAGAAGCGCCCGCATCGGGCGGCTTCTTGACGAAACGGGGCTCCCGGCCGGAAGCCGAACGCGCTATCCGCATGAATTTTCGGGCGGGCAGCGTCAGAGAATCGCGATCGCCCGGGCGCTTGCCGCCGAGCCCGAAATCATTCTGCTCGACGAACCCACGTCGGCGCTCGACGTCTCCGTGCAGGCGCAGATTCTCAATCTCCTTCTGAGGCTTCAGAAGGAGCGCGGGCTTTCCTACCTTCTCATCACGCACAACTTCGGCGTCGTCGAATATCTCGCGCACCGGATTGCCGTGATGGCAGGCGGACGGATCGTGGAGGAAGGACCGGCGGTGCAGGTGATGAATTCGCCCCGAGACCCCTATACGCAGAGGCTTCTCGCAAGCGTGCCGAGGATCCGGGTTCCTTAGCTCTGCGCGAATAGCGAGGCGTTCCCGGGCGCCGTCGGCGGCGTAAGTCCGAAGTGCTGCCAGGCGAGGAGCGTCGCCACGCGTCCGCGGGGCGTCCGCTGCAGGAACCCCTGCTGAATGAGGTAGGGTTCGACCACGTCCTCGAGCGTTTCGCGGTCTTCGCCGATCGCGGCCGCAAGGTTGTCGATGCCGACGGGGCCGCCAGCGAATTTTTCAAGAATTGTGAGGAGGAAGCGCCTGTCGATGAAGTCGAGCCCCACCGGGTCGACGTCGAGCATCGTCAGGGCGGCTGAAGCCACCTCGCGCGTGATCGTGCCGTCGTGCTTCACTTCCGCATAGTCGCGCACGCGCCGCAGAAGTCTGTTCGCGACGCGGGGCGTGCCGCGGCTTCGGCCGGCGATTTCGGCCGCCCCTTCTGGCTCAATCGCCACGCTGAGAAGCTTTGCGGATCTCCGCACGATCGTGGTGAGTTCGTCCTTATCGTAGAACTGAAGCTGGTTGACGATACCGAAGCGCGCGCGAAGCGGGTTGGTGAGCGAGCCCGCGCGGGTAGTGGCGCCGATCAGGGTGAAGGGCGGAAGGTCGAGCTTGATCGAGCGCGCGGCGGGGCCTTCGCCGATCATGATGTCGATCTGATAGTCCTCAAGCGCCGGGTAGAGGATTTCTTCCACCACGGGCGAGAGGCGATGAATCTCGTCGATGAAGAGCACGTCGTTCTTTTCAAGATTCGTGAGGATCGCAGCAAGGTCGCCCGGTCGCTCGAGCACGGGGCCCGAGGTCTGCCTGAGATTCACGCCCATTTCGGCGGCGACGATGTGGGCGAGCGTCGTTTTGCCGAGACCGGGAGGTCCGAAAAGAAGGAGATGATCGAGCGGCTCCCCGCGGCGGCGGGCGGCTTCGATGAAGATCTGAAGCTGCTCGCGCACGGCGCGCTGGCCGACGTAGTCGGCGAGCTTCGTCGGACGGAGCGCCCGGTCGATGTTCTCTTCGTTGGGGCTTGCGCAGGCGCCTTCGATGATGCGGGTTTCAGAGTCGGACATGGATGGAAAGGCGGAAATCGTCGGTAAATTCTGGATGCAGTCAGTCGATCTCAGAGCCCTGAGATGAGGCTCAGATCCGATCGGCAGGCGCCCTCTCTTTTTCAGGAGGCCTCAAAGGATCGAATAAGGATCCCAATCATTTTTTGGTAATTGTTGCACAGACGAAAACAGGCGTTCGCGGAGTAATTAAGGTTGCACATAAAAACCAGCCGGACGCCTCGCCACGCAGTATAGCAACCGCAGGGACAATCTCCATCGCGCCGTTCAAGTCCGGATAACTGCCGGTTTACGGCCGGCGGATGCCGTCTGATAATCGATGGATGAGTGGGTTGAAGAGGAGGCTCTCATGAGCTCCGCGTCTATTCGAAATCCAGCGCTCGAGAGGAGCGCGGACGCCGCGCTGCGGCGCATTTTCGGCTTCATAGCGTTTTATTCGCTTCTCATCTTCTGCGGCCTCATCGTTTTGATTGCCGCCTGCGGCCTCACGTGGTGGGTGCTGGGAACGCTCATCCCGGCTCTTCTCCAGCATCTCAAGCTGGTGGTGCTCCTCCTTGTGATGCTTGCCGGCATCTGGGGCGTTGCACTCCTTGTCGGCGGCATCCTGATTGAGCCGCTCTTTCGGATTGAGAAGTCGAGCCCCGGGAGAGCCCGGATCGTGACGAAGCAGGAAGCTCCGGAGTTGTTCGGGCTGATCGAGGAAACGGTGCATGAGGTCGGCGCGTCCATGCCGAAGACGGTCTATATCACGCCGGACGCGGACGCCTGCGTGTTCTTTGACGCGTCCTACTGGGGCCTCTTCAAGGGTGCCGAAAAGAATCTGAGCATCGGCATGGGCCTTATGGCGGACTTGTCCCGGAGCGAATTCAAGGCCGTGCTCGCGCACGAATTCGGGCATGTCGCGCAGTCGGCCATGCGGTGCGGATCAGCCGTCTGGATTCTGAATCAGATGATTGACGCGCTCCTTTCGAGCCGAAGCCGCTTTGATGAGCGCATTGACGCATGGGCGCAGGCGGATTCGAGACTTTGGCGCCTTTTCGGGAGCGCTGCGAAGCGGCTCCTGCGATTCATCCGAGGCCTTGTGCTCAAGCGCTGGATCAAGCTCAAAAAAGCAGATCTTTCGCTTTCCCGTCAGATGGAGTTTGATGCCGACGCGGCCGCAGGGCGGACAGCCGGCATCACGAACACGATTTCCATGCTTGCAAAGCTCCCCGTGCTCTCGCGCAGACAAACGCTCTGCAGCCGGCTGATCGCTCAGTTCTACCGAGAGAAAGGCGAACTCCTGACGGATTTCTGGGGCGCCTATCGGTCGCTGGAACACCTCTTTGAGCGCAATGACGGGGTGAGGCTCTCTGCTTTGGAGCCGCTTGCCATGATTCCGGCGGGCTTTGAAGGAAGCGACGCACGGCTCTCGCTCGAAGACGTCTGGGATACGCATCCGGTGATTGCTGATCGAATCGAAGCGCTGCGCCGGCTGGCGGGCGACGCGTCTGAGGATGATGCTCAAGGAGCCGAATCGCATTCTCCGGCAATGTCTCTCATTCCTGCCGCCCTGGCGATGGCCGTGGGCGCGGAGGCCCTGTCAGCGGTGACGGGCGTTGATCCGACGCGGGCCGGGAAGACGAAGGAATCCCGGGGAACATCGCAATTTGCCGTCTGGGCTCAAGGGGAGTTCTCGCGTTACATCCCGCCGGTCTCGCTTGCACCGTACGTTGATCGGGATCTTGTTGAGTTTGATTTGTCGACGGCAATAGAAAACGCGCTCGCGGCGCCGCAGCCGGATCCTTTCATCCCTGCCAACGATGCGGACGTGCGGCAGTATGCCGCTGCGCTTGAAGACGCCGGCGCGCTCAGAGATATTCTGCTGAGCCGCCGCGAAGCGGAGGCGCTCCGCTACGGCTCCATTCGGGTCGAGGATTTGAATTCGAAGAACCTCGATGAGGCGCTCTCTCAGCCGATGGCGCTGGCTGAGGAGCGGCTTCAATCGCTCGAGCCGCGCGTGAGGACGATTGACGAAGCGGTCTTCAAATGGCTTTATTCGCATGACCGCGGTGCGGTTGCGCGGTCCTACTGCGACATTTTCTATGCGCAGAGCTTCCTTTCCTCGGCAGACACGCTTGCGGATCGCGGGGAGCGCCTTCAGGCCTGGCTCGACCGTGTGAACGAGCAGCTTCTCGACGCGAAGAAAGCGGAGGCGGAAGTCTTCATGAAGGAAACGTCGGCCTTGATGGACGACGTAACGGCACTGCTGCCTTATATCGACTGGGACGCGCTTGAAGACGTTGAAGATGCAGCAGGATTGCAGGAGCTGCGCCGGACGGCCGATAGTTTCGTCGCCAAAGATGAGAATGAAGCCGAGGAAACTGTGGAAACGCGAACGCTCACCTCATTCGCGCAAAACATCGTGCAACTGCATGAAACCCTGAGGCAGGCCGCAAGAGGCTTCATTGCGGATCGGGTTTACGAGCTCAGAGCCGCTGGCCCGGACATGACCGGGCTCGGGAGCTCTGAGGAGGATGCGTAGTCTTCTGCCTCAAGGCTCCGGGAAAGGCTCCCGGCGGCAGTCACCGCGAAAGCGACTTGAGGGCAAGCCGGATGCCTTCGGAGACGCCCGTGTCTTCGGGCACGCGCTTTGCTGCTGCCTGCGCTTCCCGGTCCGAATAGCCGAGCGCAATGAGAGCGGCGGCGATGTCCGCACGGGCGCTTCCCGGGGCGCCAGCCGGAACAGAGAGCGTTCCGCCCGAGAGCTTCCCCTTCAGTTCAAGAATGAGGCGCTCCGCAGTTTTCTTGCCGATTCCGGGAACGCGCGTGAGAAGTCCCGTTTCGCCCGATTCGATGGCGCTCGCAAGCTGATCGGCCGTCATTCCGGAGAGCACGGCGAGCGCAATGCGGGGGCCGACCCCGGAAACGCGGATGAGCGTGCGGAAGGCCGTCTGCTCGGCCTTCGTGGCAAAGCCGTAAAGAAGCTCCGCATCCTCGCGCACCACGAGGTGCGTGAAGAGCGTCACGTCCCCTCCGAGATCGGGAAGGTTGCAGAAGGTCGACATGGGGACGTCGACTTCGTAGCCGACCCCGCCCACATCAATCAGCACCTGCGGGGGATTCTTTTCAATGAGTTTTCCGTGAAGGCGGCCGATCATGGCTTTTCTCCTTTCTTGGCGAGAAGGCTCGTCCAGGCGGCGCGTGCGCCGCGCCCGGAGGCGCCCCGGCGCGCCGTGGCATAAATGCGGCTCGTGCCGCCTGATTTTTCGAGCGCCCGCATGCGATGCATGCTCGCCGAGCAGATGGCGCAGGCAAGCGCATCGGCTTCGTCGGGCCTCGGCGCTTCAGCGAGCGCTAGAAGCCGCATCACCATCTCCTGCACCATGAGCTTGTCGGCGCGCCCCGAACCGGTAACGGCCTGCTTGATTTCGCTCGGCGTGAATTCCTCCACGCGAAGGTCCGCGAGGTCGGCGGCGCAGAGCGCCGCGCCTCTTGCCTGACCGAGGAGCAGCGTGCTCTGCGGGTTCACGTTGACGAAGACGCGCTCGCAGGCGCCTCGGTCGGCGCATGGCGCGCGATGATTTGGGTGAGTTCGCGCGCAATGGTGCCGAGGCGTTCAGCAGTCTCGCCCTTCGGGACATCGATGACGCCGGAGGCGACGCGGCGGCAGGAAGAGCCTTCCGCGTCAACGATCCCCCATCCCGTATGGTTGAGGCCCGGATCGATGCCGAGAATGCGGATCATCGCGGATTATTTCGGCATGCCGGGAAAGCCTCCGCCCATGCCGGGAAGCCCCGAGCCCCCGAACATGCGCATCATGCGAGAGAGTCCGCCCTTCTTCATGCGCTTCATCATGTCCTGAGTCTGCTCGAACTGCTTCAGGAGCCGGTTGACTTCCTGCACCGGGACGCCCGCGCCCATCGCGATGCGCTTCTTCCTGCTCGCCTTGATGAGTTCGGGCTTTCTTCTTTCCTGCGGGGTCATCGAGTCGATGATGCCGAGCGTGCGCTTCAGGCTCTTCTGCACGTCCTCGTCCTTCACCTTGCTCGCGGCCTGCTGGAACTGCGCGGGCATCTTTTCAAGGATCGAGGAGAAGCTGCCAATGTTGCCCATCTGCGCGAGCTGCGCGCGGAAGTCCGTGAGGTCGAACCGGTCGCCCGTGGAGAGCTTCTTCGCGAGCTTCTGCGCTTCGGCGATGTTGATCGACTTCGTCACGTCCTTCACGAGGCCGACGATGTCGCCCATGCCGAGGATGCGCGAGGCCATGGCTTCAGGGTCGAAGGGCTCGAACCCGGTGAGCTTTTCGGCCGTGCCGATGAACTTAATGGGTTTGCCCGTGACGTAGCGCACGGAGAGCGCCGCGCCGCCGCGGCTGTCGCCGTCGGCCTTCGTCAGCACGATGCCCGTGAGCGGAAGGCGCTCATTGAAGGCGCGCGCCGTATTGACCGCATCCTGACCGAGCATGGCGTCGATCACGAAGAGCGTTTCAGCGGGCTTCAGGAACGTGTTGAGCTCAGCGACTTCCTGCATCATCGCTTCGTCGATCGCGAGGCGGCCCGCCGTATCGACGATCAGCACGTCGTAGAAGCGCCGGCGGGCTTCGGAAACCGCGCGCGAAGCAATGTCGAGAGGCTTTTCGCCCACCGTGCTCGGGAACCAGTCGGCGCCCGCCTGTTCGGTGACGGCCTTCAGCTGATCAATAGCGGCAGGGCGGTAGACGTCGCAGGAAACGGTGAGGACCTTCTTTTTCTGGTCGGTCACGAGCCAGCGGGCGAGCTTGCCGGCGGTTGTTGTTTTGCCGGCACCCTGAAGGCCCGCGAGGAGAATCACGGCAGGGGGCTGCACGCGGAAATTAAGCTCTCGCTCTTCGGGCGGGAGGTCGCCCCCGATGATCGCGGTGAGTTCGCGCTGCACGACGCCGACCAGGGCCTGGCCGGGGTTGAGGTTTCCGACCACCTCTTCGCCCATTGCCTTTTCCTTGATGCGCGCGAGCACTTCTTTCACGACGGGAAGCGCAACGTCGGCTTCAAGGAGCGCCAAGCGCACCTCGCGGAGCATGTCCTTGGTGTTGGCTTCGGTAAGGCGCGCCTGGCCGCGCATTGTCTTGACGATCTTGGAAAGACGCTGGCTGAGTGAATCGAGCATGGAGATGTCGGCGGGTGCCGCGTTGTGGCTGGCGGTCTCGAGCAGAGCGCTTTCAGGGGGAATGCCCGGAGCATGCCGCCCTCTCTGAAGGCGGGATCAGGCATTCAAATTCAGCGCTTGGTAAGGCGCAGCCTTAGAATGAACAGACACTGACCCGGAACTTCAATTTCCAATATTGAAAAGAGGCTCAACGGGTCAGAAGCGAACGCATTATTTTAGAAGAGCGCCGCGTTCTTTGCGCCCGGGCTGCTCTTCCTCGGGAAAATTTTCTATTGCGAAGCTCCAAATGTCAGTTCTCCTCATTTCCACCGGATTCGCCGCGCTTCTCTACCTTCTGAGCGGCATCTGCATCGTCACCGCGATGAAGAAAGGTGCGGACGCGAAGGCGTCGAGCCTTCTGCGCTGGCCGGTGCTTCTCGGCCTCATTCTTCATGGATACGCCATTCAGGGAGAAATGTTTCAGTCCGAAGCCGTGCATTTCGGATTCGGCTACGCCGTCTCCGTGATGTTCTTCTTCGCGGTGATCATTCTTCTCATTGAATCCTGGGTGCACCGCCTGCACGGGCAGTTCGGCATCGTCCTGATCGCGGCCGCCTTCGGCGCCATCTTCCCGGTGCTTTTCCCGGGGAACGCGCTTCCCGCGGCGGACTGGACGCCCTTCTTCCGCTTCCATCTCCTCGCCGCGCTCGCCGCCTACAGCTTCATGACGATTGCGCTCGTGCACGCCGTTCTGATGTACATGCAGAACCGGCACCTGAAGGAGCCGGGCGAGGGTGCGGGCTTCATCGACTCGCTCCCCGGCCTTGTCGTCATGGAGCGGATCTTCTTCCGGATTGTTGCCTGCGGGTTCCTGCTCCTTACCTTCGTGCTCGTGAGCGGCGCCTGGACGACGAAGGAAACCTACGGCGTCTTCTTCCATTTCGACCACAAGATGATCCTCACGTGGATCTCCTGGATCGTCTTCGGCATTCTTCTTCTCGGACGGTGGCTGGCCGGTTGGCGCGCTAAGACGGCGCTTCGCCTCTTCTGGGCGGGCTTCGTCGTCTTCGTCATTGCCTATTTCGGCTACAGCTTCATTCTGGAAGTCTTCTGATATACCGCTATGAGCCGCATTCTTTTCTTTCTCGGCATCTTCATCGTGATTGCCGTCGCCTGGGCGATCAGCCGCCGCCGGCAGTCGCTTTCCATTCAGGAGCGCGATGAGCTCGAGGAGCTCCGGCGCAACGAGCGCGGCCGCAAAAATGCCCAGGCAGTGATCGGCGAGCCCATGGAAAAGTGCGAGGAATGCGGCACCTACTTTCCCCGCCGCGAGGCGGTGCGCCGCGGCACGCACATCTACTGCTCGGCGCGCTGCCGCGACAAGGCCTCGAAGCGGGATTAAGGCGTGCAGGAACTGCAAAAACCTTCCGGCTGGCTCGAGGGCGTTCATCGCCGCTTGAGCCCGTTTTTTGATGACCGTCCGGAAAATACGCCGGTTTCCGTCGCCGTCATTCACTTTATTTCGCTTCCCGCCGGCGAGTACGGCGGCGACGAGGTGGACCGGCTCTTTACGGGGCGCATGACGCCCGACTGCCCCGACTATGAAGCGCTCAGGGGCCTTCGCGTTTCGTCCCACTTCTTCATCCGCCGCACGGGCGAAACGATTCAGTACGTCAATATTTTCGACCGCGCCTGGCACGCGGGGCTCTCCAACTTTCGCGGACGAAATGCCGTCAATGACTTCTCGGTCGGGATTGAGCTCGAGGGCTGCGGCGAGGAGCCCTTTGAAGATGCGCAGTATTTGGCGCTGAAACAGCTTCTCTTCGCGCTCTCGCAGCTTCTCCCGCTTCGCTATGCCACGGGACACGAGACCATTGCGCCCGGACGCAAAAAGGATCCCGGCCCCTTCTTCGACTGGGAGCGCCTTCGAGCCGCGCTCCCTGCCGGCATGTCGCTCGCCATTGCGACTGAGGACTGCGACCGGGAGATGCTCAAAGCGCGCATGCGGGAGCTCGGACTGGGTTAGGTGGTTCCTCGGGCTTAGTGCATAATGGGCGCACCTCAATCATCAAACATCAAACGGATGCGTTGCCCATGCTTGGTTCCGTTCTTCAGTACGTGCTCGGTATTGTTTTCGGCTTTTTCGGAGCAGTGCTGCTCCTGAGAGCGTGGCTCTACTATTGGGCGCTTTCGCCGAGGCACCCGCTTTGCGAGCTGACCCGCAAAATCACCGACTGGCTGGTCGCGCCCCTCTCGAAGGCGCTGAAGCCGAAGGGCGGCATTGACTGGGCCTCCGTCGTCGCGGCCTTCTTCACGGCCATCATTGCGGTGCTTCTCCACCGCACGCTCGGGCAGCTTCCTGCCACGCCCGTGGGGCTTCTCATTGCTCCCTTCGCCATGCTTCTGCGCTGGGCGCTCGAGATGATTTCCTGGGGCGCGATCATCTGGGCGGTGCTCTCCTGGGTCAACCGCGGCCATCCGATGACCTATACCCTCGAGATGCTCCTCAACCCCTTCCTCGCGCCCATCCGGCGCGTGCTTCCCACGTTCCGCGGCATCGACTTCTCGCCCCTCGTGCTCATCGTCATCACGAACGCGCTCCTCATGCTCGTCGTGCCCCTCTCGCGCGGCTTCATTCTCCTTTGAAGCCCCGTCGTTTTCGTGAGGACTCTTTCATGAGAGACGTCGCGAAGCGGCCGGCAGGCTGAAGTGCCGCAAGCCTGAATAAAGCAGCCGGACGCGAGCAGTCAGAGACATCCTTGAAAAAGTGCGGCTTCAGAAATTAGGGACTCCCCACATCCCTTCATAGTCTTTGCGAACGCCGTCGAGCGTCAGCGAATAGTCCTGCGCGCTCGGCGACGCGACCTTCCGTGCGGCGACAATGGCGCCGATGCGGGCGCTCACAACCGGATCAAGGCCGCGCCCGAGCCCGTAAAGGAAGCCTCCCCGCATGGCGTCGCCCGCGCCGACGGGATTCTGCGCAGCAACAGGCAGGGGCTCAATGGGCACGGCGGTGCTCGCTTGCGGCAGGAAGAGGCTCGCTCCGCGGCTTCCGTGCGTGCGAAGGACAAGCTTTCCCGTCCGGCAGATGGCTTCGGAAGTGAGACCGGTCTTTGCCTCAAACCCTTCCGCCTCGAAGTCGGAATAGGCGATTCCGAAGGAGCGGGAGAGAAGGCTCTCGAGTTCCTCAGCAGAAAAAAGACTCAGCTCCTGTCCGACATCAAAAAGATAGGGGATCCCGCGGCGAACGCATTCGTTCGCGGCGTTGAGCGTTGTCGTCTTCCCGCCGGGAGACAGAATGGCGAGCTTCGGGCGAAGGTCGTTCCCGTCGCGCCGGGGCCAGGGGACTTCCCGGGAGCGGTTCATGGCTCCCGGATGAAAGACCGCCAGCTGAGAGCCGAGGCTGTCCGTAAAAATGACGCACTGAGCCGTATAGACGTCGGGGAAGCATTTGAGCCCTTCCGTTGAAATCCCGAAGGACCGGAAGCGCGAGAGATAGTCCTCTCCGTCCATGCCGAGCGCGCCCCAGATCACCGGATCTCCGCCGAGGCGCTTCAGGGCGAAAGCGATGTTGGCGGCGCAGCCGCCGAAATCGCGCCGCATGCCGCTCGCGAGGAACGTGGTGTTGAGGTTCCTCAGGTTGCCCGAAAGCTGACGCGCGAATTCACCCTCATGGGCGAAGATCGTGTCGTAAGCCACGGACCCGGTGATGAGAACGCTCATAGGCCCAGAGAATCCGCAGAAATCGGACGAACCGTGATGCCGGCCGCTTCGTGGGGGAGCGCTTCCTTAAAGGCGATGGCGGTGCTGACGGATTCGCCTGCCGGGAGCACCGCAGGCTTCTGCGGGAAGCCGTATTCAGCGGGCTCCAGCACGCGGGAAGCGAGCGTATCGCCCGCCGGATCGAGAAGCTTGATCTCAAGGACCGGAAGCTGCTGCGGAAGTGCGGAGGCGTTCGTGAGCGTCACGCGCGCGGTGGGTCTCAGTAACCCGGCCTGAGCGTCCGCCTCGAGCGAGGCTTCTGCGCGGAATGCCTTTACGTCCGCCCAGACGAAGCCCGGGCAGGGCAGCTTCGTGCAGACGTTTTCGTAGACGGGCCTAAGGAACGGGGCCTGCGCGAGCACGAAGCCGTGCATCATGAGAAAGGCGCTTGCGCATGCAACGGCAAGAAGAATCAGCACCAGGACCGCAAGGAGGAACGAGCGAACGGGCGAGCGCTTCGGAACGTAGACGGCTGCGCGGGGATCCGCCGCGGGCGGCGTATCGTCGGCGAGGAGCGGCACATCCGGCACGTTGTCTTCAGGGAGAACGGTGCGCTTCGCTTTTTCCAGCATGGCTTCGTCGAGCTTCCTGTCGGGAACGACGACGCTCTCGGCGGTCTCAGCGGCAAAGATCCGCCCGCACGCGCCGCACCGGTATTCGGGAGCGGCATCCTTCACGCGCCAGAGCGCGCCGCAGGCGGGACACTTGATGACCTCGGCCATGATGCTTATGCCTCCGCCTGAGCGCTGCGGGTGCCCGCGAGGCACACCCAGCCGTTTTCCTCGCGCCAGAGCTTGAGCGGAAGTCCGGGATCGGCGGCGCGGTAGGCGGCGATCACTTCGTCGGCCTGGCGGGCAAGAATGCCCGAGAGGACGAGGCTTCCGCCCGGGGCGACGCGGCCCAAGAGCGCAGGCGCAAGGAGCTTCAGGGGATTGGCGAGAATGTTGGCGACGACGACGCTGAATTCGCCTTCCGGCATGGATTCAGGGAGATGGAAGTCCGCTGCGCAGCCGTTCCTTTCCGCATTGTCGCGGGCGGCTTCAACGGCCTGCGGATCGATGTCGGTGCCGGTCACGCGGCCCGCGCCCAGCTTCTTCGCGCCGATCGCAAGAATGCCCGTGCCGCAGCCGTAGTCGAGGACGTTGTCGGCGGGCTTTAAGTTTTCGTCGAGCCAGTTGAGGCAGAGGCGGGTCGTCGGGTGAGAACCCGTGCCGAAGGCGACGCCCGGGTCAAGACGAATGATGACGGCATCGGTCGCGGGAGGCTCGCTCCAGGAAGGAACGATCCAGAGCCGGGGCGACACGTGGGAAGGCTGGAACTGCGCCTGAGTGATGCGCACCCAGTCCTGGTCCTCAACGTCGCTCGTTTCAAGAAGCTTCGGCGCTTCGCAGCCGGCCTGCGCGACAGCGGCGTCAAGCGCGCCCTTGAAGTCGAAGCCGTCGGCGGTCAGAACGGAGATGATCGAGCGCGGCCAGGCCTGCGTCTGAGGCTCAAGACCCGGCTCGCCGTAAAGCGGCTGCTCGTCGGTGCTGTCGGCATCGGCGTCCTCGAGGGCGGCAGAAAGCGCGCCGGCATCAAGAAGCAGATCAGAAATTTCCTCAGCGGATCGTTGGTCGGCGAGGATTCGGTATTCACGCATGACGGATCTTCCGGTAGGCCGGTTGTTGGTGCCGGCTAAAAGAAACGAAAAAAAGAGAAGCGGAACCGTTAAGCCGGCTTCCGCTTCCGCAGGATTCTAAATGAAGGAAGGATCCGAAGACTCGTGGTTCCTTAAAGGAGCTTGTTTTCCCTGAGCCAGTCGCGCACATCTGGATCGGTCCGGCTCACGCCGCCGTAGGAGAGAAAGTGCGTGCCGAGCTTCACGCCGGGAAGGAGCGACTCGAATTCCGAGCGCACTTCCATGAGTCCGCCGCCGCCGTGGGTGCTCATCGTGAGGACGAACTTCTTCGTGAGATCAACGGTCTCCATCCAGGTCTTGAGGGGCTGCGCCGGGCGGTGCCACCAGGTGGGCGTCCCGAGAATCACGACGTCGTACTGATCAAGGTTGATGCCGAGAGGCTTGATCGGGCGCTTCACGTTCTTTTCAATTTCTTCCTTCACGACTTCGGTCGTCGCACGGTATTCATCCGGGTAGGGCTCAACCGTTTCAATGTGAAAGAGGTCTGCACCCGTCATGCTGCGGACGGCTTCAGCAACGCTCCGGGTGTGCCCGGTCCTGGAGACGTAGACGACGGCAATGCGGGGCTTCTTGTCGGCGGCAGAGACGGCAAGCGGGAAAAGACCTGCAAGCGCGATGGAGCAGAGATTGCGGCGGGTGATCATGACTCATATCCTCCGGACTGAAGAAGTGTTCTGATGTGATGGAAAAAGTCTAGAAGCGCCGTGCGCCTCCTGATTGACGGAAACTCCCCGGCGCTTGCCTGATCATGTCGATTCGCGAAAAGAAAAAGCCGGCAGTAGAGACTACTGCCGGCTTGGGTGAAGCGCTTGAAAGTGCTTTCAATCAGGCGACGCCGCCGTCCTTGCGCTTTCTTAGCTTTTCCTCGAGGTAGTGAATGCTCGTGCCGCCGCTCGCGAAGCGTTCGTCGGCAAGGAGCAGGCGATGAAGCTTCACGTTCGTCTTAATGCCCTCGCAGGCGAATTCCGAGAGCGCGATCCGCATGCGGGCAATGGCCTGCTCGCGGGTATCGCCGTAGGCGATGAGCTTGCCGATCATGCTGTCGTAATAGGGAGGAACCGTGTAGCCCGCAAAGACATGGGTGTCGATGCGGATGCCGGGGCCGCCCGGAAGGTGCCAGGCCGTGATCTTTCCCGGGCAGGGCGTGAAGGTGAAGGGATCCTCGGCATTGATGCGGCATTCGATCGCGTGACCGCGGAATTCGAGGTCGCGCTGCTTGAAGCGCAGGCGCTCGCCCGCAGCAATGCGGATCTGCTCGCAGACGATGTCGACGCCCGAGATGAGTTCCGACACGGGGTGCTCGACCTGCACGCGCGTATTCATCTCAATAAAGTAGAACTCGCCGTTTTCGTAGAGGAACTCGAACGTGCCCGCACCGCGGTAGCCGATGCGGCGGCAGGCTTCAACGCAGCGGCTGCCGAGCTTTTCGATCGCGCGGCGGGGAATGCCGCAGGCCGGAGCCTCCTCGAGCACCTTCTGGTTGCGGCGCTGCATCGAGCAGTCGCGCTCGCCTAAGTAGACCGCATTCTGGAAGTTGTCCGAGAGAACCTGAATCTCAATATGGCGCGGGTTCTCGAGGAACTTTTCCATGTAGACGGTGGGGTTCCCGAAAGCCACGCGGGCTTCCTCGCGCGTCATGCTGACGGACGTGAGGAGCGCGGCCTCCGTGCGCACGACGCGCATGCCGCGGCCGCCGCCGCCGCCCGAAGCCTTGATGATGATCGGGTAGCCGATCCTGCGGGCGATCTTGACGATCTCCTCGGGATCATCGGGGAGCGCGCCGTCGGAGCCCGGAACGCAGGGGACGCCCGCTTCCTTCATGGCCTGCTTGGCGCTCACCTTGTCGCCCATGAGGCGGATGGTTTCGGCGCGGGGACCGATGAAGGCGAAGCCCGAGCGCTCAACCTGCTCGGCAAAGTCGGCGTTTTCCGAAAGGAACCCGTAGCCGGGATGAATCGCTTCGGCGTCGGTGACTTCAGCTGCCGAAATGATGGCCGGGATGTTGAGGTAGGAGAGCGAAGAAGAGGCCGGTCCGATGCAGACGCTCTCGTCGGCGAGACGCACGTACTTGGCGTCGGCGTCTGCGGTGGAGTGCACGGCAACCGTTTTGATGCCCATTTCGCGGCAGGCGCGCTGGATGCGCAGGGCGATTTCGCCGCGGTTGGCGATGAGAACTTTTCCGAACATGTGGGTCTTTCCCCGTCGTCCTTATTCCAGAATCACGAGGGGCTGACCGAATTCGACGGGCTGACCGTTCTCGGCGGCGAAGGCCTTGACGACGCCGTCCTGATCGGCTTCAACCTCATTCAAAAGCTTCATGGCTTCGATGATGCCGATCACCTGGCCCTTCTTCACATGGTCGCCCACTTCGATGAAGGGAGCGGCGCCGGGCGAGGGAGCACGGTAGAAGGTGCCGACCATCGGGCTCGTGATGGAGAGCGCGGCCGAGGGTGCGGGAGCAGCGGCAGGCGCGGGCTGGGCGGCGGGGGCAGCGGCGGCCG
>NZ_WEHX01000031.1 GCF_009183815.1 Sutterella seckii | reverse complement strand
GCCTCACGACGGACACCCTTGCCTCTGGCTGTGAGCTTGGCACTACCTCCTGCTCATCGGGACTTTCACCCTATAGAAATCGCCCATGCCGGGCACACGGCAATCCCGCCGCGAATCAGTCTGCGGCGGCCGGAACTGATCTGAGCCATGGGTTGAAGCGCTCCTCTCTAAAGCAAAACAAAATGGATCGGGACACAACGCTATTTTCGCTTCAGTCGTCTTTGCAAAATTGCCTGATTTCATTATTAAGGCAATCATCCATTAGTTACGTATGGATCAATGAAAATTCAAGTTAATCAATGATGTTATCTGAGTTGCATCAACTAAATGATGGCTTCGTTAATATTTCCTTTGCAAAAACGATCATTTCTTCTGCGACGGAACCCGAAAAGCGGCCTGATTCTCTCGATTTGGCGCCCAAAGACAGCTCTGCGGATTCAACAGAAATTTTCCGGCATCTCCCGTGAGGGGTAGAATTCATTGATTCTCTTCGGACGATCATGCGCATGCCCGCATGCGCGCCCTCAACGTTTCATTTTCAGGAGTTCATCAGAATGCGCCTTATTCTTATCGGACCGCCGGGTGCGGGCAAGGGCACGCAGGCCAAGTTCATCTGCCAGAAGTTCGGCATTCCGCAGATTTCGACGGGCGACATGCTTCGCGCCGCCGTCAAGGCGGGCACGCCTCTCGGTCTTGCCGCCAAGGAAGTGATGGACAAGGGCCAGCTCGTCTCCGATGACATCATCATCGGCCTCGTCAAGGAACGCCTCTCGCAGCCCGACTGCGCGAACGGCGCCCTCTTCGACGGCTTCCCCCGCACGATCCCGCAGGCTCAGGCTCTGCGCGACGCGGGCGTGCCGATCGACTACGTGCTCGAAATCAGCGTTCCTGACGCTGAGATCGTCGAGCGCATGTCCGGCCGCCGCGTGCATCCGGCTTCCGGCCGCACGTATCACGTCAAGTACAACCCGCCGAAGGTCGAAGGCAAGGACGACGAAACGGGCGAACCCCTCGTGCAGCGCGACGACGACCGCGAGGAAGTCGTTCTGAAGCGCCTCAAGGTTTATCACGACCAGACCGAAGCGCTCGTGGGCTTCTATGAAGAGCTCGCCAAGTCGGGCGCCGCTGATGCGCCGAAGTATCGCTCGATCTCGGGCCTCGGCTCGATCGACGCGATCACGAACGCGTCTTCAAGGCGCTTGCCTGATTGGCTGCCGGGAACTTCTTCAAATCTTTTGTTTACATAGAATTTCAGAAGTTCCCTCAAGCCCCCGCTTCAAGAAAGGCCGCTGGAATTTTCCCGCGGCCTTTTTGCATTTTGGGCTTCGGATGCGCTCTAATTTTGAAGCATTCCCCTAAAGGCGGCTTTCCCGACAACCGCTCCTCCTTCCTCTTATCCTGAGGCTTCCTGACTCATGAGTTCCATCATTTCCACCCTTTCCGAAGAGGATCGCGAGCGCCTGATTCGCGAGCTATCCGACCTCCTCGGCGCCGATCACGTCATTACGGATGCGGGAGAAATCAAAGCCGCGTCGCTCGATTCCCGCCGGCGCCGCCAGGGCGAGGCGCTTGCGCTCCTTCGTCCGGGAACGCCCGAAGAGGTTGCGGCAATTCTCCGGTTCGCCGCCAACAACCATCTCGTCGTCATTCCTCAGGGCGGAAACACGTCGACGGTGGGGGGAGCCACCCCCAATCCGGAGAGTCCCCTGAATGCACGAACCCTGATCCTGCAGCTCTCCCGCATGAACCGCATTCTCGCGATCGACGCCGTCAACAGCACGATGACGGTCGAAGCGGGCGCCGTGCTCGAGCGCGTGCAGGCGGCGGCAAAGGAAGCCGGGAAGCTTTTCCCGGTCTCCTTTGCCGCACAGGGCACGGCCCAGATCGGCGGCATGCTCGCCGCCAATGCCGGGGGCGTGCACGTCGTCCGCTACGGGATGGCAAGGCGCAACTGCCTCGGGATTGAGGTTGTGCTCGCGGACGGCCGGATCCTCAACCTCATGCGAAGCGTGCGGAAGGACAATGCGGGCTACGACCTCAGGGACCTCTTCATCGGGTCCGAAGGAACGCTCGGCGTCATCACGAAGGCGGTGCTCGATCTTTCGGCGCTTCCTGCCGGACGCATTACGGTTTTTGCGTCTCTGGGGGAACTTCGCGCCGTCGAAAAGCTCTTCACGACGCTCGAAGACTTTGCAGGGCCCTCGCTCACGGCCTTCGAACTCATCTCAAAGCCCGCGCTCGAACCTGTCATTGCCGCAGGAAGAAAGGCCCCGATCGAGCCCTCCGACTGGATGGTGCTCTTCGACCTCTCCTACACGAAGCGCGAGGATCCGGAAGCCTTTGCGGAGAGCCTCACGGACGCCCTTTCGCCTCTCTTTGAGGATGGCACCCTCACCGACGCCGCCATTGCCCAGACGGAAACGCAGGCCGAGGCCCTCTGGACTCTCCGCGAGGAGATCCCGACCGCAGTCCGCGCGTCAGGCGGCAACATCAAGAACGACATCAGCGTGCCGAGAGGGAGTCTCTGCGCCTTCATTGAAGAAACCTACGCGCGGTTTGAAAAGGAAGCCCCCTGGCTCCTTCCCATGATCTTCGGGCACTACGGCGACGGGAACCTTCACTTCAATCTTGGAAACAAACCGGAGCTGGGGCCCGGCTACTGGAAGGCGCACGAGCGCGAAATCCATCGCCTCGTCAACGACGAAGTGGTGAGGTTCGGGGGGTCGGTGGCGGCCGAACACGGCGTCGGCGCAAAGATCCAGGTGCTCGAACGCACGAAGGATCCGCTCGAACTCGAGCTCATGAAGAAGCTCCGCGGCGTCTTCGACCCCGAGGGAATCCTCAACCCCGGACGAGTCGTGCGCTACCCTGAGAACGTCTGGCAGAACCCGAAGGAAGCCTGGGATTAAAGGACCGGAAACTGCATGACGGCGGGACGGGTTTCGGGGGGGAGCGTTATCCCTATGTTTTCAACCGCCGGAGCGCTTGCAATCGCCCGTCCGCCGGCCATAATTACGCAATCCGTCAATTCCTTTTCTTGAGGGAGAAGCGCCTTTCCTCTGCGCTTCTCCCCGGAGCCTCATTGATGCCTCTTACGTTCTCCCGCCGCCCGCTCATTGCGGCGGCTCTGTGCGCTGCGCTTCCCGGAGCCACGCTTCTGCTCTCGGGCTGCGCCTCCACGCCAGTAGCGTCTGCCGTGCCCGCTTCCGAAGCGCCGCAGAAAAACAAAAAGCCCGAACCCGTGCTGATGCCGATGCCGACGATCGACGCCTTCAAGGGCGCCGGCATCTTCTACTTCGACGACAACGTCCGCACGCAGCTCTTCATCAAGGACAACATTGCTGTCAACGGCCGCTATGCCGTTCAGGAAAACTTCCCGCTCGGCAGCCGCCACGGCTTCACGTGGGGCGGCGGCGCGGCCGCCATTCTGAGGAACGGCTCGCCCCTCGATGCCCAGCGCCCGCTCTTTCTGACGCAGGGCAACAAGGGCCGCGTCGTCATTCAGTTTGAGGGGGGCGGCAGAAAGCCCCTCGCGCTTCAGGTGAAGCTCGTCGCCTACAGCCTCGAGGGGCTCCCCATCGGGCCCTACCTCGTCACGCGTCAGAATACGGCAACCCCGTCGGGCTACGTAATCGCGAACCGCTACGTCTTCCCGAAGGGCGCGGTCGGCTACCGCGCCATGCTGATGATCGACGAGGACGAAGTGCTCGTTCCGACGAAGACCGCCTTCACGGGTTCCGACTCGATCGAAAACTTCTCGAAGCGCTTTACGCGCGACATTCCCTACTGCCTGCGCTACATCCCGACCCGCCGCTCGGAGCCTGTCGGCATGCGGTTTGCTCAGCCCATCACCAAGCAGACGAAGCGCGTGAAGGGGAAGCTCCAGGAAGTCGCCCAGTCGGGCGAAGCCCAGCTCATGAGCGTGAAGAAAGGAACGCTTTTCTGCCAGCAGGAAGGAAAGTCGCAGCTCTCCAACGCCCGCTGGGATCTGCGCTACATCAACGGCACGCGCGTCCTCTCCCTCACCTTCCCCGATGAAGTGCGCTCCGCCGACTTCGGCATTCTGAATCAGCACCGCGATGCGCTCCGCCTCGCCTTTGCCGAAGAACTCTCGACCGAACGCAGGAAGACCGTGAAGAAGGTTCGTCCCGGCGTCGTCTGGCTCGGCGGCAAGGAAATCCTCGACGCCCAGTGGCGCTTCAACGAAGTCGCTGCCGACGCGATCTCGGACGCCATCGCGCGCACGAAGGATCTGAGAAAGGACTGGGAAGCCCAGAACGGGAAGAAGAAGTAACGCCTTCGTTTCCCCAATACTTTCAAAGCCCGCTCTTTCGTGAGGAAGAACGGGCTTTCTTCTTGCCCGGGAAGGAACCGCAGCGTTTCTTTTCAGCGCCCAGACTTCAACGGGTTCTTGAGAATATCCAGGGCCAGAGCCGCCTCATAGCGGGCGCCGACGGGAAGCGCCGCTTCGCTGTAGCGGTACGCCGGATGATGGTTCCGGTGCGGGTAGCCTTCCTCTGCATTGCCGCCTCCCAGAATGACGTAGGCGGCAGGGGCGCACTCGGCGAAATAGGAAAAATCCTCCGAAGCGCTCATGCCGGTTCCGACGGCGGCCTTTCCGGGAGGCAGGGTTTCGCGCGCCACGCGCAGCGCACGCTCAATCATCTCCGGATCCTGAATGACGGCGGGGCAGCCTGCGAGCCACTCAAATGCAGCGGTTCCGCCATTGGCTTCGGCAATGCCGCGGATCAGCGCCTCCACGCGGTCGTGAATCCGAACGCGGTCGTCCGGGTCCTTCGTGCGGATGTTGATGCCGATGCGGGCTTTCTGAGGAATCGCATTGATCACCTCGCCCGCCTGAAAAACGGTAGGCGAAACCACCGCGAAATGATCGGGCGAAATGTTCCTCGACACGATCGTATGGAGCGCCATGACGACTTCCGAACCGATCATCACCGGATCAATGCCGCCTTCCGGCATGGATGCATGCGTGCCGCACCCGGTGATCGTCGCCCAGACGCAGTCGGAAGCCGTTGAAAAAGCCGGGACCGTGCAGACGCGGATCTGTCCGATCGGATCATTCATGACATGAAGCCCGATCACGGCGTCGACGCCCTTCATGACGCCGGCCGCAACAAGCTCCTTGGCGCCTCCCGGAGCCGCCTCTTCGGCATGCTGAAAAATCAGGCGGACAGTGCCCGAAAACTTCTTGCGCTCTTCCATCAGAATCTTCGCCGCACCGAGCAGCATCGCCACGTGCGCATCATGACCGCAGGCATGAGAAACGCCCGGATTGACGGAGCAGAAATCGAGGCCTTCGGCTTCCGGAACGGGGAGCGCATCCATGTCGGCGCGGATGGCCACGACGGCAGGACGGACGCCCGTCGAAGCAGGAGCGAGTCCCGTGATCTCCGCCACGCGGCTCGTTGGCGTCGGAGCCGAAATATCGGTCACACCCAGCTTCTGGAGCTCCTCTTCAACATAGGCTGCCGTCTCGGATTCGTGATAGCTCAGCTCCGGATGCTGGTGCACGTGGCGGCGCCAGCGGACAAGGTCCGGAAAGAGCGGATCCTGGATTTGTGTTTCAGTCATGACCGTATACAGAAGAAGACGATGACGGGAAAGGTTAGCGCAAAGGAAGCGGCTTGGGGAAGGCGCGAAAAGCGCCTCAGACGCTCCGTCAGGCCGGAGGCGAGTCGCCCCAAGCGTGTCTGAAGCAGAGGCAGCGAACTTTCCTGCTTATTACTAAGGTAGATTATTAGAAAAATGACGATTTTTATTAGAAAATCTGTGAGATTCGCCAAACCGCAGGAAGCCGCCCCCAGGAGCAAACCAGGAAGACCGAAAGACAGCAAGAACAAAAAGACCCTCGCACGAGAGGTGCGTGAAGCTCGAATAGCTCAGGGCAAGCGCGAACCAGCTCGACCGAGAGGAAGTAAAAACAAGCCTAAACCCGCTCGAAAAGACGAGCTGGAGTGAGTGAGATCGATGCCGGAAATTACGCCGCGTCAGTTGCCCGTAAACGGCGCGACGTAACATTTTGGTGGAAATTCACGGTCCTCGGGAATCACCGCTATTCTCGACGAATAGGAAGTCAAAGCGCACGGATCCAAAGCCCGAAGAAAGGGTCCTCGAACTCGTAATCTTCTTCGCGAACAATGAGCCCATCTTTCTTCAGGCGTCCGACAGCTGAATAGACCGTACTCAGGGGAAAGGCATCGATATCCTGCAACTTGTCGCCCCGCGCAATATATTGAAGTGCAATGCGCTGCGGCATTGAGAGCTTCGTCCATACAAACGAGTAGCTTGGCGAAACGCTGCGAATGATTGCCTCAACAGCTGATTGCACGGTGGCCTTTTCACCGATCCGTTCGTAAAGATCCCAGAAGCCAGCTGCAAGCTGTTGCGTATAAAACGGCTGGCATTTTGAAAGATCGAGAATCTGGTGAGCAAATTCCTCAGACCGACTTCCGCAAAGCGGCGTCAATCTCTCTGAAAGGGATCGGCAGAAATCATCGTACGGGATGCGGCTCAGGTGCATGAGCGACCCAAAATGAAAGAAAGGAGACTTGATGTCCTCAAACATCGTTCGCATCATGCTTTCCTCGCTGCCGAGGAAGATGTAGTTGACGTTCTGGTGCATCTGCATGACCGCACGCAGAAGCTTGTCGGTTCCCGGCGCATAGTTGGCAATTTCCTGAAATTCATCCAGGATGATGATGAGACGATTATCGGGATCGCTCTTTTCGTTCATCAAATTGAGCACATCCTCAAGAACGATGCCTCCTTCCTTAGCGGTCTTGAAGGACGCCTCCATCTCGTTAGTGTTCGGGTTGTAGGTAAAGGCCGGGCTCACGCGGAACCTTTTAAATCCATCTTTGATCCGTTCCCAGGGATGTATATCGAAAAAGCGATTAAGCAGGAGCCGCGCAAGGTCAGCGGCGTAGGTCGCTGCCTGAACGTTCACAAAGATGGAGGGCCGGTTGGTTTCTTTTACGGCTTTTCGGATCAGGCTGGTTTTACCGTAGCGGCGGGGACTGATGAGAATCAGGTGATTGCGGCTTGAGATGATCTGCTTGACCTGCGGCAATTCATCGTTCCGATCCGTGAAATATTCACCATCGACCACCGAACCAAACTTAAACGGGTTTCCCATATGCTGCATCATCACCCTCATTACGACATTTTAAGAGCAAATTAAAACGAAAACTATCGTGACGAACTTTGAAGTGTAGATTAAAACGATAATCATCGTAACGACATTTTGAGAATAAATTTACACGAACTTTTGCGTAACAACCGCAAAAACGAGGTGCGCTTTTAGTCGACAAATCACTTGTTTACGGCGACTTTCCGCCTCATTCATGACCCCTTCATCAATTTTTAGGGTGATGCGCCGAGAGCATGGCCATCGGGAGCAAAGACGCGCGAAATAAGAGGACGTCGAAGCGCTCTTTGCCGATACATTTCGCATTCAGAGCGCTCGCGGGAGCGCTCCCGGCAGCAGTCCCTGCCGGCCATCCCTTTCACATTCCGCGTGCATTCCGGACCATCACGCTTACAGCTCCCCCAAAAGAGGATCTTCACCATGTCTCTCGCCTCTCTCAAGAAGCACCTTTTCTGCGCGGCCGCAATGATGCTCGCCGCCGGGTCGTCCTTTGCCGCGGGCACGCTCACGATGGCAACGGAAGGCACTTTCCCGCCCTTTGAATTTCACGACAGCAAAACAAATGAACTGATCGGCTTTGAGCTCGATCTTGCGAAGGCCGCCGCCGACAAGATGGGGGCGACGCTCGACATCAAGGAATTCAAGTTCGACGCCATTCTCCCGGCGATCGTGAGCAACACGCTCGACTTTGCCGCCGCGGGCTTTGCAGTGACGCCCGAACGCGCGAAGCGCGTGCTCTTTTCCGATCCCTTCTACATGTCGGGCCTCACGATCATCGTCCCGAAGGGCAATCCCAAGGGCATCAAAAATTTTGACGACCTGAAGGGCCTCAACGTCTCCGTGCAGCTCGGCTCCATCAGCCACGACCGCGCAAAGAAGATCCCGGGCGCCAAGATCACGACCTTTGAGAGCGGCGCGGACGCGATGCTCAACATGATCTCCGGCAATGCCGATGCGGTCATCAACGCTCAGCCCGCGACGGACTACATGATCGTTTCGCGCCCGTCGCTTCAGACCAAGCTCGAGCGCCTCGACTTCGTCGCGGATGCCGTGCCGATGGCGATGATCTTCCCGAAGAACCGCGCCGATCTCCAGAAAGCCGTCAATAAGGCGCTCGCTGAAATCCGCGCCGACGGCACGTACGAGAAGCTTCACATGAAGTGGTTCGGCCGTCCGAAGCAGTAATTGCATCGTTCCCGGCTGCACGCAGCCGCTGGCTCAGGCTCCCGAGGTCGAAAACCCAAATCTCGATGGGAACCTCAGAGCCGCTTCAAGAGGGGAGGTCGTTGAGACCTCCTCTTTTCATATAAATCATATGGGAAGATCTAACTATCACACAAGTATACTTCTAAGTATACTTGTGATCATATCTTGTATAGTTAACTATCTGCCGCTCTTGTTGAATATAAATTAATATATTGATTTTTATATAAATATAATAAACCCACAAGAAACAATGGAAGTATACTTACAGGTATACTTATGCCAGTATCTTGTATAGTTAACATACTAAAATTCTAGTTGAATAGAATTCAACATATTGATATTTAAAATAAATATCACAAAACGAACGAGAAATTATGGAAGTATACTTATACTGTCATACAGTATAGTTCCCGCGTCAGCGCCATCTTCGACATCATTACCCGCGCTCTTCGCCGCAATCGCATTTCGATTCGTAATTTATGAAAAATATGGATAAAAGGATGCAATTTCTTCCGGAAGAACTCCAAAACGCGATTCCGCGCATGCGGCTGATTGGGGCGGATACGCAGCGCTATGAGGTGAAGACGGCTCGAAAAGCCCTGCCGGAAAGCATTCCCGAGACGATTTCTGCTTTTGCCAACCGTGATGGAGGCACGATCATTCTGGGGCTGGAGGAAAAGAACAACTTTTCCACCGTATCAGACTTCGATGCGGACCGCATCCATGACGCACTTCTGAGAATCGGCAGCGACTTCACGCCGCCCTGCCGTCTCGAGATTGAACGCTATCCGTTTGAGGACGGAGAAATTGTGGTGGCTGTGGTTGAACCTGCGCCTCTTGACCAGCGTCCCTGCTTCATCACGAGAAAGGGACTTCGCTACGGCGCCTATATCCGGACGGGGGACGGAGACAAACGACTGACCGATTACGAAATCGATCGGCTTTGGGAATTTCATCAGCATCCTGCGTTTGACCGCCAGCCCGTCTGCGAAGCCTCCATGAGCGATCTTGATGCCTCCATCCTTGATGCCATTGTTGAACGCAATCGCGAGATCACGCCGCGCGTCTTTGGGAAAATGGATCGCAATGAAATTCTCCTGAGGCTCGGCGCCATTGCTCCGGATTCAAGCGGGAAATTCGTGCCGACTCTGGCGGGGCTTCTGGTTGCCGGCACTTATCCGCAGCAGTTCTTTCCGCGCCTCAACATCACCTTCACGGTTTACCCCGGCGTTACGAAAGCACAGGTGGACGGGATTCGCTATATCGACACCCAGCCCGTCAACGGCTCCATTCCGGAAATGATGATGAGTTCCCTGGAACTCCTCCGGAAGCACATGAACAAGGGAGCCCTCATACAGGGAGCCTTGCGGCGGGACGTCACTGACTATCCCATTCTTGCCTGCCGGGAGGCCATCATCAATGCGCTGCAGCATCGCGACTACTCTCCTGACGGTCTGGGCTCTCAGGTTCAGATCAACCTTTTTGCCGACAGACTCGAGATTCTGAATCCCGGCGGCTTATACGGCGCAGCCTCATTCAATAGTCTTCCGCGCGGAATTTCGGCAACAAGAAACACCCGGCTCTCCCAACTTCTCGAATACACACCGTATGTCGAAGAAGACGGGACTTCCGGATATGTGATTGAAAACCGGGGGACCGGACTGCAGCAGATTGAGCAGGAACTAAAGGATGCCCTGATGCCTCAGGCCGATTTGAAGGACTATGTCTCGGCCTTTCAGATCACGTTCTTCAAGCGGCGCCTCTCGGAAGATGAACGTCAGGAGAAATCCTGGATCAATTTTGAAGCGGCGCTCCTCGCAGAATTGAAGAAGAGAGGCAGCATGAGCGTTGCGGCAATCATGGAGAGCTCAGGATTCACGCGCAATACAGTTTCCGCAAGGCTGAGAAGCTTAAGAGAGCGAGGCGTGATTGAAGGAATTGAGAAAGCCAAGAGTCCCAAGCAGCGCTATCGATTAACCGGCAAGGACCCGAATTGAGAGCGGCTAGCGCGTCTGGGTGCGTAACGAAAAGACGTGCCGCCAACAATACGGCGATGAGACAGCAGCACTTCAAGTGACATTTAATGCGTGAAATCTATCCCATTCGAGATCCTTCGTCGCATAAGCGTGCGCTCGCAGAGATCGAAGCTTTGATGACTCATGACCCGGCGCCCGGATCCGATGAAGCCGTATGGCTCGATGCCATGGCAACGCTGGTGAGCGCCTATGAGGAAAGAGAATGTCCCATTGAGGGAAGCTATGCGCCGGCTGAGTATCTGCGCTTCATGATGGAGCAGGACGGCTTGACGCCGGAAGACCTTGTACCAGCCATTGGAGCACTGAACTGCGTCCATGACGTTTTGAACGGCAAACGAGATTTGACGCCAGCCATGATCCGCAGGCTTTGCCGTCAACATCACCTTGACGCGGCGCGCCTGATCGGTGCCTGATTCCCCGCAGCAGCACGCGGCAGAAAGGCATTTGCTGGGCTGCGGCAGCCGTCGTCTGCGTCATGCTTCCCTGAAAGCTTCTGAGTCTGTCCGGCCTATGGGCGGGCTGCGCCTCAGCACGCGAAAAAATTCTGTCCGTTTCTCGACAGCACCTGTCCGTTCCGAAGCTTCTCCTCTTCGCTTTATCCGCTCAGAATGAAATCAAATTCCGGCATAACACAATCAAGAAAAGCGCTTGCCGGAACGTTTCTTCTGACCCCCAAAAAGGAGAATGCTCATGCAAAGACGAGATCTCGTCCGCACCGGCCTCATTGGTGCCGCCGCAGCTGCAGCGGGCGCCGCTCAGGCGGCCTCCCCGGAAAAGAAGCGCCTCACGGAAGACTGGGACGTTGTCGTTGTCGGCGCCGGCTTTGCCGGCATGTGCGCCGCGCTTGAAGCGGCGGAAAAGGGCGCCAAGACCGTCCTCATCGAAAAAATGAATCGCCCGGACGGCGCAACCGTCTATTCCTCCGGCTGGATTGCCGCCGTGGGGAGCCGCTTCCAGAAGAATCACCCCGAGGACTCGAAGAAAGCCTTCTTCGACGACATGATGCGGCTTTCGCACTACCGCTCCGACCCGGAACTCATCAAGGTCTACGCCGAGGAATCGGGCGACGGCATTGACTGGCTCGCGGACCACGGGACGCCCTTCTACCTCTGGGAAAACCTCCCGTCGCCGGAGCTCTCGCGCTGCCTCATCAGCCCGGGCGAAGGCATCACGGGCGGAAGCAAGCTGATCCGCTGCCTCATGGCCGCGCTCGAAAAGAAGGGCGTGCCCATTCACTACAACACAAAGGCCGTGAGCCTCGTGAAGGACGACTGCTTCAACGTTGAAGGCGTTTCCTGCATCACGCCCGAAGGCCGGAAGGACTATCTCGCCCGCGGCGGCGTCATCCTGACGACGGGCGGCTACGGCGCCAATGAAGCGATGGTCGACAAATACATCGGCCCCTGGGCGTCGCGCCTCATCGTGCGCGGCTCGCCCTGGATCACGGGCGAAAACATCCTGATGGCCGAAGAGGTCCAGGCGCTTCTCGTCAATATGGATCAGTTCTATGCGGGCCCGATCACGCCCAACGGCCACTGCAACCCGTCGCCCCTCATGCATGCCGGATACGGCATCCAGGTCAATACGAAGGGCCGCCGCTTTGTGCCGGAAACCTGGCTTCAGGTTCCGAAGGCCAAAGCGATTGCCGAACGTACGGAAGACAACCGCAGCTTCATGCTGATCGGCGCCGACGCGGACAAGAACGCAAACATCCTCACCAACACGATCAAGCGCTTTGCGCGCCTCGGCTTTGAAGTCATCAAGGGCGACACGATTGAGGAAGCCGCCGAAAAGGCGGGCGTTCCTCCTAAAGTCCTCGCCGAAACGGTGCGCGAATTCAATGCGGCCGTGAAGGCCGGCAAAGCGAAGGAGCTCGATCCCCCCTACGAATACGACGAACCGCATGCGCTCGAGACGGGGCCCTTCTACATGATCCCGGCCGCAGGCGGCATGGCGAGCACCTTCGGCGGACCAAAAATCAACCGCGACGCACAGGTGATCAATTTTGAGCGCCGTCCCATCCCGGGTCTCTATGCTGCGGGCGCCGCTGCCGGCGGCGTCTGGGTCTACGACGACATCGGCGGCAATCAGCTGGGCGGCGGCATGGTCTTCGGCCGCGTGGCCGCCCGCCACGCCGCAGCACGCGCCAAATCGCGCAAGAACGCCTGATGATGAGGAGGAAAGCTATGAAATTCACTCGCCTTGCTTTTGTCGCCCTCACTGCGGGCGCCATGCTCATTTCCGCTTCGCTCCCTGCCGCGGCTGCGGATTCCGGCAAATTCCTTGCCGACCGCCACATGGCCCGGGGCGTCCAATGCGTCTCCTGCCACGGAACGGCCTCTCCCCAGCCCGGAGCTGCGGTGAAGACGGAAAGCTGCAACGCCTGCCACCAGTCGCTTGACGCCGTGGCAAAGCGCACTCAGAAGGTGGATCCCAATCCGCACTACAACCATCTGGTGGGCCTCGACTGCGTCGAATGCCATAAGGGTCACCGCCAGTCGGTCAACATGTGCGCGGGCTGCCACAACATTCACTACAACGTGCCTTAATCCGAAAGCACGCTGCGTGAATTGACCTGAAGCGCACGGCCGGAGACGTCGGAAATCTCCGGCCGTGCCTTTCTTCTCTGCGCTTCCCAAACGGGTTTTCACGGTGATGCTCTTTCTGCTTCGATTGAAATAGACTCGCCCGAATTTCCCGCTCTCACGGGAAGGATCCGAACGCAGAGCGCATTCCGCCCCGGCGCCGGCTCCATTCCCCGAAGAACGCTCCGGCATCAGCAAGCCCGGAAGCCAGACCCCATAAGCATTCACCCTCATGTCCGCCTTCATTGAAGCCACCAAATGGCCCGACGACGCCGATCCCGACGACACGACGGCGCTCCTTCAGTGCCTCATCGTCGACGAACGCACGCCGTCCTCGGCCGCAGCGGGCCAGCACATGCATCGAAACGGCCAGTTCGTCGTCGCGCTCTCGGGACTCGTCGGACTGAGGATCGGCGACCGCGAAATCGCCTTTCCGCCGTCCTCCGCGGCGTGGGTGCCGCCCGGCCTTTTTCATGAAGGATTCCTGGGCGAAGGCGCCGCATCGCTTTACTGCCTCATCAACCCGGACTGGGCCCGGATGCTCCCGCAGCATCCCTATCGACTGCTGCTCGATCCGATGACGATCGAAATGCTGAAGCGCTTCACCCGCTATCCGGTCGGCTTTTTGCTCAATTCTCACGAAGCGCGCCTCGCCCGCGTGCTCTTCGAGGAACTCATGGGCGCGCGGCAGCTCCCTTTAAGCTTCGTGCCGCTTTCCTCTCACCCGGCCTTAAAGCGCATTGCCGAAGCACTCGTAAAGAACCCCGGAGACAGCCGGCGCACCCGTGAATGGGCGGATCTCTGCGCCATGAGCGAGCGCACGCTCGCACGGCTCGTCGTCCGGGAAACCGGCCTCTCCTTCGGCGCCTGGCGTCTGCGCATCATCATGCTCGCCGCCACCCATCATCTTCTCGCCGGAGAATGCGTGGAGGAAGTGGCCGAAAGAATCGGCTACTCCTCAGCCTCAGCCTTCACGGCCGCCTTCCGGCGGGTCTTCGGGCTGACGCCAGGGATGCTCCGCCGGGGAGAGGCGGGCCTCCTTCGCGATGCCTCTCTCTAGCGCCCGCATTCCATAGAGACGCGTTCAGGCTGCATCCTCCTCGCGCAGAAGCGCGAGAAGCCGCTCGGCCGCGGGCGTCATCACGTGATCCTTCACCCAGGCGACGGAAACGCCCGCGGAGAGTTCCGGCTCAAGCGGGAGCCACACGAGGTTGGACTTCGGTTCCGGGTTGATGATCCCTTCGAGCGCAAGGACGTTCCCGACGCCCGCTTCGGCCAAGAGATAGGCGTTGTAGAGGAGGTTGAAGTGCGCGGCGACGCGGATCTCCTGAGCATGCTTTCCCAGCCACGAGAGGAGTTCGTTATTCTGCGACGCCTGAAGCGACGCGACGAGCGGCCCCCGGAGCAGATCCTCGGGGTGAACCGACGTCTTCCCCGCCAGTTCGCCGTCACGGCGGGTGAGAAGCCCCCAGCGGTTGCGTTCCTTGAGCGAAATTCGGCCGTATTGAGAGAGATCCACGTCGCCGATAAAGACGCCGAAATCCGTTACGCCCGAATGGAGTTCCGAACGTACGATCTCTTCGTGACCGCTCACGATGACCACCGAAACGAGGGGCGCCTCCTCACGAAGCCGTGCGATGGCTCTCGCAAGGGGCCTCAGGCAGGGCGTCTCGCCCGCCGCAATCCGGATTTCGCCCGCAAGCTCCTCCTCGGCCTTCATTTCGGCCTTCGTGCGGTCAAAGAGCGCCGTAATGAGGAGTGCTCTCTCATAAAAGAGCTTTCCCTTCGGGGTGAGGAGAAGCCGCCGGTTGCTTCTTTCGAAGAGCTTGTGGCCGAGCTCCTCCTCAAGATCCATGAATTGCCTTGAGAGCGTGGGCTGCGTGACGTGCACGCGCGAGCAGGCCCCCGAAATGCTCCCGGCTTCCACGGCAGCGATGAAGTAGCGAAGTACCCGGATATCCATAGCGTCAGCCTTCCAGCGTTTAATCATGCTTAAAAAGCATGAAAGAGAATAAAAATAATGTATTTGACATAGTATTCTACGCCAAATATAGTTTTCATCAACAAATCAACAGAACGAATGCTTTTTAAGCATTCGTTCTAAAAATTGATGGAGACAAAAATGAAAGCGAAACTCACCGCTGCGGCTCTTTCCGTTCTGATGGCTTCTGCGGCCTCTTTGGCCGCCACGAGCGCCTTCGCCGCCGATGCTGCGGGCGGACCGGACAACTTCTATAAGAGCGACCGCGTGACGATGGAAAAGGTCACCTTCCACAACCTCTACCAGATGAATGTTGTCGGGAACCTCTTTCTCCCCAAGAATGCCGACCCGGCCAAAGCGCTTCCTGCGGTGGTCGTCGGCCACCCGATGGGCGCCGTGAAGGAGCAGAGCTCGAACCTCTATGCGCAGAAGCTTGCTGAAGCGGGCTTTGCCGCCCTCGCGATCGACCTCTCCTTCTGGGGCGAAAGCGCGGGCGAACCCCGCCAGGCGGTGCTTCCCGACGTTTATTCGGACGACTTCAGCGCGGCAGTCGACTATCTCGGCACGAAGAAGGGCATTGACCGCACGAAGATCGGCGGCCTCGGCATCTGCGGAAGCGGGAGCTTCCTCATCAGCGCCGCGAAGATCGACCCGCGCATCAAGGCAGTGGCAACCGTTTCCATGTACGACATGGGCGCTGCGAACAGGAACGGCCTGCGCCATGGGACGACTCTGGAACAGAGAAAGGCCGTGATTGCAGCCGCAGCCGAAGAGCGCTGGAAGGAATACGAGACGGGGAAGATCACGCAGTACACGAGCGGCACCGTCCATGAACTGACGCCCGAATCGACCGCGATCGAGCGCGAGTTCTACGACTTCTACCGCACGCCGCGCGGAGAGTTCACGCCGGCCTCTTCTTCGAAAGATCTCACAACCCATCCGACCTTCACGAGCAACGTGAAATTCATGAATTTCTACCCCTTCAACGACATCGAAACGATTTCCCCGCGTCCGATGCTCTTTGTAGCGGGTGAAAACGCCCACTCGATCGAATTCTCCGAAGACGCCTACCGGCTCGCGGCGGAGCCGAAGGAGCTCGTGATCATTCCGGGCGCGGGCCACGTGGATCTTTACGACCGCACGGATCTCATCCCGTTCGAGAAAATCACGGGCTTCTTCAAAAAGAGCCTTGAGGTGAAGTAACCGCGCTTCCTGAGCGATTTCCTCACTCTTCACACGATTCACGGCCGCCTTCACCCCGAAAGGCGGCCGTTTGATTACTCCTCCGAAGCATTCCCATCATGCCAGTCATTCAGAGTTCGCCGGACAAAGCCTTTACGCCCGTCATCCTCGGGCTCTTCACCGGGGTCACCGCACTCATTGCGTCGGAAGTCATTCCTGTGAGTCTCCTCACGCCCATATCGGAGGGCCTCGGCATTACGCCGGGAACCGCCGGCCAAACCGTTACCGCCGTCGGGGCTGCAGCCTTCATTACGAGCCTTCTGATCGCCCCGCTTCTTCCCAAAACAGACAGGGGGCGGCTCCTCCTTCTCTTCACCTTCCTCACCGCGCTCTCGAACGCCCTCATTGCGTGGACGGACTCGGTCGCGGTGCACTTTCTCGCCCGCGCGCTCCTCGGCTTCTGCGTGGGCGGCTTCTGGTCGCTCTCCGTCTCGGTCGTGCAACGCCTCGTTCACCTGAAGGCGCTCCCCAAGGCGTTCTCCATCGTCTATTCAGGCGTTTCAGTCGCAACTCTTGTGGCGCTCCCCGGGGCGTCGGCCATGAGCGAAGCCTTCGGCTGGCGCTCGGTCTTCTGGGCAGCGGCCCTCCTCTCCGCGCTCACATTCGTCTGGCAGCTCCTCACGATGCCGGCGGTGAAGCCCAATCAGCCGGCGGGCTTTTCCGCCATGAAGGCGCCTCTGCGGGACCGGCGCGTGGTCTTCGGGCTCTTCGCCACCTTCGCCTCCTACGCGGGCTACCACACGGTCTTCACGTACGTGAGGCCCGTGCTTGAAGAGAGCGCCGGGCTCTCGCCCGCAGGCGTCTCAATTGCGCTCCTCGTCTACGCACTCGTCAACGTCGCGGGGACGCTCATTGCCGGGAAGCTCTTTGAACGTAACTTCGCGCCCGCCTTCATCGGAACGACCGTGCTCGCGCTTGCCGCCCCCATCCTCATGTGGGCGCTCTCGGGCCACGCCGCCGTCATCGGCGCCCTCATTCTCTCCGCGCTCGTCTTCGGCTTCATCCCGGTGGGGTGGTCCGTCTGGATGGTGCGCACCGTCCCCGGTCACACGGAAGTCGTCGGCGGCCTTTATGTCGCCGTCGTGCAGGGATCCGTGGGTCTCGCCGCCAATGCGGGCGGCGTGCTCTACGACGCCTCGGGCGTGGAGCCGCTCTTTCTCATGTCGGCGGCGATCGCGCTTTTCGGTCTCATTCAGGTTCCCGGCGCGCTCTTCGGGAGGTTCGGGTGCTTTTCAGCCGCCCGTGCGGCTTCCCATTCTGTTGAAGGCGCGCGCTGAAAAAGGCCTTTGAAGCTTCTCCGCCCGGTCATCAGGATTGGGCAGAGAAGCGCATTGATGAAAAGCCTCAAAAACCTCAGCAGGCCTCAGAATCCCTTAGAAGCCTTCTCCGAAGGCTTCCCGCCAGGCGTAGTGAAAGAGCTCCGGCCCTTGTTCGCGGATGGCCTTCGGGTCGGCGAGCGTGCGGCGCCAGGCCCGCGCGCCGGGAAGCCCCTGGCAGAGGCCGTTCAGGTGCCTTGAGAAGGCGCGAAGCGCATGCTCGTCGTCCTTCCAGTTTGTCTTCACTTCTTCCGTGACGGCTTCAATGACGGCGAGCCGCGTCGTCTCAAAATCGTCCCCGAAGAGCGCGCTGTCGACCCCCGCGAGCACCCAGGGATTCTGGTAGGCCGCGCGCCCCATCATCACGCCGTCGATGCCGCGGTCAAGGAGTTCGCGCGCGGTTGCGAGGTCCGCAATCTGGCCGTTCAGAACAAAGGCGGAATCCGGGAACTCGCGCTTCAAATCAAAGGCGACCTCGCGGTTCAGGGGCGGCACCTCGCGGTTTTCCTTGGGCGAGAGGCCCTTAAGCCACGCGGCGCGCGCATGCACGATGAAGACGCGGCAGCCGGCCTCGTGCACTTCGCCCACGAAGTCCCTCACGAACCCGTAGTCGTCCCGGTCGTCGACGCCGATCCGGTGCTTCACCGTCACGGGCTTGTCTGTAACTTCCTGCATGGCCCGCACGCAGTCAGCAACGAGCTTCGCGTCGAGCATGAGGCAGGCGCCGAAGCTTCCCTTCTGAACGCGCGGCGACGGGCACCCGCAGTTGAGGTTGTATTCGTCGTAGACGTACCCTTCAGCCTCGGCCGTGCGGATCGCGAAGGCGAGCTCCTCCGGGTCGGAGCCCCCGAGCTGGAGCGCAACCGGATGTTCCGAGGGCGAGAAGCCCAAAAGCATTTCGCGGTTCCCGAAGCGGATCGCTCCCGTCGTCACCATCTCGGTATAAAGCCGCGCGCGGCGCGTGAGGAGCCGGTCGAAAAAACGGCAGTGACGGTCCGTCCAGTCGAGCATGGGCGCAACCGTGAAGCGCCAGGGGGAGTATCGGGACTCTTGAGAGGAAGTCATCAGGAAGATTTTTCTGTCAGTACGTAAGGAAAGCGCCCGGGCCGAGTAAGTCGGTTCGGGCGCTTCTCCTGCGGAAAAAGGAAATGTGCGGCGTCAATGCGCATTCCCCATGCGCCTCAGGGATCGAGCTGATCGCCATCCACGTAGACCCAGCGGCCGTCGGGTTCGCGGCGAAAGCGCGAGCGCTCCCGCATGCGGAGGGCGCCCTGCGGGGTGCGGGCAATTGCGAGGAACTCCACTTCTCCCGTCCGGCCGTCAGGCGCAGTGCCTGACTCAAGGATTTTGAGCGACATCCACTTCGGCCGCGGTTCGCCGGGGGCGAAGAGATCGCGAGGCCTTGTTTCCGGCGCCCAGGTGGCGAGCACGTAGGCGTCGTCGCCGAGCACGTAGGCCGCATAGCGGCTTCGCATCAGGGAGAGGGGATCGGGGGCGCCGAGCGGGGAAGTCCCGCCCGAAAGCCACCTGCCGCAGCAGGCGGAAAGCGCGAGGCCGCTCCCGCAGGGGCAGAGAGAAGCGTCAGCCGCTTCCCTCCTTCCCTTCTTTTTCCTCGGGTTATTCACCGAATTCCTTCGAGTCGGCGCGGGCAGCGCGCTTGCGCTCGAAGTCCTTGAGGAACCGCTTTCTCAGGCGAATGCTCAACGGCGTGATTTCCACGAGTTCGTCGTCGTTGATGAATTCAACGGCCGACTCCAGCGTGAGCTTCACGGGCGGCACGAGGCGAATCGCTTCGTCGGTGCCCGAGGCGCGGATGTTGGTGAGCTGCTTGCCGCGGATCGGATTCACGACGATGTCGTTTTCGCGCGAGTGCTCGCCGATGATCATGCCTTCGTAGAGCTTGTCGCCCGGGGAAACGAAGAGGCGGCCGCGTTCCTGGATCTTCCAGAGCGCATAGGCCACGGCTTCGCCGTCGTCCTGCGAGATGATGACGCCCGAACGGCGTTCGCCCACATCGCCCGTCTTGATGGGACCATAGTCGTCAAAGACGTGGCTCATGATGCCCGTGCCGCGGCACATCGTCATGAACATGCTCTGGAAGCCGATCAGGCCGCGGGCCGGGATGCGGTATTCGAGACGCACGCGGCCCTTTCCGTCGGAAGCCATGTCCTGGAGGTCGCCGCGGCGGCGGCCGAGCTCTTCCATGACGGCGCCCTGGTGCTCTTCCTCAACGTCGACCGTGAGGAGTTCGTACGGCTCCATCTTGACGCCGTCGATTTCCTTCAGCACGACGCGCGGACGGGAGACGGCGAGTTCATAGCCCTCGCGGCGCATGTTTTCAAGAAGAATCGTGAGGTGGAGTTCGCCGCGGCCGGCGATTTCCCAGACCGTTTCGTCCTTGGTCGGACGCATGCGCATGGCGACGTTCGACTTGAGTTCCCTCTCAAGACGCTCGCGGATCTGGCGCGAGGTGACGAACTTGCCTTCGCGGCCGGCGAGCGGCGACGTGTTCACCTGGAAGTTCATCGTGAGGGTGGGTTCGTCCACCTTCAGCATCGGAAGCGCCTCGGGCTGATCCTTGTCGGTGATGGTCGTGCCGATGTTGAGTTCCTCAATGCCGGTGACGAGGATGATGTCGCCCGCCTGGGCTTCATTCACTTCCTTGCGCTGCAGGCCCTCGAACTCAAGAATCGAATTGATCTTGGCGCGGCGCGGCGTATCGTCGGGACCATTCATGATCGCGACTTCGGAATTCGGGTAGATGCGGCCGCGGTGGACGCGGCCCACGCCGATCTTGCCCACGTAGCTCGAATAGTCGAGCGAGCAGATCTGGAGCATGAGGGGACCGTCGGGATTGTCGTCGCGGACCGGGACGTACTTGATGACGGTGTCGAAGACGGCGCGCATGTTGCCGATCTTCTTCAGTTCCTCAACGTCGTCGGTGTAGCCCGCAAAGCCGTTGAGCGCCGAGGCGTAGATGACGGGGAAGTCAAGCTGATCCTCGGTGGCGCCGAGCTTGTCGAAAAGGTCGAAGGTCTGGTTGAGCACCCAGTCCGGACGAGCGCCCGGGCGGTCGATCTTGTTGATGACGACGATGGGCTTCAGACCCTGGGCGAGGGCCTTGCGGGTCACGAAGCGCGTCTGCGGCATCGGGCCCTCGACCGCGTCGACGAGCAGCAGCACGCCGTCGACCATCGAGAGCACGCGCTCGACTTCGCCGCCGAAGTCGGCATGCCCCGGGGTGTCGATGATGTTGATGTGCACGCCTTCGTATTCAACGGCGCAGTTCTTGGCAAGAATCGTAATGCCGCGTTCGCGTTCGATGGCGTTGGAGTCCATCACGCGCTCTTCAACCTGCTGGTTGGCACGGAAGGTGCCCGCGCACTGCAGAAGACGGTCAACCATCGTTGTCTTGCCGTGGTCGACGTGCGCGATGATCGCAATGTTGCGAATAGCTCGAGTCATGGGAGTCTCAGTGTTTTGAAGGAAATTTTGGATCAATGTGCAATAAGTCGTTCGGGCTCGAGCACGCCGCGGTCTGAAACCGCAGCCGTCCCGAGAAGTCCCGTACGGGGGCCGTAGACGCGAACACGCGCAAGGGCCCCGAGGCCGAGCGCAAGGCGCTGGCCGAGCAGGAAGCGGGCTTCATCCTCAGCCGAAAGATGACACGGGGAAGCTTGGTAATCAAAGTGTCTGCGGGCGAGAGTTTAGCGCGCACCGCCTCCGGCGTCGCGAGCGCCCGCAGATTTTCAAGCGTGAGGGCGCCTTCGAGCGTGAGATGACCCACGCGCGTGCGCCTCAGGGCCGTGAGGTGCGCCCCGCACCCGAGCTTTCTGCCGATGTCCTCGGCGAGAACCCGGATGTAGGTGCCCTTCGAAACGAGGGTCTTCATCGTGAAGGAGGCGCCGTCGAAGTCCGAGACCTCGATCTCGAGAATCCTCACGCGCCGGGGCTCGCGCTCGACCGTACCGCCCTTGCGCGCGATGTGGTAGAGGCAGACGCCGTCCTTCTTCAGGGCCGAATACATGGGCGGAATCTGCTCGATCTCGCCGAGAAACGAAAGTGCCGCCTCACGGATCATGTCGAGCGTGATGCCCTCCGTCGGAGCGGTTCCCGTCACCTCGCCGTCGGCGTCCCCTGTATTCGTCGTGACGCCGAGCTTCACGCGCGCTTCGTAGCCCTTCTCGGCATTGAGAAGGTCGGCGGAAAACTTCGTCGCGTCGCCGAAGCAGACGGGGAGAAGCCCCGTCGCCATCGGATCGAGCGTGCCGGTGTGGCCCGCCTTCTGCGCGTTCGCGAGGCGCCTTGCAATCTGCACGGCGGCGTTCGAGGAGAGCCCCCCGTCCTTGTCGAGGAGGAGCACTGCGCTGATCGGATCGCCCTTTTTCGCCATTCTGAAATCACTCGTCTAATTGGAAAGGAGGCCGCCCGCAAATCAGTTTTCGTCGCCCGAACCGGTCTTTTCGGTCTGGGCAATGGCGCGCTTGATGAGCGCATCCATCTGGAAGCCCCGGACGGTGCTCGTGTCGAGCTCGAAGTGAAGCGTCGGCACCGTATGGATGCGGAGCTGCTTGAAGAGGTGCGTGCGCAGCATCCCTGCGGCGGCGTTGAGGCCTTCCGCCGTTTCCGCCGGGTCGGAGCCGAGCACGGTGAAGTAGACGGTCGCGTGCGCGTAGTCGGGCGTCACCTCGCAGCCCGTGAGCGTAACGAGGCCCACGCGCGGGTCGCGCACTTCCTGGGGAATGAGCTGCGCGAGATCACGGGTGATCTGGTCGCCGATGCGCTGCGCGCGGCCGGGTTTGGCGTTCTTCATAAGAAATTCTTTCAGTACTTGAAAATCAGAGGCGCCCGGATCCGCTTTTCCCTGTGAGTTGAGAGAAAAGCGCTTCCGGGCGTCAATGTCGGGCTCGCCTTCATCGGGATTCCCCCGAGGGGGCTTCTTAAGCCCCCGGCGGAGGAATCTGGAGGAAGGTCGCCTTTAGAGCGTGCGGGCGACTTCGGTCACCTCGAAGACTTCAAGCTGGTCGCCCGTCTTGATGTCTTCATAGCCCTTGAGCGAGAGGCCGCATTCATTGCCGGCCTTCACTTCGCGGACGTCGTCCTTGAAGTGCTTCAGGCTCGCGAGCTCGCCCGTCCAGACGACGACGTTGTCGCGCAGGAGGCGGACCTGCGCCGTGCGGCGCACGAGGCCTTCGAGCACGCGGCAGCCGGCGATGTTGCCCACCTTCGGCACGCGGATGATCTGACGGATCTCGACCAAGCCCAGCGGCGTCTCGCGGCGTTCGGGCGAGAGCATGCCCGAAAGCGCGGCCTTCACATCGTCCACGGCGTCGTAGATGATGTTGTAGTAGCGGATGTCGACGCCTTCGGTTTCGGCGAGCTTTCTCGCCTGAGCGTCGGCGCGCACGTTGAAGCCGATGATCACGGCCTTCGACGCAGCGGCGAGGTTGACGTCGGATTCCGAGATGCCGCCCACGGCAGCATGCACGACGCTCACGCGAACCTCGTTGTTCGAGAGCTGGGTGAGCGCATGGATGAGCGCTTCCTGCGAGCCCTGAACGTCCGCCTTGATGATGAGGGGAAGCGTCTTCACTTCGCCCTCGCCCACATCGGCGAAGAGGTTGGCGAGGTTCGTGGCGTGCGCCTTGGCGAGCTTCACGTCGCGGTACTTGCCCTGGCGGAAGAGCGCGATTTCGCGAGCCTTTCTTTCGTCGGCGAGCGAAATCACCTCGTCGCCCGCCTGCGGGACGCCCGAGAGACCCTGAATCTCAACCGGGATCGAGGGGCCGGCGGTGTTCTGCGACTTGCCGAGCTCGTTGATCATCGCGCGCACGCGGCCGAATTCGGCGCCCACGAGCACCACGTCGCCGCGGTGGAGCGTGCCCGACTGAACGAGGATCGAGGCCACGGGGCCGCGGCCCTTGTCGAGGCGCGACTCAATGACGAGACCCTTGGCGGGACCTTCCTCAGGCGCCTTGAGGTCGAGCATTTCGGCCTGCAGAAGCACGTTTTCGAGAAGTTCGTCGACGCCCTGGCCGGTCTTCGCGGAAACCGGGCAGAAGGGAACGTCGCCGCCGTATTCCTCAGGAATGACGCCTGCGGTGACGAGCTCCTGCTTCACGCGTTCGGGATTGGCTTCGGGCTTGTCGATCTTGTTGATCGCGACGACGAGCGGAACGCCGGCAGCGCGGGCGTGCGAAATCGCTTCCTGCGTCTGGGGCATCACGCCGTCGTCGGCCGCCACCACGAGAATCACGATGTCGGTCGCCTGAGCGCCGCGGGCGCGCATGGCCGTAAAGGCTTCATGGCCCGGGGTGTCGAGGAACGTGATGATGCCGCGCGGCGTCTTCACATGGTAGGCGCCGATGTGCTGCGTGATGCCGCCCGCTTCGCCGGCCGCAACCTTCGCGCGGCGGATGTAGTCGAGGAGCGACGTCTTGCCGTGGTCGACGTGGCCCATGATGGTGACGACCGGGGGACGGGGCTTCTCGGGATAGCCTTCCGTTTCCTCGATTTCGCCGAGCCAGGCTTCCGGATCGTCCGCCTTGGCGGCGATCGCCTTGTGGCCCATTTCCTCGACGACGAGCATCGCCGTATCCTGGTCGAGCATCTGGTTGATCGTGCACATCTGCCCCATCGTCATGAGGGTCTTGATGACTTCGGTCGCCTTCACGGCCATCTTGTGGGCAAGGTCCGCCACCGAGATCGTCTCGGGCACGGTCACCTCGCGCACCACCGGCTCCTGAGCCTGCTGCACGGGGGCGTCCTGACGATGACGGTCCTGGCTCCTGCGGCCGCGGGCCGTGCGCCATCCGCTCGACGAGGACTCATCCTCCACCGCGCCGCGGGTCTTGAGGCCGCGGCCCTTGCGGTCGTTTTCCTGCCAGTCGCCGTTCTGCTGCTG
>NZ_WEHX01000310.1 GCF_009183815.1 Sutterella seckii | reverse complement strand
GGAGCGCACTTCAACAGTGCTTATTCAGCAAGACGAAATCGGCGTCTTTCTCATGGCATCTTGAAAGTGGATGCCTCAATTCAATTCGATATCCAGATTATAAGAGCGTCGTCAACACTGCGGGGTTGAGGCCGACGCTCTTACCGATGGGAACGGTGCTTAATCACCCGAGCGCGTTATGAGTTTCGGGGTTAACCCTT
>NZ_WEHX01000309.1 GCF_009183815.1 Sutterella seckii | reverse complement strand
GATGCCTCCCTCGCAAATCTTTATCTTCAGGCGCGCGGCAACAGTGCTGTCATCCGCAGACGTGTCCAGGCTACTCCTGAGGCCTACGGGCTTCCTAATAGTTTTATTAACAAAGGTATTTAATAGTTGACGGATGGTGCTGTGTGGCGCTTGGGGTCAGGCCGCCTGTGCATAGAGGGTACTCTCATTCGTAAAACAGG
>NZ_WEHX01000308.1 GCF_009183815.1 Sutterella seckii | reverse complement strand
GAAGTCCGAACGGCCGTGCAAGCAGGAGGGTGCCGGAAGGGATTCACGGAAAGAGAAACTCCGCAGACAAACGCAATGAATGGAATCACACTTGAGCTAATACGTGAATTTCCAGAAATCCGGTAACAGCACCCCTTGAAGCTGCATGACGATAAGGGGAATATTTTCACAGAGGCTTGCTGGATTTCTTCTCTTGGGCTT
>NZ_WEHX01000307.1 GCF_009183815.1 Sutterella seckii | reverse complement strand
GTACCGCTTTTGGTCTTTTGACGACTGATTTTGCCGGCAGCAACCGGAACTGGGACGGTGTACTTGAAGAACATTTGCGGGCTTCTTTCGAGAGTATCGAAAGACTCTCGATTATAAAGAAAAAGCGCACGAAGCGCAAGTCATTTTTGTGGTTATTTCAGGCAACCTGTTGCCGTTTTTAAGCTACCTCTGGGTAGGGTAG
>NZ_WEHX01000030.1 GCF_009183815.1 Sutterella seckii | reverse complement strand
AATCCGCCGAAGGCGGAGAGGGCAAAGCCCTCACTGAGCTCAGACTACAACCTACTTTTTAAGAACAAAATCGGCGAAAGCTCACTTGACATTCACCGGGAGATCGACCAATGGATCCGGAGAAGGATCCGGATGATCTACTGGAAGCGATGGAAGAAGATCCGTACGAAGTACGAGACTCTCAAGAAACGAGGTATCGACAAGCAGAAAGCATGGGAATGGGCAAACACCAGTAAGAAATACTGGCGAGTCGCTTGCAGTCCCATACTACACCTAGCCCTTGGCGACGCCTTCCTTGAGAAGCAGGGATGGACTTGGATTGGACTAGCAGGGGCCCCAGTGGAATGGAGTGCATGTTAGGCCGTTAAGCCTTGATACTAGGAACCGCCGTATACGGAACCGTACGTACGGTGGTGTGGGAGGACGGCATGGGAACTAATCCCATGCCTCCTACCCGATTCGGTTCGATGGTTTTCTTCGCCGGCCTTCTGATGATCGTCATGGCTTTCATCATGGGCTCGGGGAACGCCGCCTTCTTCAGTTTCGCGCCGCTGACGCCTGATATCGCGGCGGCCCTCGGCGTGCCGGTGATCAGCCTTATTTTCCCAATGCAGATTTTTGTTTCCTACGGCCGCGCGGCTTCGCCCATTACGGGCGCCATCATTGCTGTGGCGGGGATGGCGGGATATTCACCCTTCCAGGTTGCAAAGCGTACCTGCATTCCGATGGGCATTGCGGTGGTACTCACGTACATCTACTACTACATCGTTTTCTGATCCGCGGCCCTGAAGCTGATAAACGCTTCTTAAATTGAACTCCTTCCGGGATCCGCCAATCATCCATAACCGGCGGATCCCTTTCGGAGCTTTGGTAGCTGCTTCTTCGGGCGGCGTTATTCGAGCTTCTCGCTCCCTTCAAGAACCTTCGACGGGATCTCAAGTCCGATCGCTGCGGCGGTCTTCATGTTGATGAGGGGCTTCTGAGCAGTCTGGAAGGCTACCGGCGTATCGGCGGGCTTCTTCTTCCCCTCAAGAATGTCCGCGCCGATCGCGCCCGTCATGCGGCCGAGCTCGTAGTAGTTGACGGAAATCGAGGCGAGGGAGCCCGCGCGCACGAGCGCCGAGTCGCTTGCAACCACGGGGAGCTTTGCGTCAATGGCGAGCTTCGCGACGTTGGCGGCAGCGGAAGCGAGCACATTGTCGGTCGGAAGCCAGAGCGCGCAGACCTTGCCTCTCATCGAGGCGATCGCCTGAGGCACATCGTTGACGCTTCCGGCCGCGGCTTCAATCACCGTGATGCCGCGGGCCTTCGCTTCCGCGCGGAACTTCTCAACCTGGTATTCGGCATTGACTTCGCTCGGGTTGAAGATGACGCCGACAGGCTGGGTGCGGGTCTTTTCGCCCGTCAATTCAACAAGAAGCGCGAGCTGGTCGGCAATGGGGCCGAGGTTCGAAACGCCCGTGACGTTGCCGCCGGGCGCCTTGTCCGATTTGACGACGCGCGCGGCCTCAAAGCTCGTCACTGCGGTTGCAACAATGGGAATCGACTTCGTCGCCCGGGCCATTGCCTGCAGCGCGGGCGTGGAGGAGGCAAAGATGAGTTCGGACTTGGCCGATACGAAGCGGCTTCCGATGTTGGCGAGCGTCGTCTGATCGCCCTGAGCGTTCTGGCGGTCGATGCGGATCTTTTCACCGTCCTTGAAGCCGCGGGCGGCGAGCTCGTCGATGAAGCCCTTTACGGTGGCGTCAAGCGCCTCATGTTCCACAAGCTGAACGACGCCCACGGGAATGAGGGCGGTTTTTTCCGGGGAGGCGGCGGTTTTCTCCTCGCCGCAGCCGGTGAGTGCAAGTGCTGCAATGATGGCGGCAGCGGAAGCGCGAAGCGTTTGGGAAGAAAGGCGAATCATTTGAGAGGGCTCCGTAGGGGTATTAGCGAAAAAGTTCCGGGAATTGCTGCCCGATGCCTCTGCGAGCCTTCTTTTCTTTCCCCGGGGTTGGAGCGCTGCTCTAACTCCCAAAAAAACAAAAGCCCGCATCAGCTGCGGGCTTGGTTTGGAAGGTATTCTGTGACTGTTTTTCAGAGTCAGGCCTTCGATCGCACCCGCAGCAACGCGTACGGATACGAGTAGTAATAAGCCTGGGCGAACATGGCGCCTGAAGAAATCGTAGTCATGCGCTTCACTTTACCGGAGGGTGCGTGATGAGTGAGAGAGGAGAGTTACCCCTAAGGTGATTCCTCTAGCCGTGCCGCGGGCATAATGGACTTTTCATTCAGGGCCTTTTTCCTTCCCGGCGGTTTTTCGCCTTCGTCATGTCTCTCGCTGATCCGGTATTTCAGAACGATCTCACGCGGCGCATCGTCCATGTGGACATGGATGCGTTCTTTGCTTCGGTCGAGCAGCGCGATCACCCGGAGCTGCGCGGCCTTCCCATTGCCGTGGGGCATGCGGATCGAAGGGGCGTCGTCGCGACGGCAAGCTACGAGGCGAGAAAGTTCGGCGTGAGGAGCGCCATGCCCTCGAGCCGGGCGAAGATGCTTTGTCCGCAGCTCATTTTCGTTGAAAGCCGCATTGCGCGCTACCGCGAGGTCTCGGAAGAAGTCCGAGAAATCTTCCGGCGCTATACCGATCTCGTGGAGCCGCTTTCGATTGACGAAGCGTTTCTCGACGTCACCGAAAACAAGCTCGGCATTGAGTACGGCACCGAAGTGGCGCGCCGCATCAAGGCGGACATCCGGCGCGAACTCAATCTCACGGCGAGCGCAGGCGTCTCCTACAACAAGTTCCTCGCCAAAATTGCGTCCGACTGGCGCAAGCCCGACGGGCTCTTCACGATTCATCCGGATCGGGCGCAGGACTTCATCGACAGGCTTCCCATTGAATCCTTCTGGGGCGTGGGCCCGGCCACCGCGAAGCGCCTTCATGAGATCGGGATCACGACCGGGCTCGAGATGAGGCTCGCGAGCTTCAGGTTTCTGACGGACCGCTTCGGTGCGGCGGGCGCGCTTTTCTACAAATGCGCCCGGGGGATTGATCTGAGGCCCGTGAGGCCGACGCGGGAGCGTAAGAGCGTCGGCTGCGAGGAAACCTTTTCTGAGGATATTCCGGCGGGAGACGCGCTCAATGCGCGCCTCTCCGAGATCGCCTCTCACCTCGTGAGGCGCCTCGCCCGGCACGAATTCAGAGGGCGGACCCTCACCCTCAAGGTGCGCTTTGCGGACTTCACGACAAAAACCCGGAGCGTTACGGCGCTCCGGGCTTTCGAAGATGAGGCTTTTGTGAGGCAGAGGGCTGTGGAGCTTCTTGCCGGAATCGAGATTCCTCCTGCCGGCGTGAGGCTCCTCGGCCTCGCGGTAAGTCAGCCCGAAAATTCAGGGCCCATGGAGGAAACGCTCTTTTAAGAGCGGCCTCGCGTTAGGGGAGACGCGTCATTGAGCCGTCGTCCTTCGATTCCAGGTCTTCGGGCATCGAGCCGTCAGGGAGCGAGCCCGCAAAGATGTCGCGGAACATGACCCAGATCCCCGCCTGGCCGATGGAGGTAAAGAGCGCGGCGACGAGGGGCGCGAGGAAGGCAAAAAGCTGCGGGACGCCGAGAAGGCCGAAGACGACCTCAAGCCCCATGAAGAGCGCGAAGGCTGCGGCACCGGCGATAAGCACCCAGACGAGCACGGGACCGATCGCGCGCAGGACGCCGAAGAAGGAATAAAAGAGGCTCTTTCCCACCTTCTGGCGGTTCTGCACGATGAGAAGCGGCGAAAAGAGCGTCATCATGAGAAGCGGCAGATAGAGGATGAACATCACGGCAAAGGCCGTGTAGGGAAAGTTCGACGTAATCGAGGCGAGGTCGATCCCTTCGGCGGTGATCTTCCATTTGTCGAGCGCGTCGGCGCCGAGCGTGCTGAAGATCAGCATGTCGACTTCCATCCAGACGCTCGAAATGAGGCCGAGGATGAGGAGCGGATAGCGCGAGGTCTTGTCGCGGAAGATCGCAATGAGCGTGGTGTAGACCGGAACGCGGCCGGCGAGCGTATCTCTTGCGGCAAAGCCCGTGAGGACCGACGCGTAGGGCATCCAGAGGCTTGCGAGGAGGGTCCCGATGAAGGGAATCCCCGTGAGCATTCCGCTCACGAGGAGCGAAAAGATGACGATCGCCGGATAGGAGAGCGGCTGCATTCTGACGGCGCGGCAGGATTCCCTGAACCAGGAGAGGCCGAGCGAGAGCGGAAGGGCTTGAGACATGGGAGGATGCGTTGGTGTCGAAAGAGATGCGGGAAGTTTTGCGGCGGATTGAAAAGTAGCCCGGAAGCTCTCCTATAGAAGAGGGCGCCCGCCCCGCAAGGGAGCTGGCGCCCGTCTTCCCTCAAAGAAGCCTCTTCGGAGGCTTTATCGTTACCAGCCGAACTCAATGAGCTTCGGCGTTCCGAGCGTGCCGCTCGGGTTCTTGCCGGGCGTCGTATCGATCGGCCGGTCGGCGCGGTTTTCGATCCGGTAGGGGATCTTGGTGCTGCCCGGCGTGACGACGTACTCGGTCACGTGGTTGTTCGGATCGCGCACTGCTTCAATCTTGGTGCGCTTGTCGTTGTTGCGCGGCGCTCTGTCGCCGCGCTCGCGCGCTTCGCGCGCACGCTCCATGTCCTCTTCCGTGGGCGCAATCGACATGTCGGCGTCGGGCGCCTTGGGTTCAAGACGACGGGTAGGCTGAGGAGCCGCGGCGCCCTGAGCGGCAACGTCGCCCGCATAGGGCGGAGGCGCATCAAGGGGGGCAGCCTGAGTGCTCATCGCGAAGACGAGACCGAGAGCGGCGGAAAGAAGAATCTTCTGCATAAATACTTGAAAACCAATGCCGGCCGCGAGGCAATGCTTCATTGCTCCGGAGACCGCATAAGAAGCACTTTGAGGCGGAAAACTGCCTTCGGGCTTCCATAATCAAATTGTGCCACGGGGAGCCGGCGGATGGCGTCATTCAACGAGAAGCATTTCGTGTGCGGATATTGCCTGGAGGATGCCGGTCCGCTTCGGGAAACGAGGCGATGGGTTGACGGGAAAGCGGGCGCCGCGCCGCTTCCTCGCGTATGCTTCTTCCTCAACAAAGGATCCGCGAGATATTTCCCGGAGAATGTGATGCCAAAGCTTCTTCTTATTGACGGTTCAAACTATCTTTTCCGCGCCTACCATGCGCTTCCGCCTCTCACGACGTCGACGGGCGAGCCCACCGGCGCGATCAAGGGCTTCCTCGGAATGCTCTCCCGCGTTCATACGCTCGCGAAGCCCGATATGGCCGCAGTCATCTTCGACGCGCCGGGAAAGACCTTCCGTCACGAGATGTATCCCGAGTACAAGGCAAACCGCCCGCCCATGCCCGACGACCTGCGCGTGCAGATCGATCCTCTCGAAAAGGTTGTGGCCGCGCTCGGCTGGAAGGTGCTCATCGTCCCCGGGATTGAAGCCGACGACGTCATCGGGTCGCTTTCGGCAATGGCCAAGCGCGAGGGCGTGAAGTCTGTTGTCGCCACCGGCGACAAGGACCTTTCGCAGCTCGTCGACGACGACGTCGTGATCCTCAATACGATGAACACGAAGTTCTACGACCGTGCGGGCGTCATTGAAAAGTACGGCGTGCCGCCCGAGCGCATGATCGACTACCTCGCGCTCATGGGCGACAAGGTCGACAACGTCCCCGGCATCAAGGGGTGCGGACCGAAGACGGCGGCCAAGTGGGTGGCCGAATTCGGCGGCATCGACGCTATTCGCGCGGCGGCTCCTGCCATGAAGGGAAAGATCGGCGAAAACCTGCGCGCAGGGCTCCCGTTCCTCGATGAGGCCGTGGCGCTCGTCACCGTGAAGTGCGATGCGGAAATTCCGGGCGTGAAGTCGCTTGCCGACCTCTCCTTCGCCCCGGGCGATGCCGAGGCGCTCAACGCCTTTTCCGAACGCTGGGAAATTTCGCGAACGACGCTTGCCCGCGCCGAAGCTCTGCGGGGAGATGCCGCCGGCGCGCAGGCGGGAGGAGCATCCGCCCCATCTTCAGGAGCGGCTCCGAAGGCCGTTCCTGCGGCAAAGCCCCGCGTCCTCGCCGAAAACCGTCCGGAACTGCCGACCGAGGGCGAACCCTTCCCCGAGGATTATCGGAACCCGGATGCGATTCCCTTCACGGAAGTGACGGATCCCGACGGGCTTGAAGCCCTCGTGAGGGTTCTCAAAACGCCCCGAACCGAACCCGTTGCGGTTTCGCTCCTTTACGACGGGCGCCCCGCCACGCGGACCTCGGGGGCTTCGGCATTGCCTTGAGCCCCAAGGAAGTCTATGTGGCTCAATCCTCGGTCGGGCTCTCGATCGACAAAATCGCCGCTGCCCTCAAGCCCTGGTTCGAGCGGAATACGCCCAAAATCTTTCATGACGGAAAGTCCGCCATGCATGCGCTCGAGGCACAGGAAATTTTCGTTGAGGGCCTGATCGACGACGTGCGTCTGATGGACTACACGCTTGAAGCCCATCTCTCCCATGATCTCGACAAAATCGCGCGGCGCGTGCTGAGAAGGAAGCTCCCGACGCGCGACGAGGTTTTAGGCAAAGGCGCGAAGCGCCGTCACTGGCGCGAGGTCGAGCCCGATGCTTCGGCGCTTCTCCTCTCGGAAGAGGCGGCCGCCATCCGCGCCGCGGGTTCGGTACTGCGCGCGCGTCTCGATGCCGATCCGAAGCTAGCGAACGTCTACGATACGATTGAGCGCCCGCTCCTCCCGGTTCTTTACCGCATGGAAGCCGTCGGCATCACGCTCGACGCGAAGCTGCTGAGGAACGAATCCGCGGAGCTTGGCGTGGAAATCGAGAAGCTTGCTCAGGCCGCTGAAAATGCGGCGGGCCGCCCCTTCAATCTCGCGAGTCCGAAGCAGCTTGCTGAAATTCTCTTCGTCGAGCAGAAGATCCCCGTCATCAAGAAGACGGCCTCCGGGTCGCCTTCGACCGACGAAGAGGTGCTCACCGAACTCGCGCTCGACTATCCGCTCCCCAAAATAATTCTCGAGCACAGAAGGCTCACGAAGCTCAAAAGCACGTATCTCGACAAGCTTCCCCTCATGATCGATCGCGACGGGCGCGTGCACACGACCTTCGGCCAGACGGTCGCCGTTACCGGGCGTCTTGCGAGCTCGGACCCGAATCTGCAGAACATTCCGGCGAGAACCCCGGAGGGAAGGCGAATCCGCGACGCCTTTGTCGCCCAGGACGGGTGGACGATCGTCGACGCCGACTATTCGCAGGTGGAGCTTCGCATCATGGCGCATCTCTCGCAGGACGAGGGGCTGCTCTCGGCTTTTGCGCGCGGAGAGGACGTGCACCGCTCAACCGCTTCGGAAGTTTTCGGCGTGCCTCTTGACCGGGTGACGCCTGACGAACGCCGCATGGCGAAGGTGATCAATTTCGGCCTCATCTACGGCATGAGCGCCTTCGGACTTGCGCAGCAGCTCGGGCTCGACCGCAAGGTGGCGGCCGCTTACGTCGAGCGCTACTTCCAGCGCTTCCCCGGCGTGCGCCGCTACATGGACGAAACGCGCGCGCGGGCTGCCGAGGACGGATACGTCGAAACCGTATTCGGCCGCAGACTCTGGATTCCCGACATTCGTTCGAGCCGCCCGATGGTCCGCGCGGGCGCCGAGCGCGCCGCCATCAATGCGCCGATGCAGGGGACGGCCGCCGACATCATCAAGCGCGCCATGATCTCGGTGGAAAACTGGATCCGCGACGAGAAGCTGAAGGCCCTGCTGCTTCTTCAGGTGCACGACGAACTTGTTCTGGAAGTGCCCGAAAACGAGGTGGAGCTCGTCAAAAAGAAGCTCCCCGAGCTCATGGCGGGCGCGGCCTCGCTTTCGGTGCCGCTCATTGCCGAGGTCGGCACCGGCCGGACCTGGGGCGAATCTCACTGATTCGCGAACAAAAAACGCAGATAAGGAAAAGCCCGGCGTTCGAGAGGAACTTCCGGGCTTTTTGCTGCATTCAGAAAGAATCTGAGACGGGATCAGTCGCACTTGCCGGCGCGTTCGGGCACGAGCGTGACGATCTTCTTGCCGTCGGCATCCCAGAGATCAATGCCGTCGCCCGCCTGAGTGGCGTAGCGGACCTGGCGCAGGAACCCGAGGAACTCGTCCTCAACCTTCATGAAGGAAGGGGCGCAGAGCTTCATCGTGGTCGCAACCTCGCCGAGGTCGAGGCTCGTTCCGTCCTGCTTATATTGACCGAGGAGCCGGTTGCAGCCGGCGAGACCCGAAATGCGGCCCTCAGCGCTGAAGGCAATCGCGGGCGGGAGTTCGCAGTCCTCGCTCACGCCGCCCGTCCACATGAAGGATTTGCCGGCAAGTTCGGGGGCCTCCCCCTGAGGACCGGCATTTCCGCCGGTGGCGGCGCAGCCGGCGGCAAGGGCTGCGCAAAGAAGAGCGGGAAGAAGAGGCTTGAAGCTCATTGGTCATCTCCTGATTTAATTTTCGGGCGGCTGCCGGCAGGGATGAGTGCGCCGGGCAGTCCGTTCATTTTGAGGGTGATGATACATGAGACGGCGGGCGACGGCCGGGGCCCGTAAAGAACTGAAATGATTTTCTTCTGCCGGAGCACCCAAAAAGAAAGGCTCCGTTTCCGGAGCCTTTCGGGATTGAATCCTTTAGAGAGAAGCGAAATTAAGCTTCGCCTTCCTGATAGGGTTCGCTGTTGAGGTCGCCTTCGAGGTTCGTGACGACGAGAGCGGAGGCCACGTCGCCCACCACGTTGATCGACGTACGGATCATGTCGAGGATACGGTCGATGCCGGCGATGAGGGCCACAGCTTCAAGGGGAATGCCCACCTGCGTGAAGACGACGGTCGTCATGATGAGGCCGGCGCCCGGGACGCCCGCAGTGCCGATGGCGGCGAGAACGCCCATCAGAACAACGGTGACCTGGTCGGAGAGGGTGAGGTGAATGCCGAAGACTTCAGCCGCAAAGATCGCGCAGACGCCCATGTAGACGGCCGTGCCGTTCATGTTGACGGTGTTGCCGAGCGGGATCGAGAAGGAAGCGATCGACTTCGTGGCGCCGAGCTTGCGGGCAGCCTTGAGGTTGGCAGGAAGCGCAGCCGCGGAGGAGCAGGTCGTGAAGGCGACGAGCCAGGGCTCGAAGATGCCCTTCAGGAACTTCGCGGGGCCGGTCTTGCCGAGGAACATCACCATCGGGATGAGAATCGCGAAGACGAGGACGACCGTTGCAATGAAGGACGTGAGGATGAGGGAGAAGAGCGGGAGGAGCACCGCGAGGCCGTGCTTCGCAACCGTGAAGGCGATGAGGCCGAAGACGCCGATCGGAGCGTACATCATGACGTAGCCCGTGACGCGGATCATCACGTCGCCCACGACTTCAAAGAAGTGGAGCACGGGCTTGCCGCGTTCGCCGAGCGCCGCGAGACCGAAGCCGAAGATCACCGCAAAGAAGATGATCTGGAGCATCGAGCCCTTGGCCATGGCTTCCATCGGGTTGATCGGCACGATGTTGAGGAGCGTGTCGGAGAGGCTCGGGGCCTTCACGGCCTTGGCGACCAAGCCGTCGGTCGAGAGGTCGAGGCCGAGGCCCGGCTGGATGAGGTTTGCGAAGAGGAGGCCGAGCGCCACGGCGATGGCGGTCGTGATCGCGTAGACGACAAGGACCTTGCCGGCAACGCGGCCGAGCTTGGAGGTGTCGGAAATGCCGGCGGCGCCCGCAATGATCGTTGCGACAACGAGGGGAACCACCACCATGCGGATCAGGCGGATGAAGAGCGTGCCTAAGGGCTGCAGATAGGTCTGAGCAAACTGAGAGTCAACGATTGCGCCGACTATGACGCCGAGCGCGAGGCCGATCATCATCTGCCAGGCTAGTGAAATCCTGCATTTGGATGCCATGATTAATGTCTCCTGCGCCGGAATACGGCGCATTTTCTTTTTGAGTCAGAGAACCGAGAGCCGGACGGGACGCTTCTGTATGGATTTGATTGAGATCAGAAGCCGACCGGCCCTGAACACTCCGGCTTGAATTGATTATAGGAATGTGTTTTCGCGAAAAATCACCGACTTGTCTTAAGTATTTCTGCGTATTAAATCTTTTGCAGAATGTATTTCCAAATCAATTCCATGAATTTCAAAGGTGCTTTTTTGAAAGGCCTTCGAACTTAAAAATGATTTTTTTTGTTCAAAAGCAAATTGCCCATAACTAAATCGGAAATCTGATCGGCGGAATCTGAGTCATATGCTTCAGCGAGTAGGTAAAGGGACGAAAAGGCGGGGAATAAATCAGCTCTTTTCAAGAGGAGCCCCTTAAAGAATTGCCGGCTTGAGATAAATAGGGATTCACCCTTACGTTTTTTCCACAGGGCGTAGAATGCCTCCATTGTTATTTTTCGATTTTTTTGTCGGACACCATGAGCTTTCTTCTTTGCCTTGAAGTGTTCCTTGCCAACTTTCTCACCCGCGGAGCCGCCATTCTGTGTGCCTTCTGGCTGGTGACGCGCCCCTTCGCGCGCTTCGGAGACGTGATGCTCGCCGCTGCGAGCGGCTTTCTCCTCGCCATGTCCTTCACGCACCTGCTCCCGGAAGCCTTTGAGGCCGACGGCGCCGACCCGCATGCGCTCGGAATTGCAATGCTCGGGGTGGTGCTCCTCTTCATCATTGCGGGCTGCCTCCTGGGGGGCGGTCATGCGCACGAGGGGGCCCGGGGAGAAGAGCGGAGCCTCCCCGCGCTTTTTGCCGCGGCGTCGCTCCACGGCTTCGTCGACGGCATTCTGATTGCGACCACATTTCTCGTGAGCGAATCGGCCGGGTGGCTTGCGGCCCTCGCCGTCCTCATGCATGAACTGCCCCAGCAGGCGGGCTTCATGGTGATCCTCAGGAATGCCGGCAAGTCCTCCCGCGCGGCGCTCCTTTTCTGTTCCGGCATTGCGCTCTCGGCCGTGCTCGGCGGCTTTGCCGGGCTTGCCGCGATCGGAAGCTTCGAGGGGCTTCTTCCCTATGCGCTCGCGATGTCCTCGGCCTCATTCGTCTACATCACGCTCTTTGCGCTTCTCCCGGAGGTCTTTGAAGGCTCTGACGGAAAGGGCGCCCGCGTGAAGAGGCTCCTTGCCGTGCTCGCCGGATGCGCGTTGTCGCTTCTTCTTTTAGGCGCCGCGCACGAGCATGAGCACGACCACGCGCCGATTGAGGGCTTTCATGCGCCGCATGAGGATGTCCGGCACGGATGAAGCGTCTTGTCGTCCGGTGCTTCCATAAAGGAAGATTTCAGACGCCGCCCGCTACAATCACGGGCAGGCCGCAGGAAAGAGGTGAGAGTCTTCCCTCACTGCGGAACCCATCTTTCTTCAATCAGCTGAGGGATACATGACCGAAGCAGTCCAAAAGCCGGCAAGGCCGCCGGAAGAGCTTTCCTTTGAGGAGGCGCTCGCCGAGCTCGAGGCACTGACCTCGCAGATGGCATCAGGCACCGTGACGCTCGAAGAGAGCGTGAAGGGTTATGAAAGGGGCGCGAAGCTTCTTCTTCGCTGCCGCTCGGAACTCGCGCGCGCAAGAGAGGCGATTGAGCGCATCCGCGCCGAAAATCCCGGTGCGGCCGAGGGCGATTCGCCCTTCTGACCCGAAAGACCTCTAGTGAATGGAGACGAGACATGACGGATCAAGCGGAAGCGGAACGGACGACCGGCTTTGAGGCCTGGTCGCACGAGCGCGCAAGACATTTCGAATGGGCGGCGGAATCGATGATGCCGCGTCCCGGCGCAGGTCCGAAGCGCCTCATCGGCGCCATGCGCTATGCCGTCCTCGGAGGCGGAAAGCGCATCCGGCCGCTTCTCTGCTACGCGGCGGGCGAAATCACCGGCGCGGATGAAGCCGTGCTCGATCGTGCGGCGCTTGCGCTTGAAATGATCCACAGCTACAGCCTCGTGCACGACGACATGCCATCGATGGACAACGATACGCTGCGCCGCGGGCGCCCGACCTGCCACGTGCAGTACGGCGAGGCGCTCGCGATGCTTGCGGGCGATGCGCTTCAGGCGGAGGCATTCACCGTCATTTCCGTCCCTCAGGTTCACGCGGAAATTGCCGCGCGCCTCACGCAGACGCTCTCGCGCGCCGCGGGCGTCTGGGGCATGTGCGGCGGACAGGCGCTCGACCTTGCCATGGTGGGCGAACACCCGGGCGAAGCCGAACTTCTGCGCATGCAGGCGATGAAGACGGGCGCGATGATTCTCGCCTCCGTGCTGATGGGCGCTCAGTCGGGGGGCTGGGAGAAGCTCGGCGACGGCGCCAAGGCAGGGCTCGTTCAGTACGCGCAGTCGCTCGGCGTTGCCTTCCAGGTGGTCGACGACATTCTCGACTGCACGCAGGATACGAAAACGCTCGGGAAAACAGCCGGCAAGGATGAAAAGGACGACAAGCCCACCTGGGTGTCGCTGCTTGGTCTTGAGGGCGCCCGGGAGCGCGCGGCGGAGCTCGAAAATGAGGCGCTTCAGGCGCTGAGGCTCGTCGAGGCCGACCCGGAGGTGCCTGAATCGGCTGCCGACCGCCTCAGGGAAATCGCGCTCTACGTAGTAAACCGCACCCATTAAATCTCAAAAACCGCCAAAATACCTTATTTGCACCCTCAGGCCACCCAGCATGTTTTCAGGCACTTCGCATAAAGCCTCTTCGTCGGGAGAAATCGACTACAGCGCTCCCATGGACTATCCGCTTCTCGACGAAGTAACGGGCGTTGATGCGCTCAGAAAGCTTCCTGTGGAGGAACTCCCCGAGCTCGCGAGGGAGCTTCGGCACTTCATGGTGCGCTCGGTTGCGAAGACGGGCGGCCACCTCTCGAGTTCCTTGGGCGCCGTGGAGCTCGCGATTGCGCTCCATTACGTCTTCAATACCCCGTACGACCGCATCATCTGGGACGTGGGGCATCAGGCGTACGCGCACAAGATCCTGACGGGGCGCAGAGAGGGCATGGCGAAGCTGAGGATGCTGAACGGCCTCTCCGGGTTCCCGAAGCGCTCCGAGTCTCCTTTCGACGCTTTCGGCACGGCCCACAGCTCCACCTCCATTTCCGCCGCGCTCGGCATGGCGGTGGCCGCTCACCTTGAAGGCGAAAACGACCGCTGGGCGATTGCCGTGATCGGCGACGGCGCCCTCACGGGCGGCATGGCGATTGAGGCCCTCAACGACGCGGGCGTCTGGAAGAAGGGCCTGAGGCTTCTCGTCATCGTGAACGACAACGACTGCTCGATCTCGCCTCCTGCCGGGGCGCTTTCGAAGCACCTCGCGAAGATCGTTTCGACGCGCGCCTTCAACAGCGCGCGCGAAATGAGCAAGCGCATGATGAAGCCGATTCCGCGTCTCTGGGAGGTCGCGAAGCTCGCTGAACGCCAGACGATCGGGTTTCTGAGCCCCCAGTCGGCGCTCTTTTCGGCTTTCGATATCAACTACTACGGCCCCGTGGACGGGCACGATGTCGAGAGCCTCGTGAGTGTTCTGAAGAACCTCCGCGAAATGGACAGGCCGCTCGTTCTTCATGTCGCGACGATGAAGGGCAAGGGCTACGCGCCGGCGGAGGCCGACCCCACGCTCTATCACGGCGTCTCGCCCTTTGATCCTGCAAAGGGCATCGTCAAGTCGAATGCTCCTTCGAAGCCCACTTACACGCAGGTCTTCAGCCGCTGGATCTGCGACATGGCGGCGCACGACAAGCGTCTCTATGCCATTACGCCCGCGATGCGCGAGGGCTCGGGGCTCGTGGAATTCAACCGCCTTTATCCGGACCGCTACCGCGACGTAGCGATCGCCGAGCAGCATTCGGTCACCTATGCTGCAGGCCTCGCCTGCGGCGGCATGAAACCCGTGCTCGCCATCTATTCGACGTTCCTGCAGCGCGGTCTTGATCAGCTCATCCACGACGTTGCGCTCCAGAACCTTCCGGTCATGTTTGCAATCGACCGCGGCGGCATCGTGGGTGCTGACGGCGCGACCCATCAGGGCGTATTCGACATTGTTGAGCTGAGAAGCGTCCCCAATATGACCGTGATGACGCCGTCGGACGAACGCGAGACGAGGCTCATGCTCAATACCGCCTACTTCATGGAAACGCCCGCCTCGGTGCGCTATCCGCGCGGCAAGGGCCCGGGCGTTGAGGCGGGAACAGATTTCGAAACCATTCCGATCGGCGTCTCGAAGACGCTCCTCAGGGGTTCAAAGACTGCCTTCCTCGGTTTCGGCGCCATGACTGGCGTTCTGAAGCCCGTGGCGGAAGCGCTCGGCGGAACCCTGATCGACATGCGCTTTGTGAAGCCCATCGACCGCGACGCCATTCTTGAAGCCGCCCGCACGCATGAACTCATCGTGACGGCTGAGGAAGGCGCTCTGATGGGGGGCGCGGGCGACGCGGTCATGGAGGTGCTCGCCGACGCGGGCGTCGCGCTTCCGGTCATGCGCTTCGGCATCCCGGATGAATTCATCGAGCAGGGAACGCAGAAGGAAATTTACGAACTTCTGGGACTTACCCCGCAGGCAATTGAAGCGAAGGTGCGCGAACGCCTCGCGGAGATTGAAAGCAATAAAGCTCAGGCCTGATTTCTACTCTTTCCTTCAGTCTTTTCGCCCGGAAGTTCTCAATGGAGCGCTCCCGGGCGAAATGTTTTTTTGGGCGCGCGAATGCCTTCCTATAATCCTCTGAAGACTTCCCCTCAACCCGAGGGATTCATGTTGTGAGGTTTGAAATGATAAAAATCAAAGAAAATTATTCACTTGACGACCGCACAACCTTCGGGGTCCGGGCGACGGCAGAAGCCTGGGCCGAGGCCGGAACGACGGGCGAACTCATGGAAGCGGTTGAGGCCGCCAAAGAACGCGGCTGGCCGCTTCATGTCCTCGGGGGCGGCTCGAACGTCATTCTGATGAGCCGCGTTCCCGGACTCGTTCTTCATCCGGTTTTTCACGGCATCCGCAGGGAAGCTGAAAAGGACGGCACGCTGATCGTAGCGGGCGCCTCTGAAGCGCTCGACAGGCTTGTCCGCACGTCGATCGAATGGGGTCTCGGCGGCCTTGAAAATCTCGCTGCCATCCCCGGCACGGTTGCTGGCGCCGTCGTTCAGAATGCCGGTGCCTACGGGCTCGAAATCGCCGAGCGCCTTGCCTGGTGCCGGGCTCTGGACACTGAAACGGGAAAAGAGCGGGTCTTCACGACCGAAGAATGCGACTTCGGCTACCGCTCGAGCTTCTTTAAAACGGAAGCGGGAAAGCGCTTCATTATTCTCGAGGCGGCTTTCCGCCTGCCGGCTCGCTGGACGCCGGTGATCGCCTATAAGGAGCTCGCGCTTGCGTTCGGAGGAAAGGATTCAGACGCCGCAACGCCCGCAGCCGTTGAGGCAAAGGTCCGCGAAATCCGCGCGGCCAAGCTCCCGGACCCCAGGGAGACTGGGAGCGCCGGATCCTTCTTCAAGAACCCGGTTGTTGCGAAACTGAAGGCGAGGGAGCTTATTACCCTTCATCCTTCTCTCGTTACCTATCCGCTCGCGGGAGGCCGCGCGAAGCTCGCAGCCGGCTGGCTCATCGACGCTGCGGGACTTAAAGGCTATGCCGAAGAGAAGGTCGGCATCTGGCCCAAACACGCCCTCATTCTTGTCAACCGGGGCGGCGCCGCGGGCGAGGATGTGCTCCGCTTCGCGCATGAGGTGAGAGACCGCGTCGAGCGGCGCTTCGGCGTTGAGCTCGAACCCGAACCCGTCATCATGGGGGCGGGCTGGGACGATTGAGTCTCTGAAGCGTTTGTTTACGCTTTTTGCTTTTTTCTTCGGGTTTCCACTTAATCCTGATCCCGTTCAAAGGCTAATCTCTCCGGGAGAATTCCACTCGGGAGCCGCAGGAATGTTCTTCTGCGGCTCCCGACGGGTCATCCCAGAGAGAAGAGGCTAGTGAAATGGGTCATTCAGAAAAATCGGCGCTGAATTCGCTCGGCGGCTATTCCGTGAGGGAGGAAATCGCGAACGCCACGACGCACGGCATTGCAGTGCTTCTTTCCATTGCCGCGCTGGTGCTCCTCATTGTTTTTTCAGTAAGAGAAGAGGCTGGGGCGCTGACCGTCGTGAGCTCGGTGATTTTCGGCGCCTCGATGATCATTCTCTATACGGTCTCGACCCTCTACCATGCGATTCCGAATCTGAGAGCGAAGCGCGTTCTTCAGGTGCTCGACCACAGTGCGATCTACATTCTGATCGCCGGCTCCTACACGCCTTTCTGCCTCATCACGCTCGGGAACACCACGGGGATCGTGCTCTGCTCCATCGTCTGGACGATTGCGCTTCTCGGCGCCATTCTTCAGCCCATTCTTCTCAAGGCTGCCGACTGGCTCAACTGCGTTCTTTATCTCGGCTTAGGCTGGTGCATCGTCTTCGTGATGAAGCCTCTGATTGAATCGCTCCCGACGGGCGGCCTCTGGCTTCTTGCAGCCGGCGGCGTCACGTATTCGCTCGGCGTCATCTTTTATCTCTGGGAGCGGCTCCCGTACAACCATGCCATCTGGCATGTCTTCGTGCTCGCGGGCACCACGCTTCAGTTCCTCGCCGTTCTCCTCTACGTGATTCCGGAAGCGCCCGGCATTGCCGCCTGATCCAGGAATCCTGCGGAAGGTTTCCAAAAAATCCAGACAAACGAAAAGCCCGGGCATTTCTGACCGGGCTTTCGGATCGACGCCTGTGTCGCTGCCTGAGGGAACAGCGCTTTCAGGAGTGCAGTATTTGCCTGACCTAAATTAGGCGGCGGCAGCCATCGCCTTGATTTCGGCGGAGAGGCGGCTCTTATGGCGGGCAGCAGCGTTGCCGTGGAGCACGTGCTTGCGGGCCATCTTGTCGATCACGGATTCAGCAGCCTTGAAGGCTTCGAGGGCAGCAGCCTTGTCGCCGGCAGCGACGAGCTTGCGCACCTTCTTGATGGCGGTGCGGTACTGGCTGCGCTGGGCGGCGAGATGCAGATTACGCGCAACGGTCTGGCGGGCGCGCTTGCGAGCTTGCTTGGTATTGGCCATTTTTCTGTGGTTTCCTAAAAATCAGTCGACGATCTGGTGTACGTACGAGGGCCGTGTTTTCGGCCTTCAGAAAGTGCGTTTTCCCGGGGAAGAAGACGGAATTTCTGTTACGAAAAGCCATCAATCCTGTTGGGTGACCCCGAAAAGTCCTAGACTATACCACCTTTTCGGGCGGCGCACAGCGAGTTTCCGCCTGAAATCTTTTGCCTGCCCGCCGGATGATGCTCTTTCCTCCGGAAGTTTCCGCCAAAAAGACGATACGCATGTCGCTCATCAAATCCGCCGCCACCATTTCAGGACTTACGCTTCTTTCGCGCATCACGGGCGTTGTGCGCGACATGCTGATTGCGCGCTACTTCGGCGCGACGGCTGAGACCGATGCCTTCTATGTGGCCTTCAGGCTCCCCAACATGCTGAGGCGCCTCTTTGCGGAAGGGGCCTTCCAGCAGGCGTTCGTGCCGATGCTCTCCGAAGTGAGGGAAAAGGAGCCCGAGGAGGGCGAAAGGCGCTTCATCGACAACGTCTTTACGGTGCTCGCGCTCGCGGTCTTCATCGTGAGCGTTCTCGGCGTCATCGCCGCGCCGCTTCTCGTCTGGGCGATTGCAGGCGGCATGAAGGGCGACCCGGAAGCCTTCACGCTCGCCACCGGCCTCACGCGATTCATGTTCCCCTACATCGCCTTCATGAGCTTGGTCGCTCTTGCGGCGGCAGTACTCAACACCCGGAAGAAATTTGCGCTTCCCGCGGCGACGCCGATTCTCCTCAATATTTCCTTCATTCTCGCGACCGTTTTTCTGGCAGACCGCTTCGCCGAACCCGTCTGGGCGCTTGCCGTCGCTGTGATCGGGGGCGGCGCGCTGCAGCTCGGCGCTCAGGTCTGGGGACTCTCGAGAATCGGCGTCCGCGTGCGTCCGAGAAATGTGAAAAAGGCGCTCTCGGACGAAAACGTGCGGCGGGTTCTCACGCTGATGGCGCCGGCGCTCTTCGGGGTGGGGGTTGCCCAGCTTTCCATTCTCATCAACACCAACATCGCGTCGCACCTCGGGCAGGGTGCCGTGACGTGGCTCAACTACGCCGACCGCCTCATGGAATTCCCGACGGCGCTCTTAGGCGTGGCACTCGGCACCGTGCTTCTTCCGGGGCTCTCTGCCGCCCATGCGAGAGGCGATGATGCGCGCTACAACGCACTTCTCGACCACGGCCTGAGGCTCGTCGCGCTGGTCGGCATCCCGGCGAGCATCGGCCTCTGGCTCACTGCGGATGCGCTTGTGAGCTTCCTTTTCCAGGGAAAGAGCTTTACCCCTGCCGACGTGAGCCAGACCGCGCTTGCGGTTGTGGGGTATGCGGTCGGGCTGATCGGACTCATCGGCCTCAAGATCATCGCTCCTGCCTTTTATGCGCGAAAGGACATCCGCACGCCCGTGAAGGCCGCCTTCATGTCGCTCGTCGTCGTGCAGCTCATCAACTGCGTCTCCGTTCCCTTCCTTTCGCACGCAGGGCTTGCGCTCTCCGTGGGTCTCGGAAGCGTCGTCAATGCGGGAACGCTTCTCGTCATTCTGAGGCGGCGCGGAATCTATTCGCCCTGCGCGGGGTGGCTTAAGGCCATTCTGCGGATTGCGATCGCCTCGCTTCTGATGGGGGGAGCCGTCTGGTGGGTTCAGCAGGGCGTCGACTGGACGGCGCTTCGCTGGACCTATCGCGCCGCGGGCGTTCTCGGCCTTGTGGCGGGTGCGGCAGTTCTCTACTTCGGAGCGCTTTATGCGCTCGGCTGGCGGGTGCGGGACATCCGGCCCGCCTGATGGGAGCGGTCTGGAAAGCCGCTCTCCTCCGGATTCGCCTGACGAAAAAAGGCGCTGAGGCAAGTCGTCAGCGCCTTTTTTTGCAATCCCGGCATTCGAAGCGGATGTCAGAGCGCTTCGAAATGCTCTCCGGGAACGTTCCGGAGAGGATTCAATTCGATTCCTCGACCTCTTCGTCGAGTTCCGCCATGGTGGCGAAGGGCATTTCCGAAGGCCATGCGATGAGTTCGTCCTCCGTGAGCACGTTGAGGGCTTCGGGCCCGAGGTGCGCAGAGTTGACGGCATAGTTGAGCTTCGCATAGACGGAAACGAGATCGCGGCGAAGAATTTCCGAGGCGGTTTCCTCGTCCATGTTTTCATCGAGCTTCCCGAGCGCATCCTGAAGGGTATCGGCGGCATCGAGCAGCGTGGCGTGGAGCCACTCCGGGTTGAGGTCTTCGGACATGTCTGAAATCTCCTTGAGCCAGTTGGGATGACAGGTAATCACATATTCCGCAATTGTAGGAGTTCCGGCTGAGAGCGGAAATGAGAAGCATCGTCTTCCCGGGTTTTGCCGGATATCGCCCGAAATGCGCGCTTAAGAATGCGCTCCTAGACTTTCGGGACAACATAAGAAGCCCGCTCCTCGCTCATGGTGATGAGAAGCAAAGAGCGGCCACCCATGAGGAGACTTCCCATGCCCAAGAGCAAAACCGCACCCCGTCGAGCGAAGAAGCTCGAAACCCGCCGCGCCGCCAACGCGAGGAACGTTCAGCCGATGTCCTATGTCGAGATGCTTGACCGGCTGCGCGAGACGCTCAACGCCCGCTTCTATGAAGAGCAGGGCTTCCCGCACCTTGAGATTCTTGCGGCCAACTACAAGGGTCCCGTCACCACGGGCGACCTCTCCGACTACATGCAGCTGCAGCATTTCTTCATCGGCATGACCGTGGCGCTTGCCCACGCGGTGAGCTCGTCGAGCCGGATGACGATGGAGCAGCGTGAGGACAGCTGCGCGGCCGTGGCTTATGCGATTGCGGCGACGCTTCTCGATCTGCGCGAAGACTTCCGCGACACCTCGGGCTGGATGGGCCGTCAGGCGCTCGACGCCGTGCGCGCCCGCTGGGGCATGGCGAAGATGTACCAGGCAGGCATCGAAGATGCGGCGCGCCAGATGGACGACAGGAGCCTCGCTTCCTACTTCGGCATGGATTTCGTGATGACGCTCCTCGACATGACGGGCGAGCTCGCTCAGAGGGGAAGCGACACCGTCATTTCCGTGACGACCTGCAAGGATGAGGTGATTACGGCCTTCACGAGCTATGCGACCGCCAATCAGGCGCTTGCGGGCTCCCGCCTCATTGACCTCGAGAAGATCTTTGCTGAAAACGCGGTGACGGAAGAGTTCCACAAGGACTATCCCAACTGGCGTCCGGAACCCGCCGATGCGCTCAATCCCGCGCTTCTCGGCTTCAACGCCCTTTCGGACGAAGATACGGCCTACCTCGAGAAGCTCCTTAAGGACCCGCACTTCCTTCATGACATGCGCGTCCTTTACGTGCGTACGCCGGCCGAGGAAATTCCTCAGGGCAAGCGCGAAGAGGTCGTCATGGGCTATGCGCTTCGCTACGGCCCCCGTTCGACGAAGGCCTTCGAGGCCGGGCGCGACCCGACGGAAGCAGAAATGGATCAGGACGCCGAGGTGATCAACCTTCTCGTCATGACGGTCTTCCTTCAGGCCGACGCCATTACGGTGGCGGGCATCGACGATGATCCAAAGGGGGATGACGAGATCGACCGCGATTCACACACCTATCAAGTGACGATGGATTCGCAGGTTCAGAAGGTGTTTGAAACCTGGAAGAACACGAAGCTCGTCCCGGGCGCAGCGCCCGTACCTGAAGCCAAGGCCTGATGGCGGCCTGAGCGCTCCATAAGAAAATGGCGGTCTTTCCGGAAAGAAAGGCCGCCATTCTTCTCTTCAGGATGCTGAGGCCGCTTTAATGCTGAGCGGATTCAGCGGCATCCTTTCCGATCGCTTCGATTTTCTCTGAAAGCTCGAGCCAGCGCATTTCAAGCGCCTCAACCTTAGGCGCAAGCTCGCCGTGTTCGCGAAGCGTTTCAGCGACCTTGTCCTGGTCGGCGCTGTTGTAGAACTCCGTGTCGGCGAGCTGAGCGTCGAGCGCCTTGAGGCGGGCGCCGAGCTTCGTCATTTCCTTTTCCACTTTCTCGAGCTCGCGCTTCAAGGGCTTCCTCAGCTCGGCAATGCGCGCGCGCTCCTGAGCGGCAAGGCGCCTCGCCTCGCTCTTATTGATGCCGGGAGCTTCAGGACGGGCGGCGGCGCGTTCCGCCTTTGCCTCGGCCTGCGTCATGCGGCGATGTTCGAGAACGAGCTTCGCGTAGTCGTCGAGATCACCTTCGTAGGTTTCGCGCTTTCCGTCATGGATGAGCCAGAGTTCGTCCGTAACGGCGCGAAGGAGATGTCGGTCGTGGGAGACGAGAAGCACGGAACCCTCGTAGGTCGAGAGCGCAATTGTGAGCGCCTCGCGGGTTTCCATGTCGAGGTGGTTGGTCGGTTCGTCGAGGATGAGAAGATTGGGCTTCTTCCACGCGATGAGCGCGAGCGCAAGGCGCGCCTTTTCGCCGCCCGACATCGGCCCCACGGGACTCGTCGCGAAGTCGCCCGAGAAGCGGTAGGTGCCGAGGAAGTCTCTCAGTTCCTGTTCGCGCGCTTCCGGAGCAATGTGGCGGAGCTGCTCGAGGGGCGTCTCGTCCATCCTCAACTGGTCGAGCTGATGCTGGGCGAAGTAGCCGATCTCAAGGCCCTGTCCGCGGCGGATTTCGCCCGCGATCGGCGGAAGGTCTCCGACGATCGTCTTGACGAGGGTGGACTTGCCGGCGCCGTTCACGCCGAGAATGCCGATGCGTTCGCCCGAGCGCACGCTGAAGGTGACGCCCCTCAGGATCGGATTCCCGTCGTAGCCGCAGGAAAGGCCTTCGGCGTCGACGAGATGATCGGGGAGGCGTTCGGGCTTCAGGAAATTGAAGCGCCACTCGCGCTTCGAGCGCACGGGTTCGACGGACTCGAGGCGCTCGAGCATCTTGATGCGCGACTGCGCCTGACGGGCTTTGCTTGCCTTGTAGCGGAAGCGCTCAATGTAGGCGGTGAGGTGCGCTGCCGTCGTTTCGAACGCCCGGCGTGCGGCATCCTGCTGGCGGAGCTTTTCAATCCGCTCGCGCTCAAACTGACTGTAGTTCCCGGCGTAGCGGCAGATGGTGCCGTCCTCGACCGACCAGATGGTTTCAACGGAGCGGTCGAGGAATTCACGGTCGTGCGAAATGATGACGACGGTCGATTCGACGCGCCTCAGCCAATTTTCGAGCCAAATGAGGGAGTCGATGTCGAGGTGGTTGGTCGGTTCGTCAAGGAGAAGCAGATCCGCGGGCCGCATGAGGGCGCGCGCGAGCGCGATGCGGTTTCTCCAGCCGCCCGAAAAGTCCCGGACCATGCGGCCGCAGTCGGACTCATGGAACCCGAGGCCCGACAGAATGGTCTTCGCCTGGGCGACCACCGCCCCTTCGTTCACTTCCGCGAGTTCGCTGTGCGCAGCCGCAAGCGCCATTTCGTCGCCGGATTTTTCCGCGAGCGCGAGATTTTCACGAGCCTTCATGAGAGGCGCGTGTCCTGAGAGCACGTAGTCGATGCAGGAGACGTCCTCCACCTTGAAGCTCTGCGCAACGTGCGCAATGCGCTCCTTCGGCGGCGTTTCAATGTCGCCTTCCTCGGGGGAAAGCTCTCCGAGAATCGCCGCAAAGAGCGTCGACTTTCCGCAGCCGTTCGGGCCGACGAGGCCGATGCGCTCGCCCGGGCTCGCAATGAGGTTCGCTTTGGAATAAAGAACGCGCGTCCCGCGCATGAGCGCGAGATTGAGTAGTCGAAGCATCTTTGAAAGAGGACGAAAGGACAGTGAGTCAAAAAAGAAGGATGGTCAGCCTGAGGGAGCCCGTCTTTAATTGCGGAAATATTCGCGAAGGTCCTTCGCGTGCGCAAGGAAGACCTGATCGTCGCCCCCTGAAACCGAAAGCCAGGTGATCGGAAGATCAGGGAAGAGCGCTTCAACGGCTTCAAGACCGTCGCCCACTTCCACGATGAGAATGCCCTCTTCGGTGAGGTGATCGGCCGCCTCGCTCACGATGCGCTCGACGACGTCCATGCCGTCCTCGCCCGCAGCCAGCGCGAGCGACGGTTCGTGGCGGTATTCCTCGGGAAGCGCGTCCATCGAGCGGGTCGTGACGTAGGGCGGGTTCGAGATGATGACGTCGAACTTGCGTCCCTGGAGGTTTTCGTAGATGTCGCCCTGAACGAGCTCGAGCTCGTCGTCGAGGTCATAGTCGCGGCGGTTGATTTTCGCTACTTCGAGCGCATCGGCGGAAATGTCCGAGCCCGTCACGGCCGCGTGCGGGAAGCACCCCTTCGCGAGAATCGCGAGGCACCCGGACCCCGTGCAGAGGTCGAGCACGGAGCCGACGGATTCCGGATCGGCCACCCACGGAGCGAGATCTTCCTCGAGAAGCTCGGCGATGTAGGAGCGCGGAATGAGGGCGCGCTCGTCGATGTAGAAGCGGTGGCCGGTGAGCCAGGCTTCCTTCAGAAGGTAGGCGGTCGGGGTTTTGTCGTGAACGCGGCGGTCGATGAGGTGCACGAGACGAACGAGTTCGTTGTGCGTGAGCGCGGCGTCGAGGAACATGTCGAAGCGCTCGAAGGGGAGCTTGAGCGCCCGGCAGATGAGGAAGGACGCATCTTCCGTGGATGTGGGCGAGCCGTGGCCGTAGCTGAGGTTCGCATTTTCCATCTCCGTCACCGCCCAGCGGTAAAGGTCGCGGATGGTCTTGAGGTTATGAATGGGATCGTCAAGAAGCGGAGCAACTTCGTACATGTAGCGTCCTCGGGAAATCTTCTGTAAATGGCAGGAAGCCGGCCTCGAGACCAGCCCCGTCGAATGATTGCGTCGCATTATAAAAGGCTCGCCCGGAAGCTCACGGCTCCCGGTGTCCGGGAAGCGCGGAAACGCTTCATCGACCTCAGGATCGGAACGCAAAAAATCTGAGTTTCTTTGAAGAGCTATGAAAGATGCCGAGTGAGAGCGGCGTGAAATAGAGCTCCGTCCTGCGGGGAGCTTGTCGGATGGAAGGATCCCGGGACGAAAGCAGAATGATTCAACGAGACCTCGCCAGGATCCTGCGGCAGATGTGCTGCCGCAGGATTCGGGAGGAGGCAGCAAGATGGAACTTTCCGTCGGCGACCGGCGTGAAGGCGTGGTTCCCTGAGCTGAAGCTGCAGCTGAGGCCGGAGGAGAAAGGTTCGCCCGTCAGAAGACTGAGGTCGACGGCAGTGACGCGGATGCAGACATCCTTGCCGCTGAAGTTGGGTTGAACGTAAAGATTTACCTGGCTTTGTAGACGATTTGAATAACCAGATTCAATTCTTCGCAGATCCTCATGACGATGTCGATGCTGGGATTCCCACCGACCTGAAGAGCACGATACAAATGGCTTCTATTGAGCCCGGTCTTAAGGGCCATGCGCGTCATTCCTCTGCCTTTGGTAATTTCTCCCAGGAGTTCGATTGCACGGTCGAGCGCGCCTATCCTTAACGCATCATTGATATGCCTCAGAATTTCTTCTTCACTTGGCAGCAATGGCGCATTGAGGGGCAATGATTGAGCTGGTTGGGCTTGCAGGTTGCTCGGCATAAAAATACAGAGATATTAACAAAGGTATTTAATAGTTGACGGATGGTGCTGTGTGGCGCTTGGGGTCAGGCCGCCTGTGCATAGAGGGTACTCTCATTCGTAAAACAGGC
>NZ_WEHX01000306.1 GCF_009183815.1 Sutterella seckii | reverse complement strand
ATGTAAACGTGAGCGTCTTTCGTAATCCCGTTGAAGAGATGGATGCAACGCGCCGTTTATTAAAACGCCTGTCCAAGTTCGAATCCGAATGGCTTCGGGCTTCCCTTCCTGATTAACAAGACGCGCCTTCTCAGAGGCAAGTTGCTTTTCGAGGGCAGCCAAGCGACTCTGCATGTTTTTAAGCTGAGCGCCGCGAGCCTCAG
>NZ_WEHX01000305.1 GCF_009183815.1 Sutterella seckii | reverse complement strand
TACCCTACACAGAAAGAAAAAGCAAGTGGGTTTCAATGAAATCTTTAAAGGATTTCAACTACTTGCTTTCTCTCGACCGTCGTTATACCAAGACCGAGATTTTCCGTACGTTGAAAGCACCATGAAGGGCTCTATTGTCCGTACCATCGGCATGACGCGCACGCACTTTCTGAGCTGGCTGACGGTGTTCTGCTACAACGTCGCA
>NZ_WEHX01000304.1 GCF_009183815.1 Sutterella seckii | reverse complement strand
AAGTGCCAATTTTTATGACTGCAACCGGAAAATCCGGACCCAACACATAAATTCGGTTGTTTACAGTCTAAAAATTGGCAGTTTATGCTGTTTTTAGTGAAAATTTCACAATATAGGCACAATTAGGCCGTCAATCTCTTCAGGTAACAATCGAAAGTGAAGAGATTGCAGAGCGCCAGCATCGTATTGATGCGATGCGCATTCT
>NZ_WEHX01000303.1 GCF_009183815.1 Sutterella seckii | reverse complement strand
AAGCCTCAACATCGGATCGGTGCTGAGGCTCTCGGCGTTGTTTTGGGTACTGTCGGCGAAGTGGAAAAACTGGCTTTCCGAATTTATGGAAGCCCCCATTAGTGAGTTATTTATTAACAAAGGTATTTAATAGTTGACGGATGGTGCTGTGTGGCGCTTGGGGTCAGGCCGCCTGTGCATAGAGGGTACTCTCATTCGTAAAACAGGC
>NZ_WEHX01000302.1 GCF_009183815.1 Sutterella seckii | reverse complement strand
ATTCGACCAGCGAAACGATTTCCCGGCGATCATGGGCACTGATCAGCTTTCCTTTGCCCCCCAGATCGCCTCGGCTTTTTTTGACAACATCAGCATCGTTGCAGCATCGGCTAATGCTTTGTCTTTTCTGGCGATTTCTCGGTTCTTCCTGGCATTTTCCTTCTTGAGTTCAGACATGGCCGACATCTGAGCATCATGGAGCTTCTTG
>NZ_WEHX01000301.1 GCF_009183815.1 Sutterella seckii | reverse complement strand
CGCCCAGTAATTCCGATTAACGCTTGCACCCTACGTATTACCGCGGCTGCTGGCACGTAGTTAGCCGGTGCTTATTCTTCAGGTACCGTCAGCAGAACGCGGTGTTATCGCGTCCCTTTTCGTCCCTGACAAAAGCAGTTTACAATCCGAAGACCTTCATCCTGCACGCGGCATGGCTGGATCAGGGTTGCCCCCATTGTCCAAAATTC
>NZ_WEHX01000300.1 GCF_009183815.1 Sutterella seckii | reverse complement strand
GAATTTTGGACAATGGGGGCAACCCTGATCCAGCCATGCCGCGTGCAGGATGAAGGTCTTCGGATTGTAAACTGCTTTTGTCAGGGACGAAAAGGGACGTGATAACACCACGTTCTGCTGACGGTACCTGAAGAATAAGCACCGGCTAACTACGTGCCAGCAGCCGCGGTAATACGTAGGGTGCAAGCGTTAATCGGAATACTGGGCGT
>NZ_WEHX01000299.1 GCF_009183815.1 Sutterella seckii | reverse complement strand
AGCCCGCTCGCCGCAAGCCCAAGGTTTCCTGCTCTACGTTCATCGGAGCAGGGTGAGTCGGCCCCTAAGGCGAGGCTGAGAAGCATAGCTGATGGGAACAGTATAATACTCGACCGATTGCAGGTGCGAAGGAGGGACGGAGTGCTGAAGGTCATCCGGGTGTTGGATATCCCGGTTTGCGAGCGTAGGAAGCCGGCAGGCAAATCCGCC
>NZ_WEHX01000298.1 GCF_009183815.1 Sutterella seckii | reverse complement strand
AGCCCGCTCGCCGCAAGCCCAAGGTTTCCTGCTCTACGTTCATCGGAGCAGGGTGAGTCGGCCCCTAAGGCGAGGCTGAGAAGCATAGCTGATGGGAACGTATAATACTCGTGACCGATTGCAGGTGCGAAGGAGGGACGGAGTGCTGAAGGTCATCCGGGTGTTGGATATCCCGGTTTGCGAGCGTAGGAAGCCGGCAGGCAAATCCGCC
>NZ_WEHX01000297.1 GCF_009183815.1 Sutterella seckii | reverse complement strand
TCACATATGCAAAGTCAGGGATCGGGATTTCCTGTTGATTTCTAAAAACTCTACCCATAAATCACCGGAAATCAATGTTATCGAAGATAACGAAATTGTGTAATATTCGTAGGCAGTTTTTCAAGAGAAAAATAAAGGCAACTAACCTTTAGATTTCAGTTAGTTGCCTTAAATCAAAACTAAGCCGGGATATGAATTTCTTTCAGACTCTG
>NZ_WEHX01000002.1 GCF_009183815.1 Sutterella seckii | reverse complement strand
CTTCTTTCAGATTCCGCCTCACGACGGACACCCTTGCCTCTGGCTGTGAGCTTGGCACTACCTCCTGCTCATCGGGACTTTCACCCTATAGAAATCGCCCATGCCGGGCACACGACAAACGGCCGTGCGCCTCTATCTGAGGCGTACGGCCGTTTCCTTAAATGCTTCAGCGTTGAAGGAATTAAAGATCCTTCAATTCGCGGCGGAGAATCTTCCCTACAGGCGTTTTCGGGAGGCTTTCGACAAAGACGATCACGTGAGGAACCTTGTAGCGCGTGAGTTCCTTGCGGCACCAGTTCTTCACGTCTTCTTCCGTGAGCGCCGGATCCTTCTTCACAATGACGGCCTTCACCGTTTCGCCGGATTTCGGCGACGAGACGCCGGTGACGCCCACTTCCAGGACGCCCGGCATGGCGGCAATGACGTTCTCGACTTCGTTCGGGTAAACATTGAAGCCCGAAACGATGATCATGTCCTTCTTGCGGTCGGTGATGTAGACGACGCCGCGATGGTCCATATGACCGACGTCGCCGGTTCTGAGCCACCCGTCGCGAATGACGCCGGCGGTTTCCTCGGGCTTCTTCCAGTAGCCGCGCATCACCTGCGGGCCCTTCACGCAGATTTCGCCGGTATAGGGCGCGGGATCCTCTCCTTCCGGGCAGAAGCCGAGATCGCGGAATCCGTCGCCGCGGATCGAAACTTCAGTGGACGGAATCGGCACGCCGACAGAGCCGTCCCAGGGCGCCCCCGGGATGTTTCCGCAGACGGCCGGACTGCATTCCGTGAGGCCGTAGGCTTCGAGAATCGGGCACTGGGTCTGGGCGAGCCACTCTTCGGCGACGACTTTCTGCACCTGAGCGCCGCCGCCGCAGGTGAGCTTGAGGCGCTTCAGCTTCGCGCGCTTGAAGACCGGGTTGCGAAGCAGCGCGGCAAAAAGCGTATTGACGCCGATGATGACGGAAACATCGTGCTTCACGCATTCGCCGGCAAGGGAATCGAGGTTGCGCGGGTTGGTGATGAGCACCATCTCGGCGGCCCAGTGCGTAAAGACCATGGTCGCCGTGAGCGAGAAGACATGGTAGAGCGGCAGCGCCGTGAGCACGGTTTCTTCGCCTTCCTCAAAGCGCTGCGAAATCCAGGCGCTCACCTGAAGGACGTTGGCGATCATGTTGCGGTGCGTGAGCTCCGCTCCCTTGGCGACCCCGGTCGTTCCTCCGGTGTACTGAAGGAAGGCAAGGTCGGAGGACTTCACGTCGACGGGCCTGAAGCCGGCAGAGCGGCCGATCGAAAGCGCATCGCGAAAGTTCACCGCTCCGGGAAGCTTGTAGACCGGGACCATCTTCTTCACATGGCGGATCATGAAGTTGACGATCTCGCGCTTGGGGAAGGAAAGCATGTCGCCGGCGCCCGTCAGAATGAAGCGCGTGCAGCTCGTTCCCGGGACGGCCTGTTCAAGCGTGCGGGCGAAGTTTTCGATGATCACGATCGCCTTGGCGCCGGAGTCCTTGAGCGAATGGTGAACTTCGCGCGCCGTATAGAGCGGGTTGATGTTCACGACCGTCATGCCCGCGCGCAGGATGCCGAAGACCGCAACAACGTACTGCAGGAGATTGGGCATCATGACGGCGACGCGGTCGCCGGGCTTCAGCTCCGGGAGCGACTGCAGATAGGCCGCAAATTCCTTGGAGCGCTTTTCCGCATCGGCGTAGCTCAGGTTGGCGCCGAGGTTCGTGTAGCCCGTGCGCTTCGGGAACTTCTTTGCCGCAGCATCGAGAATCGCCGGGATGTTGGCGATGCTGTCAGGATCAATGGTGTGAGGAATGCCGGCAGGATAGGCGCCGTACCAAAGGAAATCGGACATGGGCAATTTTTAGAAAAATCGGGGTGGAGCGCAGTGTAGTCGATTAGCGCGACAAAAACTCTCCGTCAGAATGCAAAATGCCGGCCTTCTCTTCGGGGATAACCCGAATCAAATGGGCCGGCATTTGCGGTGATTCCGCCTCAAGGGCGTTCTGCGCCAGAGGATTCTCAGGCTTCAAGCGTCAGGCAGTGACGGGCGTAGTCCTCGACGTCCTTCCAGTCGGTGTAGTCGATGATGGCGGTCGGCTCCGTCGGGCCCTTCGTCATCTTCATGATCATCTGGATCATCTTGGTGTCGAGCCAGCCCCAGTTCGGGTAGTCGACCTTGCCGGCAAAGCAGTGCGCATCCTTCGGCTTCCAGGGATTGCCCTGGAGGAACTTGCGCGTATAGACGTTGCCTTCAGGCGTGCACTTGGCAGGCGTGCGGGCGACGACAGAGACCGAGAAGAAGCTCGTCGCCTTGGCATCCAGAACGGACTTGAAGCGATTGACGAAGGCCACGAGCTGACGGCTGAACTTGCCGTAGAAAACCGGAGCGCCGACGATCACGAGATCGTATTTGTTCCAGTCAATCCCTTCGCGATCCGCTTCCATGACGCACATCAGATCAGCCTGATTGCCTTCGGCAATGACCGTTTCCCAGATGCGGCGCGCAATGCGGGCGGTGTGGCCGGAATTGCTGTGGTAAAGAACGAGGACTGACTTCATAGGATTATTCCTTTGCTCCGATAAATTGCTTTCGCTGAAAAGACAATGGTGCAGGAGTCGAGCTCATGGGGTTCAGAGGCAAGACCCGTACCCGCCAAATCTTCTGAGGGTGTGCCGCCTGGCTTCCTGGTGAGGCGCTTGGAAATTGCATGGTGCGGCCGGAAAGCTGACCGAATCGTGCGCTCCGGGGCGTCGGAAAAAGCCTCGAAGCCCGAGGGGTACGAAAAGAATATTACCTCGCGGCGATTTTCTAGTTCTTAAGGAGGATTACTGCCTGTTCGGCGCGCAGAAGATTTTTGGACGGAAGGAAGTGAAAAATTCGCCCAAGAATCGCAGATTTGCAAATGGTAGGTGTAAAATCCTGCGCTTCAAAGAAGTTGCTTGGCGCATTACCCATTCATTTTTGAATGGCAGGAGCGCAGAAGCATGTCCGGCATGGGCGACTTTCCCGGTGGGAGAGGTTCTGCTTCAGGATGCCGGGATTTACGTTTCCCCATACACATGGATTCATATGGCAAAGGAAGATCTCATTGAGATGTCGGGTCAGGTCCTGGAAGTGCTCCCGGACGCCCGCTACCGAGTGAAGCTCGACAACGGTCACGAACTCATCGCTTACACCAACGGCAAGATGCGCAAGCACCACATCCGCATTCTCGCCGGCGACCGCGTCTCGCTTGAGCTCTCGCCGTATGACCTCACGAAGGGCCGCATTACCTTCCGTCATATTGAGGGCCGCGCTCCGGCGCCCCAGGGCCAGCAGCGCCGCCGCTGATGGTCTTTGAACCCTGAGGAGCCGCACGTCCGGTTCCCGGGGCAAAAAAGAAGCCCGCCTCCAGGAAATTCCGGAAGCGGGCTTTTTTGCGTTCTGCGCAATGGCTCCTTAGAAGACGTCCTTATAGGTAATGAAGAAGATCGTCGTCAGGTGATAGAAGACCGGTGCGGCAAAAGTGATGGGCGCGAGGCGGGCGAGGAGCCCGCGCGTGATGTAGATGTCGCCTTCGCCGGCAAGCCGTTCTCCGCCCATGCTGCGGCGGACGCAGTTGAAGACCATGTCGCCGAGAACGCCGGCGATCACGACGGCAAGCGCCATGAGGAGCGCCTGCCAGAAGCGGAAGGGCGTGATCCAGAACATGAGCGCGCTCGCGATGATGCCGCCCAGACCGCCGATCACGTTGCCGACAACCGTGCGGTTCATGTTGAAGCGAAGCGTTTTGCCGCCGAGCATGGAGCTCGCAATCGAGCTCGTGAGGTCGGAAACGAAGATCACGAGCAGGAAGAAGAGCATGAGAAGCGGGCCGGAGGAGCCGTAGCGCGTCAGGTCAAGCATGGCGATTGCCGGCGCATGCGAAAGGCAGAAGACGCAGAGCATGAGGCCCCATTGAACCTTGGCGACGCGCTCGAGGTAGCGGTCCGTGTCGCGCGAGAACGCCATGATCACCGGCAGCACCAGGAAGAGATAGACCGGGATGAAGAGCGTGTAGATCTCGGGCTGATCGAACCCGATCGCAAGGTACTGAAGCGGAATCGCCAGATAGAAGGCAACCACGAGCGCGTAGTGGTCCGTGGGCTTTGTCGGCGTAATGGCGATGAATTCCCTCAGCAGGAAGAAGCTGATGAAGGCGAAGAAGACGAGAAGCGCGGGCTGCCCGAGAAGGAAGGCGATCGTAAAGACGACGATCAGCCACCAGGCCATGCGCAGGCGCGAGCTCACGGCGCGCAGCCTCTGCTGGCGCTCGGGTTCTGTAGCCCGGTCAAGCGCCCAGGAAACATAGAAGGTGCCGAGCGCCGCGAGCAGCACCAGTCCGAAGAAGAGGAAGGTGTACGCCTCCTGAATGGTGAAACCGAGTCTCATGCTTTTGACAGTTCAATAACGGCGTCGCGCGCGCGGTTGAGGAAATCTTCCTTGAGGTCCTGGGGCGAATGCTCGACCGGAGCCCCGAAGCGCACCGAACAGACGGTGGGTACGGGAATCAGGACGCCCTTCGGCATGGCGCGGTGCAGGTTCTCAATGTAGACCGGGATGAATTCGACATTCGGGAATTCGGTCATCAGGTGCCAGATGCCGGATTTGAAGGGGCTCGGCAGCGGCTGGGGCCGCCGGGTGCCTTCAGGGAAGATGATGAGGGAGTCTCCCTGACGCAGGGCTTCGCGCAGCGGATCGAGCGGGTTCGAGTGCTCGGTGCGGCGACGGTCGATCAGCACGCAGTGGAGTTCATCGAGCGCGATGCGGCGCCTGAGGAGGCCTTTTTCCCAATAGTCTTTAGCCGCGACCGGGCGCACGTGCCGGCGAAGCGCCGGGGGGAGAGAAGCCCAGATCACGATGGTATCGAGGTGGCTCGTGTGGTTGGCGAAGTAGATGCGCTGCTTCGGCGATGGGGCGCAGCCCTGCCAGTGCGGATAGGCGCCAACGAGAAGGCGCGTAAGCCACACGATCGGAGTCATCAGCTTGAAGGGACTGAACACTTCTTTTCCGTCTGAATGAGTGAATCCCGACATTATCCTGCAGTCTGCGCGGGTTTGCCGGAGTAAGGCGGCATTTGAGAGCGGATCAGGGAAGCATGCGGGAAATGAAAGCCTCTAGCTCTCCTCTGGAGAAGCGTCCTGCGAGCATGTCCATATCATCGCCGTCCCTGAAGAAGACGATGGCGGGAAGCGAGGACACGCCGCAGTCGGCGGCGAGATAGCTTGCCTCCTCGATATCGGCGACGGCGAATTCGGCTTCGCCTGCATGGGTTCGGGCGGCCTCAAGGAAGAGCGGCTTCATGGCGCGGCAGGCGTCGCACCAGCTCCCTGAAAAGAAGAGAAATACGGGCGCGCCCGAGGCGATGCGGCGCGTAAGCGCAAGAATGGCCGGAGAGTCTGACATGATTTTTTCAGGGATTCCGCCGCTGCGTGCCGGATCCTGCCTGACGCTGCGCAAAGGGAATCTTCTCGATCGTCGGGTCGTCGATCGACCCCTTGACCTCATATTCCGTGGAGAGGAAGTTTGATATCTGGTCCTTCAGCACCCATTGCGCGAGGAGCGTGCCGAGGCCGACGGCAGGGTTGGCAATGGCGAGCGCGAGCGAAGCGCCCTCGGCATTGATGCTCGGAAGAACGAGCGCCTTCAGGTCAAGGATGTTGTTGACGAGATCGACGTCGCCCGACGTCACTACCGTTGCCGCGCTTCCGGCTATAGTGGTGCGCTTCACGTGAATGACGCCGTTCTCAATCTCGGAACTGGTGGAGAAGGAATCGAATCGGAAGCCCTGTGAGATGACGTCGCGGAAGTCGAGCGTGAGCCGCCTGAGCAGATGCTGCATCGAAAGGAGAGAGAGCAGACGCCCGGCACCGGGCTCAACCTGAAGGAGCTGCCCGGCACCCGTATGAGCGGATACCTCGCCTGAGAGCGTCTGAAGGTTGAAGCCGCTTGGACGGCCGATCCAGGAAAGATTGAGCTTTGCTTCGCCGGGAGCTTCCCGGAGAACGCCCTTGATGTCGAGGCTCGAAAGAACATTTCCGGCGTCCTTGACATCAATGACGGAATTAAGCGTCGAGCGGCCCGGGTCGTCCATGCTCACGCGGTGCCAGCGGCCTGAACTCGTGAGCGTGCCGCCCGCATTGCGGATCGTGAGCGCGTTGAGCGTCCAGTCGCGCCCGCCCTCAGGTGCGACCCGGTTGTCGGCAGAGACCTCGAGCTTTCCGACATTTCTTCTTCCGTAGACAAGTTCATCAATCACGATGCGCAGATCGGGCAGAAGAGGAAGTTTTTCGAGCGCGCCGGCAATGCCCGAATTGTTTTTCGGGGGTACTGCGGCCGAAAGCGGCAGCGTTCCGGTGCCTGTGGGAACAGACGTCGTTTTGTCTTCAGCGATTTCCGGAAGGCGGAGGCTGTTGAGCTTGAGGGTGAGCCTCGGCGCGGCATTCGTCGTTTCATAGGCATATTCGGCCTGGCCCATCGCCATGTCGCTGTGAACCCGCAGATGCCATAGGCCGGGAAGCTGCCGCCAGACGCCGTCGATTGTGCCGAGCGACTGGTCCTTCCAGGTGACGTTCCCCGCATAGAAGTCGAGCTTGGAAATGTCGGGGACGGCGCCCGCCGCAGAAGCTTCCCTTTGCGGCGCTGCTGTCGGCTTCTGCAGCTTTTCCCAAAGCTCAGTCCATCGCGTGAGGTCGAGCTTTTCGGTGCGGATTGCGGCTTCGAGACCCGAAGCGACGCTTCTCATGGGGGCGCCGAGGCCGATGTAGCCGCGCGAGAGCTTCTCTCCCTGCCAGCCGAAATTCAGATTCATGAGGGGCGAAGCCGAGACCGAGAGCGAGGCATGAGTCCCGTCGTGCTCATAGATGAATTTGGCGGGAATTTTTGCCTGAGCTGATTTTCCGAGAGGTTCGGGAAGTTCGCTCGCGAGCCCCTCAAGGGAAGATTCGCCTTCAATTCTGAGAGGCTTTTTTGAATCCCAGGGAATCGTGGCGCGGGTGCGTACTTCAGTTTTTCCGGAGAGCGCGCCGAACCAGGGAGTGACCCAGTCGGCATCTACGAGCCTCTGCAGATCCTCAGGGATCGCCCCTGAGTGAATGTCGAGCGTGACGCCGTTTTTATCCGACTGCGCCGATGCCGTGACGGGGCCGGCTGCGGTGCTGCCGCGGAAAACCTGAGGCGTGGAAATGCCTTTCGAGGACACGGTGAGTTTTCCGGAAAGGTTCTTCACTTCCGGGAGGAACGGCTGATAAGCGAAGGTTCCCTGAGAGAGCGCTGCGTCGACCGAATATTCGGTAGCGCCGTTCCCGAGCGGAACCCTGAGCGAGAGGACAGCCTCAGTTGCGCCGCTTCCGCGGGATTTCTCAAAGGGCTTTCCGATCAGATCAGCGAGGAATCCGGCTCTTCCAAGGTAGCCGAGCGCTTCGCCGAAATCGCCCGTGATTTTTCCGTCAACCGTAAGGAGCGGCGGATTGGAAACAAAGGACGGGATTTCAACCTTGACGTCTGTTGCCGAGAGCGCGCCGCACTTCGCGGAATTTCCTGTGATGGTCATCCGGTTGCCGACAAAGGCAAGATGCGCGCCGACGCGGTTGAGCACCGGGAACTCTCCGCCCCGGACCCAGGCTTTGCCGTCCTTCGTCCTTTCGCGCGTCGGCATGAAGTCCATGGAGCCGTCAGCGACATCGCCCTCAATCCGGAATTCCCCCTCGGCCGGATTCCAGCCGTCCCAGGGGAAGGCATCGAGTGGTCCGCGGACGACGAATCTGCCGCCCGTAATGCGGCCTCCCATGATTGCAGCCTCGACGTAGTCGAGCGCCGGATCGCCGATAACGTTGGGAAGATACTTGATGACGGAGGTGCCGATGCCGCGCTCGACCGAACCCGAAATGTCGATCGAGCCCGCGCCGCCGGAATTTTTCCAGGTTCCCTCAGCCCGCGCGGCGAGATCGTCGTTGGCGACCTTAATGTCTTCAAAGGCCAGATTGACCTCAGAATGAATGGATGCCTTCACCCGGCCCGTCAGGCTCGTCACGTTGAGCTGCGGATTTCTGAAGACGCCGGGGAAATAAAGCGCGCCGTAATGCATGTCGAGCGTGATGTCGAATTCGCCCGGCGTATCGGTGCGGACGGAGCCGGAAAGGTTCCGTATGCCGGGGAGCCCGTCCTCTCCCGGAGGAACCGTGATGCCGCGGAAGACCCCCGCGAAGCTCCAGTTGCTCGGATTTTTATAGTCGCTGTGAAATGAGGCGCTCGCTTCCTGGAGGATGCCCGAGATCGGACGCTCGGAGAGAAAGTTGAGCGCGTCGTGAGGCAGCGGGAGCGATGAGGCAATTTTGGCGAGCGTTCCGATGGAGACCTCGGATGCACCGAAATTGCATGAACTCACGTCGTCGGCAGCGTTCTTCGCGCAGTCGGCGGTAATTGTGGCCGGACCGAAGCGCGAGCCGCTGAGGCCGTGCTGAAAGGCAAGACGATCGGCGCGGAAGTGCATCCCGCCGGCATCTTCAGAGAATTCGACGCGGCCGGAAAGACTCGAGAGATTGAGTTTTTCGAGCTCAGGCGCAATCTGAGCGCGAACCCGGGAAAGGTTGATGTCGGAGAGGAGCCGAGTGATGCGCCCGGAGTCAAAGCTGATCCACGTGCGCGCGGCGCCCGATCCTGTGCGCACGACATTTGCGAAGCCGATGCGCTGCATGATGCGCGCGAAGTCGACGCGAGCAAAATCCGCATAAGCCTCTCCCTTCCAGGTGAAGGGATCAGCCTTCTCTGAGAAGATGTTCTTTTCAAGCCGTGCGCGCAGATCAAAGGGTCTCGCAATGCCGTCCGTTTGGAGAATGCCCGAAAGCGACGCCCGGTAGTCGAAAAGCCTCTGTTCGAAAGCAATGTTCGCGCGGTTGACGGCAACCGGCAGCGGCTCCGGCAGCGGCTCCGGCAGCGTTTCGTCCGTATAGCGGAAGGTTCCGTTCTCAATCAGGATCCGCCCCTGGCTCAGTAGCCACGTGAGGGCCGGAATATCGGTCTTGCGGGATGCTTCGCCGGAGGAAGCGGGTTCTGCCGCGCCGCCGACGTCGAGCGTAAAGCCGCCGATATTGAAAGTCTTTTCATTCAAACGCCTTACATTAAATGTAGGCGCAGAGATGATGAGCGTCTGAAAGCGGGGCTCCAGATGCCAGATGGAGCTCCAGGCAAGTTCGGCCTGAACTTTCGGGAGATGGAGCGACACCGGCCCGTTTCTGCGCGAGAGCGCGACATCCTCGAGCGTGATGACGGGGCGCAGCAGCGTGAAGCCTGTCTGCAGACGGCCCGCCTTTACGTCAATGCCGGTTGCTTCGCCGAGCATCGCCTCATATTGGCTGAGGTGCTTCGGAAATTGCGTCGTGAAGAACCAGCGCGAGAAAACGATTGCCGACCCGGCTATGAACCAAATCGCGAGCAAAAACCAGCCCGCTCTCCCGAGCCATTTTCTCAGGGAGGAAGAATGTCCGGTCTGAGCTTCGCGATAGGGGGATTCGGGGCGCACTGCAGAATCGCTTCAGGGTTGAGGGAAATGCCACTCGAAACGTTAGCACGGCGCCGCGCCTGCAAGGTTTGTCAAATCGAAACGTAGAATTGCAGATACACGCGCTTCTTGCCAGAAGGAGAAAAATATGACGAGGCCGACGTTGAGGGAAGCTGCCGAACTTTCGCTCTTTGCATCGCGCTCGCTCAAGGCCATGGTGCCGGGCGACGACGAAGCGGAGAAGCTTGCCCGGTTTGAAGCACTGGCTGCAGAGCCCTGGTCGCGCGAACGCATCCGCGGGGAGATTCTCCGGGCAGCTGACAGCGAACAACTCTCGCTTGCGCTCAGAAAGCTTCGCCGCGACATCATGCTTACCCTCATCGGACGAAATGCCACGGGCGCCTGCGGCTTCCATGAAGTGGTCGATACGATGACCATCTTTGCGGAGGAATCGATTCAGGCTGTGGTGCGCGTTCACGGGCGCGAGCTCGCCGAGCGCTGGGGCGTGCCAATGAATGCCGAAGGCGTCCCGCAGGATCTGCTCGTCGTCGGCATGGGCAAGCTCGGCGGCCGGGAGCTCAACGTCTCTTCCGACATCGACCTTATTTTTCTTTACGGCGACGAAGGCGAAACGCGGCCGACGGCGGAATTCCCCAATGCCCGCCGGTCCGTGACGGTCGACGAGTTTTATGCGCGGCTCGCGCGGCGGATCATTCCGGCCTTGAATGACCCGGAGGGCCCCGGGTTCGTTTTCCGCGTCGACATGCGCCTGAGGCCCAACGGCGACGCCGGTCCGATCGTCTGCTCGGCCGACATGCTCGAGGAGTATCTCTACACGCAGGGACGCGACTGGGAGCGCTTTGCATGGCTGAAGGGCCGGATCGTGAGCGGTCCGGTATTTTCTACGCCCGAGCAGTTTGAGACGGAATCGCGCTACATCCGCTCCCTCGTTCAGCCTTTCGTTTTCCGCAAATATCTTGACTTCAGCGCCATCAGCTCGCTTACGAAGCTGCATGAACTCGTGCGCGCGGAAACGGACCGCAGGGAGCTTGCGCGTTCGCGGGAAGGCTGCAACGTGAAGCTTGGACGCGGCGGAATCCGGGAAATCGAATTTATTGTTCAGACGCTTCAGGTGATCCGCGGCGGGCGCGATGCGACGCTGCGCGGCCGCTCAACGCTCCCGATGATCGAGGCGCTCGCCCGTGCGGGCGCGCTCACGGCGGAGGCTGCAGATGCGCTTTCCGGATACTACGTATTTCTGCGCGATGTCGAGCATGCGCTGCAGTACGTCGACGATCAGCAGACGCAGTGGCTGCCGCGCGAGGGAGAGACGCTCGAGCGCGCGGCCGGCCTCCTCGGCATGGAACCCTCTGAGCTCTGGTCGAAAATCGAGCGCGTGCGCGAGTATGTGGCGAAGACTTTCGACGGCGTTTTTCAGGTGAATGCCGAAAAATCGGAAGCCAAAGATGCAGATCGCTGGCCGGCAGGCTGGGCGGACGGATCGCCGAGAGCGCCCGAAATGCTTGAGAAGCTGCTTGGCGATCTGGGCTACGGCGATTCAAGCGGCGAGCTCTCCTCGCGCATTCTTTCGCTCGTGAGCGGCAGACGCGCGCTCGTCCTTTCCGAAGAGGCGCGCACGCGCATGCGGCGGCTCGTGCAGTTTGTCGTCGAAAAGTGCCCCGAATGGATTGAACGATCCGGCACCCGGGTGATTTCGAGCGCCGAGGAGCTTTCGCGCTACCTGCGTCTCCTTGAGGCGATCGCCGGACGCTCGACCTATGCGGCGCTTCTTTATCAGTATCCTTCCGCGGCAGCACGCGTCGGCCGCGTGCTCGCGGCAAGCCGCTGGAGTGCGGACTACGTCGTGCGCCATCCCATTGTGCTCGATGAGCTTGTCGATTCGAGATGTTCGGAAATGGACGACTTCACCCCGGTCGACTGGAGCGGCTGGCAGGAGAATCTCCATGAGCAGCTCGTGTCTGCCGAAGGCGACCAGGAGCGGCAGATGAATTACCTGCGCGATGCGCACCACGGCGCGGTGTTCCGCCTGCTGGTGGCGGATCTCGACGGACGGTTCGCCGTGGAGCGCCTTGCAGACCAGCTTTCCGCACTCGCTGATGCCGTGATTGCGGAAGTGCTTGATCTCGCATGGGCGAGTTTGCCGAAGCACCCCGAGGAGCCGCCGAAATTCGCCGTGATCGGCTACGGGAAGCTCGGGGGGAAGGAACTCGGGTATCAGAGCGACCTTGATCTCGTCTTCCTTTGCGACGATCCCGATCCGGAATCGGATGCGCTCTACAGCCGTCTTGTGCGCCGGATGATGAGCGCGCTCACCGTGCAGACATCGTCCGGGAAGCTCTTCGACGTCGACCTGAGGCTGAGGCCCAATGGAGAGAACGGACTCGCCGTTTCTTCCTTCGACATGTTTTCTCGCTATCAGCGCAACGTGGACGGCAACGGCGCCTGGCTCTGGGAGCATCAGGCGCTGACGCGCGCCCGCTTTGTCGCGGGCGACCCGGACCTCGGCCGCAAGTTTGAGGCGGAGCGCGTGGCAATTCTCAGGGAACCCCGCAACCGCGATGCACTCAAGGTTGAGGTGAGCGCCATGCGGGCGAAGATGCTCGAGGGGCATCCGAATTCAAGCGGTCTTTTCGACTTGAAGCACGACCGCGGCGGCATGGTGGACGTTGAATTCATCGTGCAGTACCTCGTGCTCGGCTGGAGCGCTGAATTTCCGGAGCTCGTCAACAACTTCGGCAACATCCTGCTTCTCGAAATGTGCGCCCGGCTCGGCCTCATTGATGAGGCGTCCGCGGCGAAGGCGGTTCTCGCCTACCGCCGCTACCGGGCGCTTCAGCACGAGATCAGGCTTAATGCCGGCGAAGGCGTCCCCGCGAGGGTTCCTCTCGACATGGCCGAAGCGGAGCGCGAAGCCGTCAAAACCCTCTGGCGGGAAGTCTTCGGCAATGACGGACCGCAGCGGCAGTAGGCATTCCGCGGGATGCGCCAACCGCAACAGATTGTGTCAGGGAGAAGCAAACTGACGGCAGCGGGCTAGAATCAGAAAATTCTTTCTGAACGCTCGTTCAAGATTTTTGCTTCTATCTCGCCATGCCTATTTCCGAGTCCGATTACAGTGCTCCGTCCTGGTGCCCGGGAGGCCACCTGCAGACCGTCATTCCGGCGCGCATCACCGCGCGTCCGAAGGTGACTTATCGACGGGAAATCGTCACTACGCCCGACGACGACATTGTTGCCTGGGACTGGGCGGAGCCCGAGCCGCTTGATCCGGCAGCGCCCGTGCTCGTGCACTTTCACGGACTTGAGGGCGGAAGCGACAGCCACTACGCCGAAGCCCTCATGCACGAATGCGTGCGGATCGGCTGGCGCGGCGTGGTAGCGCACTTCCGCACCTGCGGCGGTCTTATGAACAGGCTCCCCCGCGCTTATTTCGCGGGCGATACGGCGGACAACAGCTGGGTGCTCAAAACTGTTCACGGGCGCTTCCCTCAGGCGAAGATGTACGCCGTGGGCGTCTCTCTCGGCGGCAATCAGCTCTCAAAATGCCTGGGAGACCTTGGAAAGGATGCCATCGGTCTCGTTGAGGGCGCCGTGTCGATCTGCGCCCCGATTGACCTGGTTGCCGGGAGCGAGCGCATCAGCAAGGGCGTCAACACGCTCTATGCGGACATGTTCCTGAAGACCCTGAAGCTCAAGCTTGAGGAAAAAGCGCGTCTCTACCCGGATCTCTTTGACATTGAGGTCATCAGACGCTGCCGAACTCTGTATGATTTCGATGACATCTACACGGCTCCGGTTCACGGCTTCAAATCGGCCATGGACTACTGGCAGAAATGCTCCGCGAAGCAGTATCTGCCGGGGGTGAGAGTTCCGCTCCTTCTTCTTAATGCGCAAAATGACCCGTTTCTGCCTGCCTGGGCGCTTCCCACGGCCGCAGAGATGAGCTCGTCCGTATTGGGCGAATTTCCGAAGGAGGGCGGCCACGTGGGCTTCCCCGAAGGCGGAAGATTCCCGGGCGATCTCGAATACCTCCCGCGCCGCGTGATGAAGTTCTTCGGCACCGGCTGCTAAAGCCTGCAGTCTTTCGGGTGCCGCCCTTAATTCTTTTTGGACGTGCGCCGGATATCTGCCGGAAGGCGCGTCCTCAAGGAGCAAAGCTATGGCTATGAGCCCCCGGGCGTTTTCCAGCCGGCACTTTCAGTACGGCCTTATCACCCTGATTCTCTTTATTCTCACCATCCCGCTCGGCAACTGGGTGGTGATGAACGTGGGTCTTGTCTGCGATCCGGCAGGCCCCTGCCTGATTCCTGTCTGGCCCGGCGTCTGGTCGCCTTCGGCCGTGATGCTCGCCGGTCTTGCCCTGGTGCTTCGCGATGCCGTGCAGAATCTTCTCGGCAATCGCTGGACCATTGCCGCGATCGTCGCGGGCGCCTTCCTTTCGGCCTTCCTTGCCGAACCCTCCGTCGTGCTCGGCTCCACGGCCGCCTTCCTTTTCTCTGAGCTCGCCGACTTTGCGGTCTATACGCCCATGAGAAAGAAGCTCCCCTCGACGGCCGTGATTGTTTCCGGTCTCGTGGGATCCGTTGTCGACAGCATGATTTTCCTCACGCTCGCCTTCGGGTCGCTTGATTATCTCTTCGGGCAGGTGCTCGGAAAATTCTGGATGAGCCTTCTGGGCGGCGCCATCCTGTGGATGTGGCGTCATCGCCGCGTGCGTCAGGAAGCGCTCGCGCGTGCGCTCTGAAGCCCACAAGGCGACCTTAAGGTCGATGGCGGAAAATTCGAGGCGCATTCGCTTTTGCAGCGGGGTCCCTGCGGTCCCGCGATTAAAAAGCATTCTGAAGTTTTAATTTCAGGGCGGCAGAGCCGGACGCCATAGTCCGGCGCCGCCCTACGAGCGCCTCAGGCATCCTATGGAAGACTCCGTCCTTACCTCTCAGCGTCCGAAGACTGCGCTTCTTCTCATCAATACCGGTTCGCCCGAGGCTCCCGAAGCTGGCGCCGTGCGGGAGTATCTGGCGGAATTTTTGTCTGACAGCCGCGTGATTGAGCTTCCGAAGTGGAAGTGGTGGCCGATTCTTCACGGCATCATCCTTCGCGTTCGGCCGGCAAAGTCCGCAAAGCGTTATCAGGGCGTCTGGACGGAGGAAGGTTCTCCGCTCATCGTCCACACGAAGAAGACTGCCCGGAAGCTCCAGCAAAGGCTCGGCGACGGCGTGCGCGTTGTCTGGGCGATGCGCTACGGGAAGCCTGCGGTGGAGGACTGCGTGCGCCGGCTCGTGGAAAAGGAAGGGATTGAGCGCATTCTCGTGATGCCGCTCTTCGCGCAGTATGCGGCGCAGACTTCAGCGGCGTGTCTCGACGAAGTCTTTGAAACGGCGCTCTCCATGAGAAATGTTCCTGCGCTCCGCACGGTGCGCGAATATCACCTCGAGCCCGACTACATCGAGGCCCTGGCGCTTCATATCGAGCGTTTCTGGGAAAAGGCCGGACGTCCGATGGATGCAGGCGGTCGCCTCCTCATGAGCTTTCACGGGATACCGGCCAGGAGCACGGCGCTCGGCGACGTCTACGAAGCGCAGTGCCATGAAACGGCAGCAGCGCTTGCCGCACGGCTCAATCTGCGCGGGAACGAATGGGCGGTGAGCTTCCAGAGCCGCTTCGGCCGCGACGAGTGGCTTCAGCCCTATACGCTTCCCTTCGTGGAAAAACTTGCCCGTGAAGGACTTCCCCGCATCGACGTGGTTTGCCCCGGATTTGCCGCTGACTGCCTTGAAACGATTGAGGAAATCGGGGACGAGCTTCGCAGCGCCTATCTCAGAGCGAACCCGAACGGGGTCTTCCACTACATTCCCGCCCTCAATGAGAGCGACGAGGCCGTCGAAGCTTATGCAGCCATTGCCCGGCGCGAGCTCTCGGGCTGGATTTAAGAAAGCACCTCATCTCGGCGTTTTCCTCAGGTTTCCGCGGTCTTGAAAAAGGGCCGCGCCGTCCCCATATATGAGGAAAACCAGATCTGCCGGACGGGCGGCAATGTCCGCGCTTCCTGAACTGAGGGAGCGCCGGGGCGCCCCCATCCGGACGCTTTCTACAGGAAAACCGAAATGACTGAAGCTCAGAACGAATCTGCCAAGAAAGAGAATGAAGCCGGCTGCTCGTGCGGTCAGGGCGGCTGCGGCTGCCATGATGCGGAGCCTCAGACGAAATGCGCCTGCGGCGCAGAGGCTGAAGCAAAGCCTGCCGAAGCGAAGAAGCCCACGGTCGAGGAGCTTCAGGCCGCGCTCAAGCTCTCCGAAGCCAAGGTTCTTGAGCACTACGACCTCTACGTGCGTGCGATGGCGGAACTTGAAAACACCCGCCGCCGCTCGAACGAGGAACTCATCAAGACGCGCAAGTTCGCGATTGAAAAGTTCGCGAAGAACCTGCTTCCCGTCGTCGACAGCCTCGAAAAGGCGATCGAGGCCACGGACGGTCAGCCCGACAGCCCCTATCGCGAAGGCATGGAAGCGACCTATCGCCAGTTCCTTCATGCGCTCGATGTTTCCGACATGAAGCCGATCGATCCGAAGGGCGTTCCCTTTGATCCGCATCATCATCAGGCGATCACGATGGTGCCGGCTCCTGAGGGCATGAAGTCGGGCGACGTTGTTCAGGTCTTCCAGCGCGGCTGGTGCATCGGCGACCGCGTGCTGCGTCCTGCCATGGTGAGCGTCGCTCAGTAACGGAGAGGCAATCCTATTGAAAATGCCCTGTCGGGAAGAAATTCCTGCAGGGCATTTTCTTTTTGTGCATGCCTCCAGGTTCGATCCGGAAGTCATGAAAAGATTTTTTGCAAACCGGCCCTTGAAAAAGAATGGACCGGCCCCATATAGGCATTAAAGAGCGAAAGAACGAAGGCAATTCCCCCGCGAGGAGGAAGGCCTTCCGGAAAGATTTCACAAGCGCTTGGTTCCTGAGCGCGCTTCATAGTCGGGCGCGTCGGAAACCGGGCAATCCATAAGGAACCACTAAACATGGCAAAGATCATCGGTATAGACCTTGGTACGACGAACTCCGCGGTCGCCATCATGGAAGGCGATCACGTCAAGGTCATCGAGAACAGTGAAGGCGCCCGCACAACGCCTTCGATCGTTGCGTACATGGAAAACGGTGAGATTCTCGTCGGCGCTCCCGCAAAGCGTCAGGCCGTCACGAATCCGAAGAACACGCTCTTCGCCGTGAAGCGTCTGATCGGTCGTCGTTTCGACGATGCGGAAGTCCAGAAGGATCTGAAGCTTGCGCCGTTCAGCATTGTCCGTGCGGACAATGGCGATGCGTGGGTTGAGGTTGCCGGCAAGAAGCTCGCTCCGCAGCAGGTTTCTGCTGAAGTGCTTCGCAAGATGAAGAAGACCGCTGAGGATTACCTCGGCGAGCCGGTTACGGAAGCCGTCATTACGGTGCCTGCCTACTTCAACGACAGCCAGCGTCAGGCGACGAAGGATGCCGGCCGCATTGCGGGCCTTGACGTCAAGCGCATCATCAATGAACCGACTGCCGCGGCGCTTGCCTTCGGCATGGACAAGGGTGGCACGGCCGATCGCAAGATTGCCGTGTATGACCTGGGCGGCGGCACGTTCGATATTTCGATCATTGATATCGCGAACATCGACGGCGACAAGCAGTTCGAAGTGCTCTCCACGAACGGCGATACGTTCCTGGGCGGCGAAGACTTCGACCAGCGCCTCGTCGACTACATCATCAATGAGTTCCGCAAGGACACCGGCGCCGATCTGAGCAAGGACGTCCTCGCCCTGCAGCGCCTGAAGGATGCTGCTGAAAAGGCGAAGATCGAACTCTCGAGCCGTCAGGAAACGGAGATCAACCTCCCCTACATCACGGCCGATGCCACGGGTCCGAAGCACCTCAACATGAGCATCACCCGCGCGAAGTTCGAGAGCCTCGTTGAGGACCTCGTCCAGCGCACGATTGCCCCGGTTTCGAAGGCGCTCAATGATGCGAAGGCTTCCAAGTCCGACATCACCGACGTCATCCTCGTGGGCGGCATGAGCCGCATGCCGCGCGTTCAGGAAGTCGTCCGCGAATTCTTCGGCAAGGAACCCCGCAAGGACGTGAACCCCGATGAAGCGGTTGCCATCGGCGCAGCCATTCAGGGTTCGGTTCTCACGGGCGAACGCCGCGACGTGCTCCTTCTCGACGTGACTCCGCTTACCCTCGGCATTGAAACCCTGGGCGGCGTGATGACCGCGATGATCAAGCGCAACACGACGATTCCGACGAAGCACTCGCAGGTCTTCTCGACCGCGGAAGACAATCAGCCTGCCGTGACCATTAAGGTCTATCAGGGCGAGCATGAAATGGCCGCGTCGAACAAGCTCCTCGGCGAGTTCAACCTCGAAGGCATTCCGCCGTCTCCGCGCGGACTCCCGCAGATCGAAGTGACCTTCGATATCGATGCCAACGGCATCCTGCACGTGTCCGCCAAGGACAAGGCTACGGGCAAGGAAAACAACATCACCATCAAGGCGAGCTCCGGCCTCTCTGAGGAAGAGATCAAGCGCATGGTGTCTGATGCTGAAGCGAACAAGGAAGAGGATCACCGCCGCTTCGAGCTCGCTCAGTCCCGCAACACGGCCGATGCCGCCATCGCTCAGGTTCAGAAGACCCTGAAGGATTTCGGCGACAAGGTTGAAAGCGAAGACCGCGCTGCCTGCGAGAGCGCCATCAAGGACGTTGAAGAGAAGGTCAAGGGCGAGGACAAGGCCGCCATTGATCAGGCTGTTGAACGTCTGATGACCGCTGCGCAGAAGATCGGCGAAAAGATGAACAAGGCTGCCCAGGCTGCTTCTCAGGCTCAGCCGCAACAGCAGCAGGGCGCTGAAGCCGGCAAGAAGGACGACGATGTCGTTGACGCCGACTTCACGGACGTGAAGAAGTAATCCTTCAGGTTCGGCCCGTTCCGCCAGGTCCCCGGAGATCCCTCCGGGGGCGTAAACGGAACTCCAGGCGCAGCAAAGGCGCTTCCATTACGAGAAGGGTCGGCTAGTTTTACCAGCCGGCCCTTTCTCAGCTTTTTGAAATCAACGACATCGACATGGCGGAAGAGAACTATTACGAGGTGCTCGGCGTAGATCGCGGAGCCTCCCAGGACGACATCAAGAAGGCCTATCGGCGTCTTGCCATGAAATATCACCCGGACCGCAATCCGGGCGACAAGGCGGCTGAAGAAAAGTTCAAGCAGATCGGCGAAGCCTATGCGATTCTGTCCGACGAGCAAAAGCGCGCTGCCTACGACCGCTTCGGCAAGGCCGGGGTTGATCCGAGCGCTGCTGACGCCGGTGCCGGCGGCTTCGGCCAGGGCGGGTTCGGCGGCTTCAGCGGAATGAATTCCGGCGACTTCCAGAGCGCCTTCGGCGACATCTTCTCAGACCTCTTCGGAGGCGGCCGCGGACGCGGCGCCGGCCCCCAGGGGCCGCAGCCGATGCGCGGCAACGACGTGAGCTACACCCTGGAGGTGAGCTTTGAGGATGCTGCGCACGGTCGCAAGATGGACATCCGCGTTCCTGCCTGGGATGAATGCACAAGCTGCCACGGCACCGGATGCCGTCCGGGCACGTCGAAGAAGACCTGCCCGACCTGCCACGGCGCAGGCGTCGTCCGCATAAGCAACGGCCTCTTCCAGGTTCAGCAGACCTGCCCGCAGTGCCACGGCACGGGCGAGGTGATTGCAGATCCCTGCCCCGACTGCAGCGGCACGGGCTTCAAGCGCTCCGCCAAGGTGGTCGAGGTCAACATCCCCGCCGGCATCAACGACGGCCAGCGCATCCGCATGAGCGGCAAGGGCGAGCCCGGCGTCAACGGCGGTCCTGCGGGCGACCTCTTCATTGAGATCCGCGTGCGTCCGAGCGACATCTTCGAGCGCAACGGCGACGACCTGCACATGCAGCTCCCGATTTCGTTCGTGACGGCTGCCTTGGGCGGCGAAGTGACGGTGCCGACGCTTGACGGCGAAAGCCGCATCACGCTTCCTGAAGGCACGCAGAGCGGCAAGACCTTCCGTCTGCGCGGCAAGGGCATTTCGAATCTGCACACGCATCAGCCGGGCGACCTTTATCTCCACATCGAGATCGAGACGCCGGTCAACCTTTCCGACAAGCAGAAGAAGATGCTGCGCGACTTCGATGCTTCTCTGAAGGAAGGCGGCGAAAAGCACAATCCGAAATCTCAGGGGTTCTTCGACAAAGTGAAGAACTTCTTCCAGAAGAAGTAAAGACCTGAGGTCTTCAAAAGAAAGCCCGGACGCTCCGCGATGGAGGCCCGGGCTTTTTTTCGGCCTGCGGTCAATCAGTTTTTTGCACTGACGGCTTTCTTCCTCTTCCTCGCAAACCAGGTAAAGAAGACCGGCACGAAGATGGTTGAAATGAAGGTTGCGGCAAGCATGCCGCCGCAGACGCCCGTGCCCATGGAGTGACGCGCGGCCGCGCCCGCTCCCGTGGCGGTGACCATCGGCAGGACGCCCAGGATGAAGGCAAGCGAGGTCATCAGGATGGGGCGCAGACGAAGGCCTGCGGCTTCAATCGCCGCCTCAAAGGGGCCCTTCCCTTCCTCTTCCATTTTCTGAGCCGCAAATTCGACGATCAGAATGGCGTTCTTTGCCGTAAGGCCGATGAGAACAAGAAGACCAATCTGGAAATAGATGTCGTTCGCCGTGCCTCTCAGCCAGATGGCCGTCATGGCCCCGAGGAACGCATAGGGAACCGCGAGCACCACGGCAATCGGGAGCGACCACCTTTCGTAGAGCGCCGCAAGAATGAGGAACATCACAAGAAGCCCGAAGCCGAAGGCCGTCGCGGAAGAAGCGCCGATGCGCTTTTCGTGGAAGGCCTGTCCGGTCCATTCGACCTGGTACCCCGGGGGAAGGTATTCGCGGGCAGTTTCCTCAACAATCCGGATAGCGTCGCCTGAACTCAGGCCCTGCACGGCAGCCCCCATAATCGGGGCGCCGAGGTAGCCGTTCATGCGGGCGAGCGATTCCGCCGCAGAAACGCGCTCGAGCGAGATCATGGTCGAGATCGGCACCATTTTCCCGGAAGAGGAGCGAACGCTTGCGCGGCCGATGTCGGAAGGAAGCGACCGGAATTTGGCATCTGCCTGCATGACCACGCGGTATGTTTTGCCGTTTCGCGTGAAGTCGTTGATGTAGTCCGAGGCAAGAAGCGCCGAAATCGTGTTGTAGACGTCGTCGACGTCAACGCCGAGCGCATAGGCGCGGTCGCGGTCGACATGGAGCATGAGCTGCGGGCTGTCGGCAACGAGGGAGCTTCTGAGGCCGGTCAGTTCCGGGCGCTTGGAGAGCTCTTCGATGAAGCCGTCCGTAACTTCCTGAAGGAGGAGCGGATTGTCTGAACCATGGGCCGTCACGTAGCCCGAGAAGCCGTTCGAGGAACCCAGTCCGGGAATCGCCGCCGGGAGCACCGCCACGCCGCGGGCATCGGGGCTTTCGCGGAGCCACTTGGAGAGCTCCTGCTGGTAGTCGTCCGCCGTCATCGTCCGTTCGCTCCAGTTCTTGAGCTGGAGAATGAAGGTCGCGGCATTCGCGCGGATGTCGCTGCCGAGGGTGTCAAAGCCCATCATCGTGACGACGTTGCTTACGCCGGGAAGCTTCTGAATCTTCGCAAGAAACCCTTCCGCAACCTCCTCGGTCCGCGGGAAGGCTGAACCCTCAGGCAGCTGAATCGCCATGCGCACGATGCCCTGGTCTTCGCGCGGCACGAACGATGTCGGCGTGCGTTCGAGAAGCTGCCAGGCGCCTAGGCAGGTGAGGACGAGAAGAATGGCGGAAAGAATGCGGTGCTTGAGGGCGAGGCGGACAAGCTGCAGAAAGCGAACGGTGAAGCGCGCGAGTCCTTTATTGAACCAGACGAAGAAGGCAAGCGGCTTCTCGTTCGTGTCCTTAAGAAGAATGGCGCAGAGCGCAGGCGTGAGAGTCAGCGCGACGAAGCCCGAAATCACGACGGAAACGGAAACCGTCACCGCGAACTGTCGATAGAGTTCGCCGGCAATGCCGCCCAGGAACGCCACCGGGATGAAGACCGCGGACAGAACGAGCACGATGGCGACGAGCGCGCCTGAAACCTCCTGCATCGCCTTGATGGAGGCGTCGAAGGGCGAAAGCTTTTCAGTACGCATCAGGCGTTCGACGTTCTCGAGCACCACGATGGCGTCGTCGACCACAATGCCGATGGAGAGCGTCATCGCAAAGAGCGTGAGCGTATTGAGCGAAAAGCCGAAGAGCCAGAGGCCTGCCATGGTGCCGATGAGCGACACTGGAACGGCGAGCATGGGGATGAGCGTGGCGCGCCAGCTCTGAAGGAAGAGGAAGACCACGACGAGAACGAGAAGGCCGGCCTCGGCGAGCGTGTGGTAGACCTCATTGAGGGAGGCGCCGACGAAGACGGTGGTGTCGTTCGTGATGACGTAGGCGAGCTTGCCCTGCGGGAACTCCTGCGCGAGTTCGGTGATCCGCGCCTTGACTTCAGCGGCTGCCGACATGGCGTTGGCGCCCGTCTGCAGGTAGACGCCGACATTGACGCCGGGCTGACCGTTCATGTCGACGCGGAATTCATAGCTTCGCTTGCCGGTTTCGGTGGTGGCGATGTCTCTCAGGCGCACGAGCCCGTGAGCGGAATCGCTCTTAATGACGATTTCGCCGAATTCCTCAGGCGTGAGAAGCTGCCCCGGCGTCGAAATCTTGTAGTAGAGCTGCTGATCAGGCAGCGTCGGCGACGTGCCGATTCGGCCGACGGCGCGCTGGGCGTTCTGCGCGGAAACCGCGTCGTCGACATCCTTCGTCGTGACGCCGAGCTCAGTCATGCGTTCCGGATCAAGCCAGATGCGCATGGCGGACTGGACGTTGCCGAAGACGTTCACGTCGCCGATGCCCGGCAGGCGCTTGAGTTCATCGACGATGTTGAGGGTCGCATAGTCCGCCATTTCCGACGCCGACATGGACTTGTCGGGCGAATAGAGCGCCATCATGAGGAGCTCGTCGTTGGAGCGCTTTCGAACTGAAACGCCCTGGTCGCGCACGCTCGAGGGCAGACGCCTTTCAGCCGTTCGGACGCGGTTGTTGATTTCAAGCATCGCGTCGTTGGGGTCGGTGCCGACCTCAAAGACGCACATGATCGACATGTCGCCGTTTGAGCGGATGCTTGTCGTGTAGTAGAGAAGCCCCTCGATGCCGGAAAGCTGATCCTCAATCGGGGCGGCTACGGTACGGGCGATCGTTTCCGCATCGGCGCCGTCGTAGGTTGCCGAAATGCGAACCGAGGGCGGCGTGATGTTGGGATACTGCGAAAGCGGAAGAACTCTTAATGCAACAAGGCCCGCGAGGACGATGAAGAGCGAGAGGACTGTGGCGAAGATCGGGCGCCGGATGCAGAACTGACTGAGCATGTGAGCGCCTTAATTCTTAGCATTCTCGGGCTGAGCGGCCGGAGCCCTCTCGGTCACGGGGGTGCCGTTCTGGAGCTTGATGAGCTGATCGGTAATTACCTTTTCGCCGTCAGCGAGCCCCTTGCGGATGATCCAGTCCTTTCCTTCCCAGAGGCCTACCTCAACCGCCGTCTGAACGGCCTTGCCGTCCTTCAGGACGAAGAGCGCATATGTGCCGTCAGGAAGCTGCTTGACGGCGCGCTGAGGCACGCGATACGCATTGCGGTCGATCGTTGTCTGATAGCGGATGCGGACGAATTCGCCGGGCAGAATCCCGGCGTCAGAAGGCACCCTGACGCGCAGCGTGCGGGTGCCGGTATCGGCGCCGTAGGTCTGCGCGATGTAGTCGAGCGTGGCGGGAATTTCCTTCCCGTCCGTGCGGAAGACCCTCACGCGCGTTTCATTCGTGATGTCGGCGCCCGCGAGATCGCGGTCCGACGGTGCAAAGAGAACGCGGATGTCGTCCTTCTGCGTGATGGAGGCGAGTACGGAGCTGTCCTTGATGACGACGGCGCCGGGGTTGAAGAGCGCCTTCGAGACGTAGCCCTGGACTGGAGCGCGCACCTCGGTCCAGGAGAGGCTGATGCGGGCGTCTTCCTCATTGGCCTTCGCCTGCGCAAGCGCGGCCTGCTTCTGACTCCTCAGACTCTTGGCATCGTCAAAGTCCTTCTGGCTTCCCGCACCGCTTTTGAGAAGTTCCGCATTGCGGCGGTATTCGCGATCGGCCTGCTTCAGTTCGTCCTCGAGCTGCCGCCGCGAGGCTTCTGCGGAAGCGAGCTGCGCGCTGAGGCTTGACGGATCAATCTCGAAGAGAACCTGTCCGGCTTTGACGAAGTCGCCTTCCTTATAGTTCACCCGGAGAATCCGGCCGCCCGCCTGTGGCGTCACATTGATTGCGGCGCCGGCCTCTGCCTGGCCGATGGTTTCAAGCCAGTGCACCTCATCTTTCGATTGAACCGTAACGGTGGTTACGGGGAGCGGCTGCCTGGGGGCCGCGGCTTTCTTCGCCTCTCCGCAGCCGGAGAGCGTCAGGACGGCAGCAAGCAGGAGGGCGCAGCAGGAGAGAGTTCGTTGCATGGCAGAGGGAGTAATAGGGTACCGGAGGGAGCGCGCAGATCAGAAGAAAAGAATGCGCGCCTGCCGAATTTTGAATGCTAAGCGCAGAGACTTAGCGCTTGCATGGATCTTCTCAACTCCTCTGAAACAGCGGGTTCCGTGAAAACTCGTATTTTTTTGGAGGTACTACTGAGAGCAGGGAAGCGGGGCTCTCCGAACGGCGTTTTGTAAAGAGGAATGAGGCGGAAAAAGAGGCCTCTGAAACAATTCCGGACGAGGCTTTGATTCGCCGAAGCCTTACTGGGAGCGGGCGGCTGAGATTGATGCTGATTGGCGGGGGATGAAGCAGAGTGAAATGTAAACCCTTATCCGCCTATTTGTAAATTTTTGTACTTAGTCAAAAGTAGAGCAGTTTTCTACCCCTTTTTTGAGATTCGGGGCCGATAATGCCCTCGTCCTCACTCTAAAGAGAGAAAAGACATGCTCGGATATGACTTTTGGCTACAGCTGATCATAGTTTTGATCTGCTTGTTCTACGGCGCCCGAAAGGGAGGTATGGCCCTCGGCCTCATCGGCGGTATCGGCCTGATGGTGCTGATTTTCGGCTTCCATATTCCTATGGGCAAGCCGCCGGTCGACGTGATTCTTACGATTCTGGCCGTGGTCTGCGGCTCCGCCAGCCTTCAGGCTGCCGGCGGCCTTGACTGCCTCCTTCAGATCGCTGAACGCGTTCTGCGCCGTCACCCCCGCGCTGTCGTGTACGTCGCTCCGTACCTCTGCTGGTTCCTGACGATCCTCTGCGGTACCGGTCACGTCGTTTACACGATGCTCCCGATTATTTACGACGTTGCCATTAAGAACAACATTCGTCCGGAACGCCCGATGGCTGCTTCGACGATTGCTGCTCAGATGGGCGTGATCTGCTCGCCGGCCGCTGTGGCTGCGGTCTCGATGATCGCTCTGCTCGACGGCTATGAAGTCGGCGGCAAGCCCTTCGGCTTCGTTCAGCTCTTCTCGATCGTGATCCCGGCCGCCATCGTCGGCCTCTTCGCTGAAGCGACCTATTCGTCCTTCCGCGGCAAGGACCTCGACAAGGATGAAGCTTTCCAGAAGCTCATTTCCGATCCGGAACAGAAGAAGTACGTCTACGGCGAAAACACGACCCTCGTCGGCAAGGTTTTCCCGAAGACTGCCTGGGCTTCCCTCTGGATCTTCCTCCTCACGATCGCTTTCGTTGCTCTCCTCGGTTCTGAGCCCAGCCTCCGTCCGATGGTCGGCAAGAAGGCCCTCGGCATGACCCAGCTGATTCAGATATGCATGCTGACCGCCGGCGCTCTGATGGTCATGTTCTGCGGCGTCCGCGCCTCCATGATCTCGAAGGGTTCGGTGTTCCATGCCGGCTGCGTCGCGATCGTTGCTGTGTACGGCGTTGCCTGGATGGCCGATACGATGTTCATGGCTCACCTTGCTGACCTTAAGGTGATCCTGGTTGACTGGGTTAAGGAAGCTCCGTGGACCTACGCTCTCGTGCTTCTCCTCGTGTCGAAGCTCGTGAACTCTCAGGCTGCTGCTGTTGCGACGATCGTGCCGGTCGCCCTTCAGGTTGGTACGCCTCCGGGACTCGTGGTTGCCTTCTCGTCCGCCTGCTACGGCTACTACATCCTGCCGACCTATCCGTCCGACCTGGCTGCTCTCCAGTTTGACCGCTCGGGTACCACCCACATCGGCCGCTTCGTGATCAACCACTCCTTCATCCTCCCGGGCCTGATCGGCGTTCTCACCGCCACGGGCATGGGCTGGGTGCTCGGCAAGCTCTACGGCTACATCTAAAGACACATAACTACTGTGAGGACGCTTTGATGCAAGCCGACTGATCCGGGAGCTTTTCCCGGATCGGTACTGAAGCAATAAAACGGGGATCCTTCTTTAGGGAAGGGTCCCCGTTCGCTGTTTGGGGAATGCCGTTCTCCAAAGACGGCGCAGAAAAATGCCCGGGCGTCTGACGACAGACGCCCGGGCATTTGGATTTGCAAATCACCCCTGGGTGACGCTACATGCGGCGGAAGGTTTTAGGCGAACCGCTGAGCCCGATCTTTGCGAGCTTCTCTTCCGGAATGCGATAGTCGCGTTCAGACGCCCAGACGGCCGCTTCAACGCGGGAGCGGAAGTGAAGCTTCTTGAGGAGATGCTTTACATGCACCTTGACCGTGCCGTCCGTGATTTCGAGGTACTGAGCGATCTCGCGGTTGGAGAGACCCGAGGCGACGCAGCAGAGCACTTCAAATTCGCGCTTGGTAAGAAGCTGCGTGACGTTCGTTTCCGACTCCTCAATCGTGCCGGAACGAAGGTGCTCGGCAAGGGCTGAGGTGATTTTTTCCGAAGCCGCCATGCCGCCCTGGGCAACAATTTTCATCTGATCGACAAACTCGTCGATCGGGATGTTGCGCAGGAGGTAGCCGTTGGCATCGAGGCGAATGGCCTGCATGAGGTTGGAGGAGCTGTTGGGCGAGCTCATCAGCATGACGGCGCGGCAGGATGGCTGCCGGTACTTGATGAGGCGCAGCAGATTGAGGGGCTGAAAGCCCTTTGCGTCAAGGTCGATGATGACGATGTCGGGCTTGAGGCCGATGAGCGAGAGCGCCGTCTTCTCATCCCCGGTGAGACCGAGAATCTGGAAGTTGGCATTGGTGGTGAGCGCATCAGCAATGCCCTTGCGGAAGAGCGGATAGTCGTCCACGACAACTACGCTGGGTTTCCGATGTTCCATGGTTAGAGTCCTTGTCCGGACGCAGCTCTTGAGATAAAGCTGCATCTGGGCGTCCAAATGAATCAGGCGGCGTCGAAGTCCATTACGGTGTGCCAGAGAAGATCCACGCCTTTCATGAAGTCGGAAAGCTCCATAGCTTCATGGGGATTGTGCGAGCCGTTCTGATTGGCAACGAAGATCATGGCGACCGGAATGCCGCAGTTGCCGAGCATGGCCGAGTCGTGGCCGGCGCCGTAAAGAGCGGTGCATCAAATTCGAACCGGACGCCGCGTTCGGCTGCGAGCTTCCGGGCTTCAGCAACGAGGTCGTCGTGGAAGGCTCGGCACGTAGCTTCCGAGAGGCTTCTCATGTCGATCGTGAAGGTGACGAGACCCGGGATGACGGAAATCGCAGCGGTCGGCGCCGTCTTGATGACGCCAACGGTGAAGACGAGATCCTCGCCGTGCTTCAGATATTCGTCCCACTTGTCGTCCATGCGGGAAATGAGGCGCGCCGCAGCCATGACCGCATCGTGGCGGTACTGCTTGTCGACGGCGCCCGAATGCGCCGTTTCGCCGACAACCTTTACTTCCTTATGACGAATGTTGCCGCGGATGCCGGTAACGATGCCCGTGCGGGCATCCTTCTGACTCGTGAGAGTCGGTCCCTGCTCGATATGGAGTTCGAAGAAGGCGGCGATCCGGCTCGTGTCGATGACGGGCTTTCCCGTTGTGAGCGCCTTCGGGTCGAGCCCGCAGGAGGCGATGCATTCGCCGAGCGTTTCGCCCGACGTGCGGTGCTTGAGCGCAAGGTCGGATTCCTTGAGGCGTCCCATCATGCCGAGAGAGCCGACATAGGCCTTCCCGAAGAAGGAGCTTTCCTCGCAGCGCATCATCAGAACGCGGTAGTCGCGAAGCGGCGTGACGCCCTCGCGGCGCATGCGGCGCGCAACGGTTAGCGCCGCCACGATGCCGGCGAGCCCGTCATAGTTCCCGCCCTGGGGAACGGAGTCGGCATGACTGCCCGAGACCACGGCCGGAAGCGTGCGGTCGCGGCCGGGGAGCGTCATCCAGACGTTGCCAGCAGCATCCTTGGAAATTTCAAGATTAAGTTCGCGTCCGATGCCTTCGAGATAATCGAGCACCTGGGTTTCAAGAGGTCCGTAACCCTGGCGGGTCACGCCTTCATGATCCTTGCTCATGCTGCGGACATGATCAAAGATCGCAGCGCAGAAATCAGCGTCGCTCAATTGAGAGAACTGCGTCATATTGATATTTCTGGAGAAATTAAGGGATATAAACCGATACTTCGATGTCCGGTTTAGTTCTGCCAAAAATACTACCAATTAAATACCTCAATAGAAGGTATTCCGTGCAAAGCCGCTCTGAAAAATTGATCCGCGGTAAAGGATGCATTGTGGCTTTGGATGCCTGAATACTTTGTTTCTCAGGAATTTTGGCGTGCTATTCCCGGAAAGAAGCAAAGTTGCCGGAGGTAGAGCATTTAGATGCGTTCTACCAAGAAATGAGGAATTAATGACAGTGGTTCGCTCCTAACCCCCGGGAGGCCGGAACTTCACTGTCGATCGTGAGCGCGGCGGACTCCGGGAGATTCCGACAGGCTCGCTCAAGGCCCTGACGCATATCTCTCGGTGAAAACTCGGGTATGAAGCATTCGGATGCTCTAAAATACGCCTCTCTCCGGATTTGACGCTCGTTTTGTCTGCTCGTCCGGAAGTCCAAGTTTTGCGCCGTCCGGGCTTTCCCCGAAAGCAATGCCAGCGGGCGGCAAGGCCTCTCCTCGCGCGACCGCAGCCGAGGCCCAGCGCTCTACCCATTCCCTGTAAAGAGGTTGATACAAAATGTCGGGTCATTCCAAGTGGGCCAATATTCAGCACCGCAAAGGCCGTCAGGACGCCAAGCGCTCCAATCTTTGGACGAAGCTCGTCCGCGAAATCATCGTTGCTGCCCGCATGGGCGGCGGCGAACCGGAGTCGAACTCCCGTCTGCGTCTTGCGCTCATCAAGGCGCGCGCGGGCAATGTGCCTAAGGACACGATCCAGAACGCCATTCTGAAGGGCACGGGCCAGCTCGAAGGCGTCTCCTACGAAGACGTCCGCTACGAAGGCTACGGCGTCGGCGGCGCTGCGCTCATCATTGACTGCACGACCGACAACCGCGTCCGTACCGTTGCTGATGTCCGTCACATCCTTTCGAAGAACGGCGGCAATCTCGGCACCGAAGGTTCGGTTTCCTTCCAGTTCAAGCATGTGGGCGACTTCTTCTTCGCCCCGGGCTCCGTGACCGAAGATCAGGCGATGGAAGTCGCCCTTGAGGCCGGCGCCGACGACGTCCTCACGGATCCGGATGACGGCTCGATCGAAGTCACCTGCGCTCCGGAACAGTTTGATGCCGTGCAGAAGGCCTTTGAAGCGGCCGGCATGCAGCCTGAAGTCGCTGAAATTACCTGGAAGCCCCTCAACGAAACGCACCTCGAAGGCGAGGAAGCTGCCCGCATGCAGCGTCTGATCGACGCCCTCGAAGAGCTCGACGACGTTCAGCAGGTCTACACCTCGGCTGATTTCGAGCTCCCTGAGGAAGCGTAATGCCCGCCTGGGGACGGAAAACTCCCGGGATCGTCATTTCCCGGAAGACTTTCTGAACGCCTTTAAAAAGGCCGGAATAAAATTAAGCATTCCGGCCTTTTTCCAATAAAAAGATAGTCCCGTCCCGGTGCTTTGAGCCCGGATAACGGGGAAAATATCCTCTGAGGCCGGCGTTTTTCTTTGCCGGTTCTTCCCAATTGAAATTCTGGAGAATTTTGCAATGAAGCTTCTCGTCATCGGCAGCGGCGGCCGCGAACATGCTCTGGCCTGGCGTCTTTCTCAGGGCGCCGGCGTGGAAAAGGTTTTTGTGGCGCCCGGCAACGCAGGCACTGCACTTACCGACAAGCTCGAAAACGTTGCCCTTTCCGGCAACGAGGAACTCATTGAATTCGTGAAGAAGGAAGGCGTTGCCTTTACGGTTGTCGGCCCCGAGGCGCCTCTTGCCGCCGGCGTCGTCGACGCCTTCCGCGCTGCCGGTCTGGGCATTTTCGGACCGGAAAAAGCGGCCGCGCAGCTCGAAAGCTCGAAGGATTTTGCCAAGGCCTTCATGAAGCGCCACGGCATTCCGACTGCGGACTATGAGACCTTCACGGACCCGAAGGCGGCCCGCGCTTATGTGGAAAAGAAGGGCGCTCCGATCGTCATCAAGGCCGACGGCCTTGCTGCCGGCAAGGGCGTCGTCGTCGCCATGACGCTCGACGAAGCCTACGCAGCGATCGATTCCATGCTTGAAGGTCATGCGTTCGGTTCTGCCGGCGCGCGCGTCGTCATTGAGGACTTCCTCGACGGCGAGGAAGCTTCCTTCATCGTCATGGTGGACGGCGAACACATCCTCCCTCTCGCGACGAGCCAGGACCACAAGCGCCTTCTCGACGCCGACCAGGGTCCCAACACCGGCGGCATGGGCGCCTATTCTCCGGCTCCCGTCGTGACGCCCGACATTCATGATCAGGTGATGCGCGAGATCATCCGCCCGACGGTGGAAGGCATGGCGAAGGAAGGCGTGCGCTACACGGGCTTCCTTTATGCCGGCCTCATGATCAAGCGCCGCGCGGACGGCACGGCTGACGTGCGCACGCTCGAATTCAACTGCCGCATGGGCGATCCGGAAACGCAGCCCATCATGATGCGCATCAAGAGCGACTTCGCAAAGGTGGTTGAAGCCGCCATTGCCGGCAAGCTCAATGAAGCCTCCATCGAATGGGATCCGAGAAGCGCGCTCGGCGTGGTGATCGCCGCCCGCGGCTATCCGCAGCATCCGGAAAAAGGTGCGGTTATCGATCGTCTTCCGGAAAATGGTCCCGATGCCCGCGTCTTCCACGCCGGCACGAAGACGGACGCTGAAGGGCGCACGATCGTTTCCGGCGGCCGCGTTCTTTGCGCCGTCGGCCTCGGCTCTCCCCTTGCCGAAGCGCAGAAGACGGCCTACGAGCTCGCCCGCGGCGTGCACTTCGACGGCATGCAGATGCGCTCCGACATCGGCTGGCGCGCGATCGGCCGCTAACCGTTAACAACTCCATACGCCTCAGAGCGGGCGGGAAATGATATGGTAGGTGTCTCTCATGCCTGCTTTCTGAGAAATGATCAAGCCATTCTTCACGTCCGCTCTTATTGCTGCGTTTTTTGCTGCGGCCCCCGCCGGAGCTGAAGTAGCGTCGCCCTTCGGCTATCCGTCGACCACGCTCGATGCGCCGGCAACGCTCACGGAACCCGTCGGCGAATTCGTGCAGTTCGGCCGGGAGCCCTTCTTTCTGGGAAGCACCGGCCTCAGGGAGGTGGCAGAGCGCTTCCGCGCGGCAAGACTGCGCGAAGGCGCGGGCTATTTTGAGCGCGACTTTGCATGCTTTACCGGCACCGAAGGCGGCCGGCCGATGATCGTCTGGCTGATCGCGACGGCGTCGAGCGAGATCACCGAGGCTCAGATTGAATGGGTAAAGGATGAGCGTGAAGTGCCGCGCACCTGCGGCAGGCTTGAAGCCCGCAATCTTCCGGTTCGATTGGGCCTCACCGGGCTCGGCATGACTGAAAAGGAAGTTGCCGAACATATCGGAAAGCCTTCCCATGAAGACGGCTTCGGATGGAAATTCTGGTTCAGCCAGCGCTTCCTCAAGAATGCCCGGGGCCTCGAGGAGCTCGAACTCAACTGGGTCGGACTCAAGTTCAAGGACGGCCGCGTTGATCGCGGTTTTGCCTCGTTCACGCGCAACCCTTAAGGGAGCATTGGATTGTGATACCCCGCGGAATCGGACTTCTCGGCGGCACTTTCGACCCCGTACATGAGGGACATCTCGCTCTGGCGAGAGCGGCAAAGGATGCGCTTCAGCTGGTGCGGGTGGATTTTCTGCCTGCCGGGAATCCCTGGCAGAAGGATCTTGTTTCTCCGGCTGAGGTGCGCCTCGCCATGCTCGAGCTCGCTTTGGATAAAATGGCGGGCTTTCGGATTGAACCGCTCGAACTCATGCGGCTCGGCCCCACCTATACCCGGGTGACGCTGAGGACGCTGAGAAAGCGGCTCGGGCCCTCGATTCCGCTCGTGCTCATTCTTGGCGGCGACCAGTGGAAGAACCTTCACACCTGGAAGAACTGGCAGGAACTGGCTCAATATGCTGATCTCGCAGTGTGCCGCCGGGGAGGCGAGGCGCTTGAGGCTTCTCCTGAGGTCGCTGCATGGGCGAAAGACCGGATGACCCGTGCGGAAGAACTCACCGAAGCGCCGGCCGGCAGAATTGCTTTTTTCGAGATGGCGCCGCATGAGGCGAGCGCAACGGAAATCCGCCGCGTCATCCGTGCTTATCCCTTTGCCGAGGCAATGAAGAAGGTCGACGGGTGGCTGCCGCTTGAGGTCGCCGCCTATATTCGCTCGGCGTCGCTCTACGGCGCCCGCTGAAGAAGTTTTTTACCGGTGCGCCGGTTTCCGGCATGCCGTTTTTTCTTAATTTTTTAAAGCAGAACTTATGGAACTCAACCAGCTTGTCGCCACCGCAATTGAGGCGCTCGAAGACGTCAAAGCGCGCGACATCAAGATTTTTAATACCGAAAAGCTGACCGATCAGTTTGAGCGCGTCATCATTGCGTCCGGCTCCTCGAACCGCCAGACCCGCGCGCTTGCCTATGCGGTCTCCAGCGCCGTGAAGGAAGCGGGCGGCGAAGTCCTCGGCATTGAAGGCGGGGATACCGGCGAATGGGTCCTCGTCGACCTTGGAACGGTGGTTGTTCACGTGCTCCAGCCCAATGTCCGCGACTACTACAACCTCGAGGAAATCTGGGGCGGCAAGGAAGTCTTCCTTGAAGCGCAGAAGTCGGAGTGCGCTCCGCATCTGATGCCGCACCGCGCTGAAAAGCAGGCTTAATACGGCATGCGCGTTCTGATTCTTGCCGTCGGGCAGCATATTTCCGACTGGGCGCAGGATGCTGTGCGCGGCTACCTCGGGCGCTTTCCGCGTACGTGGCGGGTGGAATTGAAGGAAATCCGCACGGAGCCCCGCGCGGGTCAGACGCCCGCAAAGCTCATGCAGCTTGAAGGGGCCCGCATTCTCGAGGCGCTCGAGGAAGACGACTATGTCGTTGTGCTCGACGAACACGGAAAGGACTTCACCACGACGGAGTTCGCGCGGGCGCTCAATGAATGGATGAGCGAATCCTCGCGCGTTGTCTTCGTCATCGGCGGCCCTGACGGACTCGCGCCCGAAGTGAAGGAAAAGGCGAAGCGCCTCATGCGGCTCTCCGCAATGACGATGCCCCATGCGCTCGCCCGGGTATTTCTTGCCGAACAGCTTTACCGCGTCTGGTCGATCGGCGCGGGTCATCCCTACCACCGCGCCTGATTTTTCCGCAAGAGGCGACGCCATGCAGAACTTCATCTACCTTGCAAGCAAGAGCCCGCGCAGGCGGGAGCTTCTCCGGGCCTACGGCTGGGAGCCTCAGGTGCTTTCGGACCCTTCAGAGCCGAGAGGCTGGTTTGCCGGCGATGAGGAAGAGCTCCCCGGGGAAACGCCTGCAGACTACGTGCTTCGAACCGCGGTAACGAAGCTGATGGACGGGATTGCAGCGAGAAATGAGCTGAGTGATCCCCGCATGGATGCTCCGGTGCTCGCGGCTGATACGGTGGTGAGCCTTGACGGAAGGATCCTCGGCAAGCCGCGGGACCGCGAGGAGGCTGCCCGCTTCATGCGGGCGCTTTCCGGACGGACGCATGAAGTGAGAACGGCCGTTGCCGTCGGCCGCTCTCGCGAGGACTACCGGGCGCTGGTGGTGCTTTCAGGCGTCACGATGCGTCCGATGTCGGAAGAGGAAATCGGGCGCTACGTAATGACCGATGAACCCTACGACAAGGCAGGCGGCTACGGCATTCAGGGGCTTGCCGGCCTTTTCGTGCGATCAGTCGCGGGGAGCTACACCGGCATCATGGGGCTCCCCGTTTGCGAGGCGGCGGAACTTCTCGCAAGTTACGGCGTTCCGGCGCCGGCGCTCATTCAGCCGATTCCGACCAGCTCGACGTCGAAATAAAGATCGGCGTTGGGCGGAATAACGCCCGGATAACCCATTTCGCCGTAGGCAAGACGGGCCGGGATGGAAAGGCGGCGCTTGCCGCCTTTTTTGAGGCCGATGAGGCCCTGATCCCAGCCCGGGATCACAAGGCCGATGCCGCAGGTGAAGTCAAGCGGGTCTCTGCCTTCGCTTGAGTCGAAGACCGTGCCGTCCTCGAGGCGGCCCGTGTAGTGCACGCTGACGGGGTCGCCCGCCTTGACTGCGGGACCGGTGCCTGCGACGATGTCTTCGATGATGAGATCCTTGAGAGGCATTTCTGAGGCTCCTTCGCTGAGAAATAAAACAAGCGGAGAGGAATTCCCCGCTTCCTTCATTTTGCCTGCTTGCGGACGGCTTGAGGAGCCCTGGGGAAGCGCATGCGGATTTGCTAGAATCCCGGACGGCATCTTCATCAGAGGATTGATGCGGCAGCCCCGGATTCGGACGTTCTGATTTTGTCAGGCGCTTTGCAGCGGGCAGGGACAACAACAAGGTCTCCGAGAGCATCGAGAAATCCTCGCCGATTGCCTCATTCATCCCGAAGCGCGCGAAGCATCTCCACTGCGCGCCACAAAATACATTGCCCGGGAGGCCAGGAGCGCTTCCCTTTCCGCCCGACCCAAGGGCGGAATACCCGCAGGAGCGATAAGCCGTTCTGCCGGAGGGCTTCCAAAGAATTTATTGATTTCATGCAGTTTCCGACTCAGCGGAAATTCCGTGTGCATTCGGACTGCATGCCTCCCGGACGGCCCTCGTTCGACTCACTCCCAGTGAGCGGGCGAAAAGGGTTCTCCGCCGGCGAGGGCTCAAAGTTGGAAACATCGTGAACCTCTCGAAATTCCATCTGGCTGATTTTTTTCAGCAGAAGCTTAAGAAATGGAACTGGTCTGCGCTCTTGCCGGCTCAAGCTCTGCTTCTGCGCGAATTCCGCGCGGGTCACCCGCATCTGATCTGCGCTCATGGCGGAAGCGGCAAAACAACGGCTGCACTTCTGGCGCTCGCCGAGTATCTGAATCCCGAGAATGATTCCGGCCTCGAGCGCGGACGCGCTCCGCGCACCCTCATCATTACGCCGGGACTCGACGTTGCCGCACGCCTTTGCTGGCGCATGGATGCACTGGTCTACCCGTCGCGCGTCAATACCTTTCCTGCTCGTCCGGGAGAAGACTTCAACCGCAGGCGCCGCGCGCTCGTTGGCGTTGATTTCGTCGCCGGTCCCCCAAGATTCCTTGAGCGCGTCGGAGACGATTTCGGTCTTCGGCTTGACAGCGTTGAGCGCGTCATCGTGGCGTATTTCGAGTACTTTGCCGTCAACGCGGATGAATTGGCGCGGCTGAAGGCGCTCCTCGGAAAGCTTCCCCCTGAATCGCTCAAATCGCTCGGCATTCTCTCCAACTTCTGGAGCGACGGCATTGTCAAGGCCGCGGAGGACATTGTTCCCGGCTGCAGGGTTTTTCACCCCGGCGCCCGATACCAGCCGCCCGAAATTTTCGAGCGCTTCGACCTGGTTCCGAGGGCAACCAAATACTGCATTTTCTGGACCGACATTTCGAAGCTGCCTGAGGGCTCCCGGATTCTGGTCGTCGTTCCGCATCGCGCCAGAGCGACTGAATTTGAAGCGGCACTCGGTCAGCTGGATCTGCGCATCATCAACAACAAGCTTCTCTCGGAAGGCTGGTCCGGCGTCTCAAGGTCTTTAGCCCGGGGAACCAAGAGCCGCGTCCTGGTTGCAACGCCGGAGGATCTCAGATACATCCCTCCGGGAACCTTCGAATACGTCTTCGTCATGAATCTGCAGGGGTCCCCTGCGGTTTATGAACGCATTGCGGCGTTTGCCGTGCTGCGGGATCATCCCGGCGAAGTCCGCACCTACATTCACCGCGAGGATATCGACCTCTTTGTCTCGCTTCGCGCTCAGCTTGCTGCGGATCTGCGCTTTGTTCTTCGACAGAAGAAAAGCTCCGGCTTCCCGGATGGTCTGATGGAAACGGAGGAAGCCTGCGCTGCGCGCAGGGAAGCTCTTATGAGCCTTTCCAGCGAGGAGCGTCTCGACATCGTCTGGGAGCGCCTCAACGCGGATCCCGTGGAAGCGCCGGCGGCGGCCCCTGAAGCCGATATCGTGCTTCCTGAAATTCCCGACGACGCTTATGAAGTGTGCCGGCCGAGGGAGTCGCATCCCGGGGAAGCCTTCCTCTCAGCCTTCGGAGAGGCGCTTGCCAAAGCCGGAAAGATCCCCCGTAAGAAGGAAGCCGCAGCCGCTCCTGCCTCAGCTCCGGAAACGCCCGAACTTCCGGCATCTCCGGGCTCATGTGAAGTTGCGCCCGGGGTGACGGTCAGACAAATTCTTGAGCTCTCGGACATCGGTTTCGGCAGAAAGCCGCGCGCCGAAGCCCCGGCTCTTCCTGAAGTTTCCGCAGATGAGTCTGCAGCACCGCAGGAAGAGACCGCTCTTTCTGCGGAGCCGGCGACGGCTGAGGAGAAGGAAGAGCCGTTCTCCGCTTCTGAGGAACCGGTGGCGCTCGAAGCGCTTCCCGCGGCAGAGCCTCCTGAAGACGAGGCTCCTGGAGAAGCCGAAGAATCCGAAGCTGCCGGAATCCCTGAAGAAACAGAAGAACCTCAAGTACCTGAAGCCGTCGAAGAGACCGAAGAGGATGACGACTTCGAATGGGAAGAGGACGAGGATGAGGATTCTGCCGACTGGGAAGAGGATGATCTCCCTGAGGATGAAGACGAATCCGGCGAATACTCAGATGCAGAAGAGGACGAAGACTCTGAAGAATCTGAGGACGATGAGAACGAGCAGGACGACCTCTGCGAAGAAGAGGCTGATGAATCGCTCGACTCAGACTTCGGGGATGTGGACGACTTCGATGATGAAGGCGATGAGCTTGAGGACGACGCGGACGATGAGTACGACGAGGATGATGATGACGAGTCTGAAGCCGAAGACGTCTCTGAGGACGTGCCTCAGCCCCATCGCCGCACGCTCACGATTCGATCCGACTATCGTCCGAGCGAAGCGTATGAGCCTACGGTAACCATTACCGAGCCGCTTTCCTCCAATACGGTGGAGCTGCGCGCCGCGCAGGACCGCATGCGCCGGGCCATGAAGGGCGGCGAAAAGCTGACGCATCAGATGGTCGGCAAGCGCGGTACCATTCGTCAGTCGAAGCGCCGCCGGGAAGAGCCCATGCCTGAAATGGAAGGCATTCTTCCCGTTCAGCCCGGCGCAAAGCGTCCGGGGCAGAAGAAGTTCGGCCGCGGCACGAAGGACTTTAAGGACAATCGCAGGAATCCGAACGCAACCCGCCTGCGCAAGCCCCAGAACCAGAACCAAAAGCGCAGGACGCGCCTCGTGAAGGACGTGCCGGCTCAGCCCGAGCGTGATGAATTCCGGGATGAGGCGCTGACGGTGCCGCTCGCAGCGGACGATTTCCCGCCTCCTCAGGAAGAAGGTGAAAGAGCGCCGAGGAAGCGCCGCGAGAAGTTCAGAAAGGCGGGCGGCCCGAATCTCCGCACGCCCTTTAAGAAGCGCCGCGGTCCGTCTGAAAAGGAAGATCTCCCCATGGAGGCGCTTCCTGCCGAAGCTCGCCCCCAGGAACCCTTCACCGATGCTGCTTCATCGGGCGAATCTCCGGTTCCTGCCGTCGTGGAGAAAAAGGAAGACGGCGGCAGTCGACGTCGCAGAGACTTCTTTAAAAAGAAGAAGACGCCGCGCCTTGCGAAGCCCAAGCCTTCTCAGGGATTCCCCACGGACGATGGGTTCGAGGATGACGACAACTTCGGCAATTCCATTCACTATCGTCCGCGTCAGCCGAAGAAGTCCTCCGGGCTTCCCTGGCAGAGCTCTGGCAGCTGGGGGAATGACCAGCCGACGACGCTTTCCTTCGCGCAGACGACGCCTGCCGAAGACTTCGACCGCACCGGCATGCGGACGGTTTACGGGAGCACGCCGCCCCTCGACGGCATGAAGCATGACGGCGGGAAAAAGAAGTTTGGCAAATTCCGTAAATCCGGAAACTTTAAGAAAAAGTTCGGGGCTCGTCCGCCGCGCAAGCCGCGCAGCGAATAGCGGTTCGCTTAGAATCGGAAAACTTCTGCTTTTCCCGCGTGACGCCATGACGAAACTTAAAGTGAATGCGCTTCTTCTCGCCCTTGCTGGCGCAGCCCTTCTTTCGGGCTGCGCCGCGCCCGTGGGAACGGGCGGAGGAACGACCGCGCGCGGCGGACTGAGCAGTGCCGTCTCGCGCGATCCCCTTCTGGACGCGCCCTATCATTCAGAGGCAACCTGCGTAACGGAACGCCCGGTGACGGTGCTTTCCCGCATGAAGGAAACGCCTCTTGCCTGTGCGGATCTCGGCGTCTCCGCCACGCTTGACGAATTGCGCGATGCCGGCTGGCGCGTCGTATCGCTCGATATCGGCGAAGACAGCGAGAGCGAGCAGCACGTGGGATTCCCCGTCACCGTCATGATCCGCAAGCTTTTCTGATCACCTGAAAGCTTTTTATTTTTTGGAGTGCCTATGAATTCAACGAAGGAGGCGCTCGAGCGCCTGCAACGCTGCCGAGAAGAGATGAGCCGTCTTGGTCTCGCAGGCGTGATTGTTCCGACGGCGGATCCTCATCTTTCCGAGTATGTTCCGGATGACTGGAAGCTTCGGCAGGCGCTTTCTGGCTTCACGGGAAGCGCCGGCACGCTTCTCATTGCCGAAGGCGCAGCAGCGCTTCTGGCCGACAGCCGCTATTGGGAGCAGGCCGGGGTTCAGCTCCCCGGGGAAATCTCGCTTCTCAAGCTCACCCGGGAGCCGGTAGAGATGATTGCCGAGTGGTTTGCAGGACATGTTGTTCCCGGTAATGCCGTCGGCGCAGACATGGAGCTTCTCTCGGCAGACTTCGCTGAGAAGCTCTCCCATAAGCTCGCCCATGAAGGGATGGAGCTGAGAAGCAGCTTCCCCGACTGGAAGGTGCTCTGGCCTGAGCGGCCGCTCCCGCGTCTTTCTTCCGTGAGGGAAATGAAGCGTCCGGGAAGGTCGAGAGCGGAGAAGTTCTCTGCCGTGAGAGCGCGCATCCGTGAGGCAGGCGCTTCTGCGGCGCTTTTCACGCTTTTAGATGACGTCGCCTGGACTACGAATCTGAGGGGCGACGACGTGCCCTGCAACCCTGTCTTTCTCGCGAACCTGCTCGTCAGCGAAGAAGACGCCGTGCTTTTCCTCGATCCCGGGAGGCTTCTTCCCGGCATTGAGGCGCGTCTCATGGACGACGGCATCTCGCTCGCTTCGCCGGAGAAGCTCCCCGAAGTGCTCGAACGCTGGGCGAAGGAACTGCGGATCCTTGCCGATCCGGAACGCACGAATGCAGCGCTTTTCGGATTGATTCCGGAGGAACGGCGCGTCTCGGGCGCTTCTCCCGTGATGATGCTCAAATGCATGAAGACTCCCGAAGAAATCTCGGCCATTCGCGAAGCGCATGAACGCGATGCGGTGGCGCTCGCAGAGTTCTACGCAGAGCTCGATGAGCGCCTGACGAAGGGCGAGCGGGTAACGGAAGCGGATTGCGCCCGGATGCTGCATGCCTGGCGCGCCAGGGACGAGGAATTCTTTGAGGAAAGCTTCCCCACCATCGCCGCCTTTGGGCCGAATGCGGCCTTTCCGCACTATGCGACGCCCGCAGAGGGCGGTGTTGCTCTCGAAGGCGACGGGCTTCTCCTCATTGACTCGGGCGGCCAGTATGAATGCGGTACGACCGACATTACGCGCATGACGCCCGTCGGCAAGCCGACTCCTGAAATGAAGCGCGACTGCGGTCTTGTGACCCGTGCGATGCTGAGGCTTCTGAAGCTCCGCTTCCCCGAAGGGTCGACCGGCGCCGGCATTGACCTCGCGGCCAGAATCGACCTCTGGTCGGAGGGGCTCGACTTCGGTCACGGCACGGGACACGGCGTCGGTTATGTGCTCAATGTCCACGAAGGTCCGGTCACCATTTCGCCGCGCGCCCGGGCGATTCCGCTCGCTCCCGGGAATGTGCTCTCGGACGAGCCGGGACTCTATCGGGCCGGACGCTGGGGGATCCGCGTCGAGAATCTGATGGTCTGCCAAAAGGACATTGAAACGGAATTCGGCAGATTCCTCAGGTTCGATGCGCTCACGATGATGCCGATTGATACGCGAACGCTCCCTGAGCCCTTCGGCGACCTTGCCGACGATCTCAACCGCTTCAATGAAGCGCGGCTCGCGTTCCTGATGCCTCGCGTTTCCGACCGCTGCCGCCGGTGGCTTGAACGGGCGGTGAAGCCTGTTAAAGCGGCCTGAGGCTTTGAAAGCCCATAAAAAAGCTCCCGTCAAGCCTGAACGACTTACGGGAGCTTTTGTTTCTGCATCGCCTCGTCTCCTCCTTCTGAGAGGAGACGAAAGGAGAACGACGAGCTGTTCTTTGCGAAGGATTACTTGGCGTGGTTGTACCAGCTGGCGCCTTCGGAGAACTCATAACGCTGCGTTTCAGCGTTGTTGGCGATCTGCTCAGCACCGATCGAGTAGTTGGTCCACATCGTGATGGAGCCGCCGACGATCATAAGGAGAGCAACGATCAGCATGCCCTTGCGAAGACCGGTGCGGTCGCTGCCGGCGCGCTGGTCCATGATCTTCGTTTCGGGGTTCTTCGCGAAGATGTCCCACTTAACAGCAAGACGATAGAGGCCGATCATGCCGTGCAGTTCCGTGCAGACGAGGAAGATGAACGTGTAGAGGAGGCCGTTGTGATAGGTGTGGACGCCGATGAGGTTGGGGTCAAAGCCGTGCGGATTGACGAGCATGCTCATCAGGTGCGGGAACACGAGGAAGAAGAGGCAGAAGGCCGTGATGAGCTGAACCCACCAGAGGGTCGTGTCTTCGTGATGAACGAGCTTGACGTGCGAGCGGATGTCATGGAGCTGCTTGTAGGAGGTCGGGAAGCGACGCAGCGCGCAGAACATGTGAACGATCACGCAGAGGAAGATGAAGCCAACGAAGACGACGTGCATCCAGGCATGGTCGGCGCCGTCGAGCCAGACGCCGCCGGAGGTGGCGATCAGGTTGGCGAAGAGGTCCTTGCCGAAGTTCACGGAACCCGTGAAGGCCATGTGGCAGAAAAGGAAGATGCCGAGGATGAGGCCGGTGACGGACTGCGCCACGTCAAGGCGGGCAGTGCACTTGCTCTGGCGCTTGGCATCCTTGAGGCCCACGCCCCAGACATTGTCCGTAGCGGTCGGCGTATGGGAATATTTTTCTTTATCAGTCGCCATTTTCGAATGGTCCTAGAAGTTGGAAAAAGGGGAAATGTCCTGGAGCATCGTCCGGACATGGGATTCGGATCTCTTTGACCGAATGATGAGCTGTCGGCGACCTGCTCTATTTGATTTTCGTCAATAAATATTGCAGAACGAAACGGCATGTATCTTGCTTCGCGCTCTAAAAATACGCGTATATACGTATGAAAAGGCTTATTTAAACCTTATGTAAAAGCAGTAATCAGGGTTAATACTGACTTTTGACGTTTAAAAAAATGAAGCATGCCGGACGGTGAAGGACCATAAAAAAACGCCTCCCCGTGAAGGGAGGCGTTCGGGCAAATTTCAGGCCACTGGCTTATTTCGTGCCGAAAATGCGGTCGCCGGCGTCGCCCAGACCCGGAACGATGTAGGCGTTTTCGTTGAGGCGTTCGTCGAGGGATGCCACATAGAGATCCACATCCGGATGAAGCTTCGAGAAGACCTCGACGCCTTCAGGTGCGGCGACAAGCGCCATGAAGCGGATGCTTTCGCCCGGCACGCCGCGCTTTTTAAGAACGTCCACGGCATGAGCGGCGGAGTAGCCGGTAGCGACCATCGGGTCGACAACAATGAAGGTTCGGCCGTCGAGCTGCGCGGGGAGCTTGACGAGGTATTCAACCGGACGATGATTCTCGTCGCGGTAGAGGCCGATGTGCCCCACGCGCGCAGAGGGCATCAGCGTGAGCAGCGCGTCCGACATGCCGAGGCCGGCGCGAAGAACCGGAACGATCACGCACTTCTTGCCGGTAAGCATCGGGGACCAGCAGTGGGCAACGGGCGTTTCAACCTCTTCGAGCGCAACGGGGAAATCGCGCGTGAGCTCGTAACCCATGAGGAGCGCGAGCTCGGAGAGGAGCTCGCGGAAGTCGCGCGTGCTCGTACGCTTGTCACGCATGAGAGAGAGCTTATGCTGGACGAGCGGATGGTCAACGATATGCAGGCGCGGGAAACGAGGATCGGTCTTCATGGCTTAGGGCTCACACAAATTTCAGAATTGGCGGGAATCGGGCAGAATGCCTTGCGAGTTATTATAGGAAGGCGCCGGGCTCTGCCGTATGACGCCCGTTTTTTGCCCAAATTCAATGGAGTTCAACGTGAAGCTTCGCACTCTCGGCATGATGCTCATCCTCGTGCTTCTCGCCGTGTTTCTGATCATCAACTGGTCGGCGCTTTCGCAGGAAACGACGGTCAATCTCGTCTATACCGAAATCACCGCACCGCTCGGCATCATTGTCGTGGTGGCTTTTGCCGCCATCATTGCGCTCCTCATGATCTATACGATCTGGCAGCAGGCGAGCGTCGTGATGGAAATTCGCCAGGCGCATAAGGAAGCCCGCATCGCCCGTCAGGCGGCGGAGGATGCCGACAAGAGCCGCATTACGGAGCTCGGCAAGGACATGCGTGCGCGCATGGATCAGCTCGAAGCCCTGATGGTGGCAAAGACCGAGGAGCTCAATAAATTCATGAAGGAGCGCGGCGACCAGCAGGACCGCGAGCTTGCGCTTCTGCGCGACCAGCTGAAGGAAGAGCAGACCGCGCAGCGGAATGCCGTTTCTGAAAAGCTTCTCGACATCGACAAGAAGGTTTCGAACGTGCTTCCCGCCACTGAAGGCGAAGTGAAGGATGAAAAGAAGAAGAAGGAGCTTTTCGGCGAACTCTTCTGACTGCCTGCCGCAAAACGCATGCGTGAAGGCTGAAGCAAAAAAATGCCCCGTCTGAATGAAGTTCAGCGGGGCATTTTCAATTCGGCGCCGGCGCCCGACAGGATTAAGCCTTGTGGTAGCCCGTCACGGTTTCGACTTCCTCAGCAGCGCCGAGGAACACCGCCACGCGTTCGTGGATGTTCGTCGGGACGATGTCGCGGATGCGTTCGTGGCCGTTCGTGGAGGCGCCGCCCGCATTCTCCATGAGCATCGACATGGGATTGGCTTCATAGAGGAGGCGGAGCTTGCCGGCGCGCTCGGGATTTCTCGAGTCGCGCGGATACATGAAGATGCCGCCGCGCATCAGAATGCGGTGCACTTCGGCGACCATGGCCGCGACCCAGCGCATGTTGTAGTTCTTGCCGCGCGGACCATCCTTGCCCTGAAGGAGTTCGGAGATGTAGCGAACGACCGGCGCTTCCCAGAAGCGCTGGTTCGACATGTTGATCGCGAATTCCTTGGCTTCGCGCGGAACGCGCACGTTTCCCTTCGTGAGGCGGAAGGTGCCCGTCACGTCGTCGAGCGTGAAGAGGAAGACGCCGCGGCCGAGCGTAAGGGCAAGAATCGTCTGCGGACCGTACATGCAGTAGCCGGCCGCCGTGAGGTTCCTGCCGGGCTGCAGGAAGTCCTGAGGCGCCGGGACGCGCTTCGGACGTTCGGCCGGAAGGATCGCGAAGATCGAGCCGATCGAGACGTTGATGTCGATGTTGCTCGAGCCGTCAAGCGGGTCGAAGCAGGCGAGATACGGTCCGAGGGGAAGCTCCTCCGGAACGGCGATGGGTTCGGGAACCTCCTCGCTCACCATGCCGCAGACGGCGCCGGTGCGGGCGACGGCTTCAACGAAGATGTCGTTCGAAATGATGTCGAGCTTCTTCTGCTCTTCACCCTGCACGTTTTCGCTGCCGGCAAGACCGAGCACGCCCGCGAGGGCGCCTTCGCGGACCTTGGCGGAAATTTCTTTGCAGGCCTCGGAGATGCCGATGAGAAGACGGGTGAGAACCGGGTCGGAGCCGGCGAGCGCTTCCTCGCGCGAGAGGAATTCCTGAAGTGAAAGGGGAGTCACAACAATGTTTCCTTTAGGAAGAATGGAAAAAGGGAAGGTCAGAGCGGATTGCCGAGCGCCTTTTCGATGATTTCAGCCACATTGGGCGAGAGTTCGCTGCGCTTGGCTTCAACCGACTCGAGGGCGGCATGCATCTTTTCGGCAAGTGCGGGGGTGTAGCGGCGCCAGTTGTCGAGCGAGCGCGCCACGCGGGCGGCAACCTGCGGATTGATGCGGTTGAGTTCGAGCACCATTTCGGCCCAGAAAGCGTAGCCCGATCCGTCGGCGAGATGGAATTCGGACGGATTCTGCTGGAAGTACCCGAGAAGGAGCGCATAGACGTTGTTCGGGTTCTTGAGCGAGAAGAACGGGCAGCGCGTCAGTTCGCGCACGCGCTCGAGCACGCGGGCTTCGCCCGGGAACGAGGGCGCGGTCGCCTGAATCGTGAGCCACTTGTTGATGAGAAGCGGTTCGTGGTACCAGGCCTTGAGGGCGTCGACTTCCATATCCTGCTTGGCGGGCGTCTGGGAATTCGCCATCATGTGAAGCGCCGCGAGCTTGTCCGTGAGGTTGTTGGCCGTCATGAACTGATCCTTGATCATGATGGCGGCGCGCGGAGAACCGGCCGCATGGGCATAGCCGAGGGCGAGGTTGCGCAGCGCCCGCTTGCCGGCCTTTTCGGGGGTCGGCTCGTAGGGACCTTCAACGATGTTCGCCTGAGCCGTTTCAAGGAACGCTGAAATGTTCTTTTCGCCGATCGCCTGACGCACGGCAATCCAGCCGGCATGAACGGCATGCGGGTCAATGAGCGGATCCTCTTCGGCAACGAGCTTTTCGCCAGGCATCGTGAGCGCCACGGCCTTGAAGGCGGGCGAGAGATTCTCGTCGCGCAGGATCTTCGAAGCGGCGCTGATGACGAGAGGAGAAACGTCTTCCGGCGTCTTCAGAAGGCGCGCGCGGGTCTGGGCGTGAACGGCGTCGATGAGAAGCCGGTTCATCGCATCCCAGCGGTTGAAGGGATCCGGATCATTGGCGGCGAGGAAGGCGAGCTCCTCCTGCGAGAGGCCGGCATCGAGAATGATCGGAGCGGCGAAGCCTCGGTTGAGCGAAACGACGGGCTGCTCCTCAAGGCCGCCGAAGACAAATTCGGTCGTTTCGTCCGTGAGCTCGAACATGCGGGTGCCGGCTGCGGGCGCTTCGTCCTCGTCCGCAAGCTGCACGGGCATTTCCTCTCCGCGGCTGTTGAGGAAGGCCACGGGGAAGGGAATGAGGAAGGGCTTCTTCACGGACTGACCGGGCGTCGGAGGCGTCGACTGACGAACGTTAAGCGTGAGCCTGTGGTTCACCTCATCCCAGTGCCTGCGGACGGTAACGCGCGGCGTGCCCGCCTGCGAATACCAGTTGGCGAATTCCGTGAGGTCGCGTCCGGAAGCTTCGGCCATCGCGTTGATGAAGGCTTCGCACGTGACGGCATGACCATCGTTCTTGGCGATGTAAAGGTCAAAACCCTTTCTGAAGGTTTCGCGGCCGAGGAGCGTCTGGAGCATGCGGATCACTTCCGCGCCCTTTTCGTAGACGGTGCTCGTGTAGAAGTTGTTGATGTTCTGGTAGCTTTCGGGGCGGATCGGGTGCGCCATCGGGCCCGCGTCCTCCATGAACTGCGCCGCGCGCAGAACGGAAACGTCGCGGATGCGCTGCACGGCCCGGGCAGAGGGTTCGCCCAGCATGTCGGCCGAGAATTCCTGATCGCGGAAGACCGTGAGGCCCTCCTTCAGCGTGAGCTGGAACCAGTCGCGAAGCGTTACGCGGTCGCCCGTCCAGTTGTGGAAGTATTCGTGGCCGACGACGCCCTCAATGCGCAGGTAGTCGCTGTCGGTCGCGACCTTGGGGTTCGCGAGCGCGCAGCGCGAATTGAAGATGTTGAGGCCCTTATTTTCCATCGCGCCGAAGTTGAAGTCGTTCGTCGCGACGATCTTGAAGTCGTTGAGGTCGAGCTCAAGCCCCCAGCGCTCCTCATCCCAGCGGATGGCGCGCTTGAGGCTTTCAAGCGTGTGTTCGGTCTTGTCGAGATCCTGCGGATCAACCCAGACGGAAAGATCCACCGTGCGGCCGTCCTTGAGGCTGAACTTAGAGGCGCGCGAGACGAGCTTGCCGGCGACGAGCGCAAAGAGGTAGCAGGGCTTCGGGAACGGGTCGACGTAGGTGACTTCGCGGCGGCCGTCCTCAAGCATGCGGTCTTCGGTCAGATTGCCGTTCGAGAGCATGACGGGGAAGTCCTCCGTGGAGCCGCGGATGACGATTGTGTAGCGGGCGAGAACGTCCGGACGGTCCTCGAAGAATGTGATGCGGCGGAAGCCCTGGGCTTCGCACTGGCTCATCAGATTGACGCCCGAAGCGTAGATGCCCGAAAGCGCGGTATTGGCCCTGGGGCTGAAGGTATTCACGATTTCGAGCTTCTGGGCGCTCTTGATGCCGGGAATGGTGAGGCCGCTGCCTTCGACTTTGTATTCGCCGTCCTTCAGTTCACGGCCGTCGAGCGAAACGGATCTGAGCGAGATATCTTCGCCGTTCAGAAAGAGCGGCGGATCCTTTTCCGTGCATTCGGGATTGGGCCGAACCTCAAGCGTGCTTTTGACAAGCGTTTCCTCGGCGTTGAGGTCGAATTCGAGCCGGATGGTGTCGATGAGATGCGTCGGCGCGCGATAGTCGCCGCGATAAATGGTCTTGGCCATGTGCTTTATGCAAAAAAAGCGGGGGACAATCCCCGCGAAGGAATGATGGAGCAGATTTTAAGGCGCGCCGGGCCGCGCGGGCCAAGATTGCCGGGCAAACAAAAAGCCCGGCGCCTCTCAGTGAGGATCCGGGCTTTTCGGTTTCAGGCACGAGCCTTGAAGCGATTACTTCTTGGCGGTGTCGAACTTGAGGATGTAGCCGTAGTTGTGGCCGGCGGTCGGATGGCAGGCGAGGCAGTCGACATTCTTAGCCTCGGGACCCATGTGGCGATGGATTTCGCCGAGCATCGGACGCTTCGGATCGTACATGCGGGCCACGTCATGGCAGCCGCGGCAGGCGGCCCAGTTGCGGTCCATCATCTGAGCGTGGACGGCTTCAGCCATTTCCTGGCGCATTTCAATCTGCTTTTCCGGGGTGCTGAGGTGACCGGCGATTTCGCCGAAGAGCGACTTCGAGCCGGCGATGGCCTTGTCGATCAGCAGAGCCGTGTAGTCGATCGGACCGGCGAAGTGGTTCGATTCATTCTTGAGGTGGCAGTCCGAGCAGCCGGCAGTGGCGCCGGAAGCCGTACGGAAGTGGTCGCCCTTCTGATAGGCAACGTAGGTGGCGTCCATCGAGTGGCAGAATTCGCCGCAGAACTTTTCAGTGCCGGCCCAGTGAACAACAGACGTGAGCACGCCGACGAACACGATGCCGATAGCAACGCCGACAACGCACCAGAGAGCAAGGTACCAGGGGCTATCTTTTTTCATTTTGTAAACCTGTCTTTATTAGGGGATCGGTCAGCTTCCTGAAACGATTCGGGTCTGGCGTGCGCCTTTGAAGGAAGCTGCAGAAAAAATGAAGCAATAAAGCCTTCATTTTTACTAGCCTGCAATGATATGCAACCAAGTGTAAGAGCGGGGCTTAAGAATTTGATAATCATCAATCGGCCAAATAATCCGGTCGATTTGTTCGATTTTTCTGAACTCTTTTGGCTGCTTGTCGCGTTTACCGCGGTTATGAGGCGAGGCCGATCACGATGACAGAGGGCGGCAGAGACGCCACCGCCTTCTGATGAAGCTTGAGGCCGTGTCCGGAGCGCGCAAACCCAACGATTACGAGCCCGGAAGGCAGACGGATCGAGCATTCGCCGCCCTTATTGGCGCGCTCGCTGCGGATGACTTCGCCAACGATAAGGTTGGCATGCGAGCGGTCGTCGTTTTTTTCATCCGGGAAATCGGCGGAAATTTCGATCGAGGTGGCCTTGGCGAGGGCCAGCACTTCCATGCCGGGGCGCAGGCCGAGGAGCTGAGCGGATTCCTTCGTGACGGAAGCGCGGATGAGGTGCGTGTCGTCGATGCGCAGAATGAGCTTCACGAGTGCGGAGCCGATCTTGAGCGTTTCAATCGTTGCGGGGAACTGATTGCGCATGGAGGTCTGAAGGCTCGCGGCAGTGACGCGTGCGAGGCGGCTCCCGTCATTCTTCTCGGGCGAATCCTGAATGTTCGCAAAGCGGTCGAGCACGCTGCGGCGCGCCCGGGAGAGCTCGTCGGCAAGATCGAGCACCATGCGGCCGGTTTTCGTGAGCTTTGTGCCGCCGCCGTGAGCGCCTCCCACTGCCTTCTCCACGAGAGGCGTCCCCGCGAGGTTCGTGAGCGTATCGATCGCCTGCCAGGCTGCTTTGTAGCTCACGCCTGCACTTCTCGCGGCCTCCGAAATGGATCCCACATCCGCAATGCGGCGAAGGATGTCGATGCGCTTGTCGGTCTGCTCGGAAAGAATGCCGGCGAGAACGGACGGGTCAGCGGGCTCTTCAGACATATCGGGATCCAGGAAACAAGGTTGCAGTGGAACTTGATTATCTGTCACAACATCGCTATTCTGCAAAGGAATAACGAACGCTGTTTCAAAATTGAATAACGCTTCGTCGCTTTCAGTTTCCCGGCGCCCGGTGCTCCCATGCATCCGCGGTCCTGTATTTCCTGACCGGCTTTGTCCGGGAGAGCCCCGATTTCTTAAGAAGAGAATCCAATGAAGAAGTTTGTTCTTGCGGCCGCTGCCGCCATCGTTGCCTCCGCTGCCTTTGCCGTGAGCGCTGAGGAAGTTCATGTGGCGGTTGCCGCCAACTTCACCGCTCCGGCGAAGGATCTTCAGCCGATCTACGAAAAGGCGACGGGCGACAAGCTCGTCCTCTCCTTCGGCGCTACGGGTGCTTTCTACGCGCAGATCAAGAACGGCGCTCCCTTTGATGTTCTTCTTGCCGCCGACGCGAAGACGCCGGCCAAGGCCATCAAGGAAGGCTACGGCGTCGCCGGCACTTCCTACACTTATGCGGTGGGCAAGCTCGTTCTCTGGTCGTCCGACGCGAACCTCGTGAAGAACGACGTTGCTTCCGTGATCAATTCCGCTGCCGTGAAGCATGTGGCTATCGCCAATCCGAAGCTCGCTCCCTATGGCGAAGCCGCCTATCAGACGCTCAAGTCTCTCGGCCTCGAAAAGGCTGCTGAGCCGAAGACCGTTCTCGGCGACAACATCGGCAAGACCTTCCAGTTCGTGAAGACGGGCAATGCTGAAGCGGGCTTCATCGCTCTCTCGCAGTGCTTCAAGGGCGGCAAGTTCACCTCCGGTTCGGGCTATGTGATCCCGCAGGAGCTCTACGGCGAAATCAAGCAGGATGCCGTGCTCCTCAAGGCCGGTGAAAAGAACGAAGGCGCCAAGCGCTTCCTCAAGTTCCTGAAGGAAAGCAAGGAAGCGACCGACGTTCGTACCGCCTACGGCTACGGCACGGCGAAGTAACCTTTTGATTTCTCCGGCAGTTTGATTTGCCGGAGGTACAGTTTTCAGCGTTCTTGAGACGGACGCCTACTTTACCCGGAGGGGGCTTTCCCAGGCTCTCTCCGGCTTTTCATTATTCCGGGAAGCCGCTTTCGGCTTGTTTTCTGCCCGGATCACTGAGGGGCTCAAATCGTGGAATGGTTTCTGGACCTCGTTGACGGCATTTCCCTCGAGCCGGTCGCGCTTTCGCTCGAGCTCGCCTTTGTTACGACCTGCATACTGCTCGTGCTGGGCCTCCCGCTTGCCTGGTGGCTCGCGCGTGCAAGGAGCCGCTGGTGTTCGGCGGTGAATGCCGTCGTGACGCTTCCGCTCGTGTTGCCTCCCTCCGTTCTGGGCTTCTACATTCTCGTAGCGCTCGGACCCCACGGACCTCTCGGAGCCCTCACGGAGTCCCTCGGCCTCGGCGTCCTCAACTTCAGCTTTCCCGGCCTCGTCATCGGTTCGGTCGCTTATTCGCTTCCCTTCATGGTTCAGCCTCTCGTCACTGCCTTTGAAGGCATCGGCGACCGCCCCATGGAAGTGGCGGCGACGCTACGCTGCCGGCCGCTCGACGCTTTTCTTCATGTAGTAATGCCTCTTGCGCGTCCCGGAATCATCACGGGCGTTCTCATGACGTTTGCCCATACCATCGGCGAATTCGGCGTCGTGCTGATGATCGGCGGCAACATTCCGGGGAAGACCCAGGTGGTCTCGACTGAGATCTACACCTATGTTGAGGCGATGGAATACTCGAAGGCGCATGTGCTTGCGGGCGGCATGCTCATCTTCAGCTTCATCGTCCTCATGACGCTTAATCTTCTCAACAAGAGAACGGCAGAGGCCTGACGGGAGGGATGCGCAGCATGACACAGGAACATTTCGGCGAAGTGCGACTTCATCTTGCCCGCAGCACGGGCTTCACGCTTGAAGCGGACATCAAGGTTCCGGGCGAAGGGATTACGGTGCTTTTCGGACCCTCGGGCTGCGGGAAGACAACCGTTCTGCGGTGCGTCGCGGGGCTTGAGCGAGCCGAGGGACTCGTGCGGATCGGAAATGAAGTCTGGCAGGACGACGAAAAGCGCATCTTCCGCCCGACCTATGAACGCAGTCTCGGCTATGTGTTTCAGGAGGCGAGCCTCTTCGCGCACCTGAATGTTGAAAAGAACCTCACCTTCGGGCTCGAGCGCACGAAGGTCCCTGACGGCAGGAAGCGCCTTGATGAAGCTGTTGCTCTTCTCGGCATCGGGCACCTCCTCAAGCGCCGCGTTTCAGAACTCTCCGGGGGCGAACGTCAGCGCTGCGCCATTGCAAGGGCGCTCTGCCTGAGGCCCGACATTCTTCTCATGGACGAGCCCCTCGCAGCGCTCGACTTTACGAGAAAGCGCGAAATTCTCCCCTGGCTCGAAAAGCTCAGGAATGAACTCCAGGTCCCGATTCTCTACGTGACGCACTCGGCCGACGAGATGGCTAGGCTTGCCGACAATCTCGTCCTGATGGCAGAGGGCCATGTGCGGGCGTCAGGGCCGCTCGCCGAGGTGCTCGGCAACGTCAGGCTTCCCGTGGATATGGAGGAAGGCGCGGCAGTGGTGCTCAAAGGCACGGTCGAAAGCATTTCGCCCGAGTGGCGCTCCGCCATGATCCGTACCGACGGCTGGGTTCTGGACGCGGTCGCGGGGAATGTCTTCCAAAAAGACGCAAAGCTTCGCCTCCGGGTGCTCGCGAGGGACGTGAGCATTGCGCTCGAGAAGCCCGAGAACCTTTCCATCCGCAATGCGCTTCCCGCAACGGTGGAGGAAATCGGCGAGCCCTGCGGGCCCGAGAACGCCTATCAGATCGTGAAGCTCAGAAGCCGCAGCGGAAGGGACGTGCTCCTCGCGCGGATTCTGAGAGAGTCGACGGCAGCTCTCGGGCTGCGGCCGGGGCTTCCGGTCTGGGCGCTTGTGAAGGCAACTGCCGTTATTGCCTGAGTCTGAGAAAAACGGAAAGAGAAAAGGCAGGCACCCGGGAAGGATGACCTGCCTTTTTGCTCAGACGGTTCTCTCCGGAGCGCCCATCAAAGGACGCTCCGGAAAGGAAGCCGGCTCAGCGATCAGCAGCGGCGGGCGAGCTCGCGGGCCTTGCCGATATAGGTGGCGGGCGTGAGCGCCATGAGGCGCGCCTTGGCGTCGGCCGGAATCTCGAGGCCTTCGATGAAGGTGCGGATGGTGGCTTCGTTGATGCCGTCCTTGCCGCGCGTGAGGGCCTTCAGCTGTTCGTAGGGATGAGGAACGCCGTAGCGGCGCATCACGGTCTGAACGGCTTCGGCGAGGACTTCCCAGGCGGCGTCGAGATCGCGGGCGATCATGGCTTCATTCACCTGGAGCTTCCCGAGGCCGCGCTCGAGAGCGCTGTAGCCCACGAAGGAATAGCCGAAGGCCACGCCGAGATTGCGAAGCACCGTCGAGTCCGTCAGGTCGCGCTGCCAGCGGGAGATCGGAAGCTTCCCGGCGAGGTGGCCGAGAACGGCGTTGGCGAGGCCGAGGTTGCCTTCGGAATTCTCGAAGTCGATCGGGTTCACCTTGTGGGGCATGGTCGAGGAGCCGACTTCGCCTTCCTTCAGCTTCTGGCGGAAGAAGTGCATGGAGATGTAGCCCCAGACGTCGCGGTCGAAGTCGATGAGGATCGTGTTGGCGCGTTCGATCTGCATGAAGAGCTCGGCCATGTAGTCATGGGGCTCGATCTGGATCGTGTGCGTATTGAAGGTGGCGCCGAGGCGTTCCTCGACAACCTTCCTCGAGAAAGATTCCCAGTCGAAGTCCGGGTAGGCGATGAGGTGCGCGTTGTAGTTGCCGACGGCGCCGTTCATCTTGGCGTAGATCTTCACGTTTTCGATCGCTTCAATCACGCGGGCGAGACGGACGGCAACGTTTGCGAATTCCTTGCCGACGGTCGTCGGGGAAGCGGTCTGGCCGTGGGTGCGCGAAAGCATCGAAATGTCGGCCCAGGCATGCGCGTAGTTCGCGATGATGCCGTGGATGCGCTTGAGGAACTGAACGAGTTCGGCGCGGCCCTTGATGAGCATCAGCGCATGGCTCGTGTTGTTGATGTCTTCCGAGGTGCAGGCAAAGTGCACGAACTCAGCGGCGCTTCTCAGCTCGTCGTCATGTTCGACCTGGCCCTTGATCCAGTATTCGACCGCCTTCACGTCGTGATTGGTGGTCTTTTCAATCGTCTTGACGGCTTCGCAGTCTTCGAGAGAGAAGTTGTCGGCGAGGCCGCGCAGGAACGCCTTCCCGTGGTCCGAAAGGTGCGGGAGTTCCGCAAAGCCGGCTTCGGAAAGCGCGATCAGCCATTCGACTTCAACGCGAACGCGCGCGTTCATGAAGGCATATTCGGAGAAGATGCCGCGCAGGGAGTCGCACTGGCGGGAATAGCGGCCGTCGAGCGGGGAAAGAGCGGTAAGAGGATTAAGCGCCATGGCGGATAAGTCTCGATGAAGAAAGAAAAATCTTGGGTTCGATGACGTGAGCCGGGGTTGAGGAAGCTCATCCGGCAGAAGTCAGGGTTCGAGAAAATCCCGCAATTTTAGTGCGTTCGGTCCTCTGAGAGGTTTCCCGGGGAGGCGTTTTTTGAAGGTGCTTCCCGGGTGCATCCTCAGGCGGGGAAACCCGGGTGGTGAAAGTCTTGAGAGAAGAAGTCTTCGCTCCCTCGGGTTCTTCAGATTCCGGGAAGGCTCTCCCCCGATAATGGAAACATCCGGTTGAATGCGCATTGCATTCATGCATTCGCCGCGCGCCGGAATTCGTTCTCAGAAAGAGGAGCCTAGTCATGACTCGAAATGAACTTTGCCGCATTGCCTGCGCCGTGAGCGCCGCATTCCTGATCGCAGCGCCTTCGGCCGTACTCGCCGTTGGCGGCCCGAGCGGAACCCAGGTCAATTTTCAGCGGCAGGGCGAGCTCGGCGAAGTCGTCGTGAATCCCTATGACATTGCGCCTCTTACGGCAGTCATCCGTAACGGCGGCGAAGTGCTCCTCAAGGCTCACGTGCGCATCGTTCCCAAAAAGGGCGGAGCGGAAATCGCCTACGATGTGGGCCCGACCGCGCTTCGCACCTACGGCGGCATTCCCGTCTTCGGCCTTTATCCGGAATATCTGAATGAAATCGAGGTGAAGTGGACGAAGAAGACGATCGAGGGCCCGGTTGAAAAAACGGAGACCTACCGCATCTGGACGCCGCCCGTTTATCTCGATCCTTCCTGGACGCACGGCCGCCCCGTCAAGACCTTTGATTCGAAGATCGTGACTCCGGCGGCGAAGGGCTTCGGCGACCGCCTCTACCTCATCAATAATCTCCTTCCCGAGTCGCCCAAGGGCAGCCGCGCGGTCTGGAACAACCCGACGGGCGGCGCGCTTCAGTGGAACAACTACCCGCAGAACGCCATCGTCGACACGAAGGGCGAGGTGCGCTGGTACATGCAGCCCTCGGCCATCTACGACCCGAGAAGCCTCAACAAGGCCGGCATCATGATGGGCTTCCATCAGAATGAGGACGGCGCGCTCACCTGGGGGTACGGCCAGCGCTACGTGAAGTACGACCTGATGGGGCGTGAAATCTTCAACCGCGTGCTTCCTGACGGCTATGCGGACTTCAGCCATGCCATGGCTCCGGCGCCTGACGGGCACTACTTCCTTCGCGTTTCGTCGGCGGATCTGAAGCGCGCCGACGGCACGCACGTGCACACGGTGCGCGACGTGATCGCGGAAGTGGATGCCGCGGGCCGCGTCGTCGACGACTGGCGGCTCTTTGAAATCCTTGACCCCAACCGCAGCATCGTCATCAAGTCGATCGACCAGGGCGCGGTCTGCCTCAATGTCGACCTTGAGCAGTCAGGGAAGACTCTGTCGGCCGAGCAGCTCGCAAGGCTTGAAGCCAAGCACGCCTTCGGCGATATTGCCGGCACGGGAGCCGGACGCAACTGGGCGCACGTGAATTCCGTCGACTACGACAAGGCCGACGACTCCATCATCATTTCCTCGCGCCACCAGTCCGCGGTGATCAAGATCGGACGCGACAAGGAAGTGAAGTGGATTCTGGGCGCGCCCAACGGCTGGAACGGGAAGCTCCGCGAGAAGGTCCTGACGCCCGTCGACAAGGACGGCAAGCCCATCCCCTGCCGCATCGGCAAGTGCGAGGGCGACTTTGATTGGACCTGGACGCAGCACACGGGCTGGAAGGTGGATGAACTTTCCGAACCGGGCGTTTCCGTTGTGACGGTCTTCGACAACGGCGACGGCCGCGCCTTCAAGCAGCCGGAAAACCCGAAGGAAAAGTACAGCCGCGCGGTGATGTACCGCATCGATGAAAAGAAGGGAACGGTCGAGCAGATCTGGGAGTACGGCAAAAACCGCGGACACGAGCTTTACAGCGCCATTACTTCCTCGGTCGAGTATGAGGCCGACAAGGATTCGCTTCTCGTCTACTGGGCATCGATCGGCGTTCAGGACAAGACGGGCGTGAACCCTGTTCTCACGGAATTCCGCCGCGGCGGAAAGGATCCTGTGTTCGAAATGCAGATCCGCGGGTCGATGGGCTACCGCGCGCTTGCCATTGATCTTGGAAAAGCCTTCAAAGAGTAAAAAACTATTGAGGGTTGAGAGAAGCCGGAATCCCGGAGCACGAAGCGACGGGATTCCCTTCCTGAAGCTCTGTCCGATGCGGGATTCGCGGCGAATTCGGATCCCGCAGATCAGAGAAAACTGCGGCTCCGGGGTATTTGAGCGGGAAATAGCTCCTTACAGACCGTCAAGGTTGATAAGAGGATTCTCCTAGGAGCTCGGGCACAATCATCTCATCAAGAGGCGCTTCCCTGATACGGCGCGCTTGAGAACGCGCTTATCCGGAATTGTCCGGTTCAGGCACCATGAGGAGTAGAAAACCATGAAAAAGAGTCACAAGATCATCGCGTCGCTTGCCGCTGTCGGAGCGCTTTGCGTCGGCACCGCCGCCATTGCAGGCCCCTGGCACCATGATGGTCAGTTCCGCGACGGCATGCCCTGCGCGGGCTATGCTTCGCAGGACTATCAGGCGGCCGGCTGGGAAGCCGTGGCTCGCCTCGTAACGATTACGCCTGAGCAGCAGGGCGCCTGGAAGGCCTATGTCGACGCCCGCACGGCGCTTGATATGATGCCGGGCGTGCAGTTCGACAAGCCCGCCGTCGATGAACAGAGCCGCCTCGAGCGCCGCGCCCAGGTGGCCAAGGTCCGCGCGGATCTGCTTGAGAAGGCTGTGGCCGCCCGTACGGAACTCTTCAAGGTGCTCTCTCCCGAACAGAAGTACGTGCTCGAGAGCTTTGAGCAGCAGCACGCCGGCCACGGCATGCATCGCGGCTTCCGCGGTCCGCAGGGCTTTCAGGGCTTTGGTCCCGGCTGCCCCGGCATGGACGGCGTTCCGGGGAACCCCGACTGCCCCATGAATGGTCCGCGCATGCATCATCGCGGCATGATGGGCTACTAACCGATTTGAGTTGACTCCAACGGGCGCCCGGGTCAAAGAATGGGCGCCCGATATAGTGGGATTGGCCGCTCTGGATTTAGTCTTCCGGGCGGCCTTCTTTTATGCGCGTTCGGCTTGAGCTCAGCTCGCTTCGCCCGCAGAAATGGCGTTAGCGAGCTTCTGCGGATCGAGGCCGTCGAATTCAGCGCTGATGATGTTTCCGCCGAGCGTCTGGGTGAGTTCGTAGAGAAGCCGGATGGGCGAGGCGTTGCCGAGCTTTCTGCTGATGTGCGCGCGGTGAACCTCGACCGTGCGCTGCGAGAGGTTGAGGAGTTCGGCAATGTCGCCGTTTCTGAGCCCCTGGCAGACGAGAACGAAGATCTGACGCTCGCGCCGCGAGAGCGTCTCGAAGAGCCGTTCGAGGCGGTAGCGCCGGTCGCGGAGAATGGAGCGCTCGAGGCCGAGGTCGACCGCATGGTCGAGCTCCTCGGGGTCGACGGGCTTTTCGAGCACGCTCACGGCCCCCATCTGAAGGTACTTCACCGCGGTGCGCAGGTCTGTTTCCTTCGTGAGAAAAATGACGGAGACGGGGCTTCTCAGTCTCGCGAGTTCGTCCTGAATGCTTCCGGAGGCCGTCTGGGCCATGTCGTCGGCAATGACGAGGCATCCCGGGCGGTCAAGATCCGCGCGCGAAAGAAAGGCAAGCGCCGATGGAAAGGCGGCAGTCTTATAGCGCAGCTGAAGCGCAAATGAGAGCGACTCTCTCACGTCGTCATCGTCCACCACCCAGACGAGGCGCTCGTCGGCGGCGCCGCTCATTGCGGGGCCGAGTGAAAGAAGCGATTCAGCAATAGAAGTCATTCAAAACCAAAGAAAAACAAATTGAAGGAATAATCTATTGATTTTAGGCCATTTCAGGTGCCATGCGGATATAGTTGAATGAGCGCTTTTCTGATCGAAAACCCGGCTTTTTCCGGGCTCAGGCGCTGCCGCACAACTTTTTTCTGAGGGCTTCGAGCATGATGACCGAGAATTCGTCCGGGCTCTTTGATGATGCGCCGCCAGAGAGCGCTCCGGTATTCCCGCAGCCGGCGGACGCCGCGTTGAAGGAGATGATGCAGAGGCTCCCTTCATCCATTCGTCTCGGTACTTCAAGCTGGAATTTTCCCGGCTGGCGCGGCATCGTCTGGAGCCGCGGCAGCGGCCTCGATCATCTTGCCGCGGATGGGCTCGCGGCCTACAGCGCCTCGCCTTTATTCAGAACGGTGGGGCTCGACAGAAATTTCTACCGGCCGCTCTCGGCCTCAGCTTTTGCCGCCTTCGCGAGACAGGTGCCCGAGGACTTCCGCTTTCTCGTGAAGGCGCCGAGGGATGTGACGGACCCTTATCTGCGCAATGACCGGGGAATCCCCACGGGCCCCAATCCGCTCTTTCTCGATGTGCATGCTGCGGCGGAGCGCTTCCTTGGGCCCGTGCGCATGGGGCTCGGCAAAAAATGCGGACCGCTCGTTTTTCAGTTTTCGCCGCTTCCGCATTCGGAATTGAGAACCACCGAGTCAAGAGTTGCGCTCATTGAAAAAATCGGGGCATTTCTCAATGCGCTTCAGGCGCCGGGCGCGGGGCTTCTTCTTGCGGCGGAATTCCGCAACTATGAACTTCTGACGCCCCGCATGATGAAGCGTCTGAGAGAGGCGGGCGTGCGCCCTGTGATCGGGCTCCATCCGGCGATGCCGGGCATCCGGCGCCAGACCGAGGCGCTCCGCTTCATGGATGCCGGGGGCGAGGATGCGGGAGACTGGAGGATGAAGGGGCCGCTTATCGTCCGCTGGTCGCTTGCGGCGCACCGCTTTTACGATACGGCGAAGGCCGCATGGACGCCCTTTGACGCCATTCATGCGGCCGACCCGGCGACCCGGGCGCTCATTGCCTCCCTTATCGTGCGGGCGGCAAGGAGCGGAAAAGAGAGCTACCTTGCCGTCAACAACAAGGCCGAAGGCTGTGCGCCCGTGACGGTGAGGAAAATCGCCGAGATCGCGGACCACATCCTTGAGGAGGATCGGCCGATCTCTACCAGCGCGATAGGATAGAGGGCGAAGCGGGGCGCGGCTCCGCGGGAGCGGCCTGCGTGCCGCAGAGAATGAAGCAGAGAAGCCTTTCGGTTTCAGGGTCGAAGAGTCCCTGAGGATCCGTGATTTCGCGCGAGGTCACGGTCTTGGCTGCAAACCCTTCCGCCCAGAGGACGTTGAGGAAATTCGTGAGCGCGCCGCCTGCCGTCATCAGATTTTCGCGGTCCATCCAGGCGGGCGTGTCGTGCGAGGGCTTCGGGCCGATCACGAGAATCGCGCATTCGCCCTTGAGCGCCTTGCTTCTGGCGCGCTCCCGCATGGCCTGATCGGCGTCAGGCCCGAGGGCCGCTTCGAAAATGTCGGCGAGCTTTTCGCGGGAATCGGCGACGACAAAGCGCACAGGAAATGCAGGATTGTGCGAAGGCGCGGCGCGCGCGGCAAGCGCTGCGGCCTCAAGAACCTCCTCGGAAGGAGCCGGAGCCTTCTGCATCTTCGGGCCCTGAGAGCGCCGGGACTGCAGGATATTTAGAAAATCAGAGTTCTTCATGAGTCAAGTCCTCTAAAGTCGGGGGAAGCTCTATTAAGCGCAATGCATGCGTCCGGGATCCCCCAAAAAACGTGCATGGCAGTATAGGAAGCCTTTCAGCCCTCTGACCTAAAATCGTCGGCACGCTTCTTGTAAGCGTTTTTTGTTTTCCGTTTCTTTTGTGAGAGGTCGCAAAGCACCATGCAGAAGCGAAGAATCTGGGACATCACGCCGCCGCTTGATGCCGGAACGCCGGTATTCCCGGGCGATACGCCCTTTGCCGTGCGCTGGATCTCAAGGCTTGAAGAGGGCGCGGGCGCCAATGTCTCGGAAATCACCCTGACGCCCCATGACGGCGCTCATGCGGATGCGCCGCTCCACCTCGACAGCAGCGCGGACGACGTCGCCTCCCTGAGGCTCGAGACATTCATCGGCCGCGCGCTCGTAATTGACCTCTCGCATGAGGCTTCGTCCGACGCAATCGGCCCGGAAGCGCTCACGGCGAACACGTTTCCCGCACGCATTCTTTTCAAGACGCGCGCCAAGCGCCCGGCTGCCTGGACGCCCGACTTCAGAGCGCTTTCTCCTGCGCTCATCCGGCGCCTCGCAGAGGAAGGCGTGGCGTTGGTCGGCACCGACGCGCCGAGCGTTGATCCGGCTGAAAGCGAACTTCTCGTTTCGCACAGAATTGCGCTCGCGAACCGGATGACGATTCTCGAGAATCTTGACCTTTCCGATGTCCCGGGAGGCGAATACGAGCTGATTGCGCTCCCGCTCCCCCTGAAGGGCGTTGAGGCGAGTCCCGTCCGCGCCATTCTCCGTTCGCTCTCCTCTCGCATCTGATTTCCTTTTTATTCCCTTTACAAACGCTCCGACTCAATCATGGCTCATCAGGTTTTTGAAAAGACCATCCGCATTCATTTCGGCGACTGCGACCCTGCCGGGATCGTCTATCACCCGACCTACTACGTGCTCCTCAACAAGTTTCACGAGGATTACCTTCATGAAGTCCTGAAGGTGGGCTTCATTGAAATCCGCCGCTTCGGCGTGGGCTTCCCCGTTGTGGGCGTGCACACCGACTTTGTGTCGCCTTCTCGCCCCGGAGAGGACGTGACGGCGCGTCTCTGGATCGAGAAGCTCGGCACAAGCTCGGTCAAATTCGCCTTCACGATTACGAAGGGCGAGGAACTGCGGCTGCGCTGCGTGGAAACGATGGTCTGCGTTCGTCTCGATACGGAAGGGAACTTCGTTTCCTCTCCCATCCCCGACGAGATCCGCGAGCGCATGATGCCCTACGTGTGCGGAGAGGAGGACGAGCGCCTCGCCTTCCGGTCCTGATTCAGGCGGAAAGCGGGAGGAGCCTCGCATCCTTTCCCCAGAGGCTCCTCAGAACGGATTCGCGCCCGGGATCGGCTCCGGTTGCCCGGAATTCATCGAGGGCTGCACCCGCGTCCGCCGGGCGATCGGGTGAGGCCGGCGCGAGAAGATCGAGGTCTGCCAGGCGCCTTCCGAGCTGTTCGGCAACGGCCGGGGCGGGATCAATGAGGTGCGCGCCCTTAGCGTGCCTGCTGATCGCGTTCGCGAGGAAGGGATAGTGCGTGCAGCCGAGGACGATTTCATCGGCGCCTGCACGCGCGAGCGGATCGACATACTTCTCGAGAAGCGCTTCGAGCTTTTCAGAACCAAAATCCCCGCGTTCGACGCACTCCATGAGCCCGGGGCAGGGCATGTCGAGCACCTCCACCTTCATCGGGCGGCTGACGGCCGCCCATTCGAGCGCGCGTTCGCGCACTTCGGCGTATTTGCGGCTCCGGATGGTCGTCGTGGTTGCGAGAACGCCGACGACGCCCTGCCGTGTATGGCGGACGGCCGGGAAAACGGCAGGTTCGATCCCGATGATGGGAATGGAGAGCCGTTCGCGAAAGGTCTTCACGCCGACTGCGGTTGCCGTATTGCAGGCAAACACGATTGCCTTGACGTTTCTATCCGTCAGGTAGCCGATGATCCGTTCGAGGCGCTCCATGATGTAGCTCTCATCCCGGTCGCCGTAAGGCGCATAGGCGCAGTCGGCGGCAAAAAGGATGCGCTCTCCCGGAAAACGGGCTCTCACCGCACGCGCGACGGAAAGGCCGCCGAATCCTGAGTCGAGGATGCCGATGGGAAGTTCGCTCGTCATTTGTTATTTCGATGAAAGAAGGCGCTTCCATTCCGTGAGCAGGATGCCGGCCACGATCAGGCCGCCCCCCGCGAAGCCCCAGAACCCGAGGCGCTCGCCTGCAAGCCATCCGATGATGGCGGCAAAGACGCTTTCGAGCGAAAAGATGACGGCCGCCTGAGCGGGCGGAACGAATTTCTGCCCCCAGGCGAGGAGAAACTGCGCGCAGGAAAGGATCGTCGCGAGCCAGAGGACGGCAAGCATGAGTCCGGCAGAAAACACCGTCGGCGTAAGGGACGGCATGGCCCAGTGCGCGGCAAGCGACCCGATGCCGGAATAGAGGGCAACAAAGAAAAGCTGCGTGAAGCAGATTTCCGCTGCTTTGCAGTAGGGCGCAAAGCGCCCCATCAGGATGATTTCAAGCGCGGAAAGAAAAGCCGAAAGAATGATCATCCATTCGCCGAGACCGGTTTCGGGCGAAAGCGAAAACGGGTCGGCAAGGAGAACGAGGCCGAGGAAGGCGGTGCCAGAACCCAGAAAGGCGCAGATGTCCGGGCGCTTGCCGACAATCAGCCAGAAAAGAAACGGCGTGATCAGCACGTAAAGCGCCGTAAGAAATCCCGCCATCGAGCTCATCGTCGTCATGAGCCCGGCGCAGTTGAACAGGTAGGAGCCGTAGATGACGAGGCCGCTTACGGCTCCCATTTTCCAGGTGCGGGAGGGAATCGCGCGAAGCGTTTTCCGAAGGATCGCCGCGAGGACGAGCGTTCCGAGGAAGAAGCGCATGAAGACGAGCGTGAAGGGATCCGTTTCGGAAAGCGCCTCGGCGACCGTGAGAAACGAGCTCCCCCAGAAGCCGGTTGCGGCCACCAGGGCGAGAAACGGGAGCACTGGTCCCGGATTCGCGAGCGATGACTTGAGTTCCTTCAGCACGGAGGGCGCTTCCCTTTGAATGCCGGCGGGCCGTCAGACGGCCTTCGTCTTCCAGAGCGCTTCATCAACGCCCGAGGTGGCCGAGCCGTCCGCCCAGACGATCACGGGCCGCTTGATGAGAAGCGGCGTCGAAAGCATGAGGGTTTTGAGCATGTCGGGATTGGCCTTGGCTGCTTCGCGGATTTCCGGATCAATCTTGCGCCACGTCGGGCCGGCTGTATTGGCGAGCTTTGCTGCCGGAATGTCCTTCAGCCACCCCGAGAGGAGTTCGTCCGTCGGCGCTTCCGTACGGAAGTTGTGGAAGGTGAATTCCACGCCCGCTTCACGGGCCCAGGCGATCGCCTTCTTTACCGAACCGCAGGTTGGAATGCCATAGATCTGAATCATGGATGTCTCGAAAAATGAATTTATTTCAGTTTACTCAATCGATTCAAGCCGTTGCCCGACCGAGTCGATCATCCACTGCAGCCCATTCGGGAGTCGACGGAGGCGCCGCAATGAGGATCCGGTCTGCGTGCGCGGCATCGAGCTCGTGGAGCGCTTCGTACAGAAATGCGCCGTAGGAAAGGGCGCTGTCGGGTGCGGAGATGAAGGTAGCGACTTCGGGAAGCTTTGCCTTCAGGCGTTCGGGCGCCATGACGGCGAGACGGAGTCCCTCGTCAGAGAGCGCCTTTGCCCGGAGAATGAGCGCTTCCTCAGGGAGGAGCTCTGCCTTGGTTTTCGGCGCATAGTGGCTCTTGAGGCGCCCGGAAGCCCTGGGCGCATCTTTTCCGGCATCGGGCACTTCGCAGCCGAGCGCTTCCTCGAGCATTTCGCGCGTGATGACGCCGTGGCGCAGAATCTCGGGGCGTCCGGAGGACAGATTGAGCATTGTCGACTCAATGCCGTATTCGCAGGTGCCGCCGTCGAGAATCATGTCGAGCTTGCCCGCGGGCTTGACGCCGAGATCGTTGGCGACGTGGCGCGCGCAGGACGGACTGATGCGGCCGAAGGAATTGGCCGAGGGAGCCGTGAGCCCGCGGTGCTTCGGGCCGCCGAAGGCCTTGAGGAGCGCATGCGCCCAGGGATGCGAGGGGCAGCGGAGCGCCACCGTGTCCTGACCTCCCGTTACCCAGAGGCCGCAGCGGGGCTTCTTCTTGAGAACGAGCGTGAGGGGCCCCGGCCAGTAGCGGCGCGCGAGCGCCTCCGCTTCCGGTGTGGATTCGGCCCACCACGGGATGTCTTCGGCTGAGGCGACGTGGACGATGAGCGGGTGGTTGGTGGGACGGCCCTTTGCGCGGTAGGTATTGAGAACCGCCTCTTCGTTGTCCGCGTCGGCCGCGAGCCCGTAGACGGTTTCTGTCGGCATCGCAACGAGGCCGCCCGCATCAAGGATGCGGACGGCTTCTGCAATTGCCTTCTGATCAATTGCGGGAACGGTCATTGCGCGAGCTCTTGAGAGAAAGGAAGACCGAGGATGCATGCCGCCTCATGCGCGCGGGCGAGCGCTTCGTCGAGCGTGCGGCCGAGCACCGTGACGTGGCCCATCTTGCGGGCGTGACGGGCTTCTTCCTTGCCGTAGAGGTGCAGCTTGACGCCGGGAAGCGCCAGAAGCTTTTCCCAGGGCGGCGTCGTCAAGTTGTCCTTTTCGTCGAACCAGAGGTCGCCGAGGAGATTGAGCATCACCGCGGGGGCAATCTGCGTGGTGTCGCCCAAGGGCAGCCCCGCCATGGCGCGCACCTGCTCCTCGTACTGCGAGGTGGCGCAGGCTTCAATCGTCGCGTGGCCGGAATTGTGCGGGCGCGGAGCAAGTTCGTTGGCAAGGACGGTGCCGTCCTCGAGCACGAAAAGCTCGACGCAGAGTACGCCCACGTACTTCAGTTCGTCGGCAATCTGGCGCGCAAACTGCTGCGCCTTCCGGGCGAGCGCTTCGTCGATTCTGGCAGGCATCACGGTGTAGGCGAGGATGCCGTTTCTGTGATGGTTTTCGCAGACGGGGAAGACGACGGTTTCGCCCTGCGGATTGCGGCAGATGATGACCGAGACTTCCGTCTTGAGATTAAGGCGCTTTTCAAAGACGCATTCGGTGCGGCCGAATTTTTCCCAGGCGGCGAGCGCTTCCTCGCGGGAGCCGACGCGGGCCTGCCCCTTGCCGTCGTAGCCGAGGCGCGCGGTCTTCAGAATGCCGGGGAAGAGAGAATCCTCAAGGGCATTCACGTCGTCCAGAGTGCGGACGGCCTTGTGGGGTGCGGTCGGAACGCCCGCGCTTTCGATGAAGGCCTTTTCGACGTTTCGGTCCTGCGTGGCGGCAACCGCGTCGGCGTGCGGCGCCGTGATGACGCCGGCGTCGGCGAGGCGCTTCAGGCTTTCTGCCGGAACATTCTCGAATTCCGTCGTGACGGCGAGAACGCGGCTCGCAAGCTCGTCGAGGCCTTTTTCGGAGCTGTAGCCCTCGGCAATCTGAGCCGAGGAGACTTCGCCCGCAGGCGAAGGCGCATGGGGTTCGAGCACCACGACGTGGTAGCCCATGCGGGCAGCCGCTTCCGAGAACATCCGGCCGAGCTGGCCGCCGCCGAGGAGGCCGAGCTGAGCGCCCGGAAGAAGTGTGCGGATCTCAGTCATCGACAGGGTCCTCAGTCGAGCGTTTCAAGGGGAAGCGTCATCGCGCGGGCCTTGGCGTTCTGCGCGATGCGGAAGTCCGCGAGGCGGCGCGAGAGCTCCGGATCGCTGAGCGCAAGGATCTGGCAGGCATAGAGCGCGGCATTGGCGGCGCCGGCCTCGCCGATGGCGAAGGTGGCGACGGGCACGCCCTTAGGCATCTGCACGATCGAATGGAGGCTGTCGACGCCGCGGAGGTACTTTGAAGGCACCGGCACGCCGCAGACGGGGAGCGTGCATTTGGCCGCAAGCATGCCGGGGAGGTGCGCTGCGCCGCCCGCACCCGCGATGATCACGCGGATGCCGCGTTCGGCGGCTTTTTCAGCGTACTCGAACATTTCGTCAGGCATGCGGTGTGCGCTCACGACGCGGGCTTCAAAGGGGACGCCGAAGTCCTTGAGCATCTGGGCGGCGTTCTTCATCACGTCCCAGTCGGAATTGCTGCCCATCAGGATGCCGACGAGCGGTGTCTTGGTGCACTCTGCCATGATTATTCAGAATCTCTAGAGAAGAATAAAAAATCGAAAAGCCGACCGAAGGCCCGCCCGCTGAAGTTCCCTGCCTTTTCCCGGCGAAAACTTGATGCGGGCCGACGCTTCTGCCGGCTGCTGGGGAGCGGCTTTTGGAAGGCGCTCCCCATGAATGCAGGCGGAAAAAATGTTCCGCCCGGGAGATTTACGGCTCGATATCCGTGCCGGTAAGGCGACGCAGCGCCTCACGGTACTTGTCGGCCGTCTTCTCGATGATGTCTTCGGGAACCTTCGGAGCGGGCGGACGCTTGTCCCAGGGCTGGGATTCAAGCCAGTCGCGGATGAACTGCTTGTCGAAGCTCTTGGGCGAGGTGCCGATCTGATAGTCGTCGGCAGGCCAGAAGCGGCTCGAGTCCGGCGTGAGGACTTCGTCCATGAGGAGAACGTTGCCGTTCTCGTCGAGACCGAATTCAAACTTCGTGTCGGCGATGATGATGCCGCGGGTGAGCGCATATTCGCTCGCACGCTTGTAGAGCTCGAGCGTGGCGTTGCGGATGGTCGAGGCGATCTTTTCGCCGTACATCTCAACGACGCGTTCGTAGGAGATGTTTTCGTCGTGCGTGCCGAGTTCAGCCTTGGCTGCCGGAGTGAAGATGGGTTCCGGGAGCTTTTCGGCCTGGCGCAGACCGGCGGGGAGCTTGATGCCGCAGACTTCGCCCGTCGCCTGGTAGTCCTTCCAGCCGCCGCCGATGATGTAGCCGCGCGCGACGCATTCGATGAGAATCGGCTTCAGGCGCTTCGAAACCACGGCACGGCCGGCAACCTGCGGGATTCCCTCGGGCTTCACGACCGTTTCAGGGGCGATGCCCGTGAGGTGGTTGGGGATCACGTCCTTCAGCTTTTCGAACCAGAAGTTCGTGAGCGCCGTAAGGACCTTGCCCTTGCCGGGAATCGGATCGCCGAGGATCACGTCAAAGGCGGAAATGCGGTCCGTGGCGACAAGCAGCAGCTTGTCGTCGCCCACGGCGTAGCAGTCGCGGACCTTGCCGCTGTATATCTGCTTGAGGGACGGGATGTTCGTCTTGGAAAGACCGGGCATTAGAGTTGCCTCCCTAAGGAAGAAAAGAAAAATCCTGATGGCGGGAATTTTAATGGCGCTGGGGCGCCTTCAGGCCCGAAACCACCGTGAAAACTGCTTAGAAGAATTTGCGCGGACTCAGAAAACTCAAAAGAGCCTGAGGACCGCCGGGAGCGCGATGAAGCCCCAGGCGACGAGTCCCATGATGAGCGCGAAAAGCACTGCCGCGCTCCCCATGTCCTTGGCCCGGCCGGCAAGCGGATGCACTTCCATGCCGATCCGGTCGACCACCGCTTCAATTGCTGAATTGAGGATTTCCGTGAGGAGAAGGAAGAGCACGGAATTAATGAGGATCACCTTCTCGAGGAGCGTCACCGGGAGAAGAAGCGCTACCGGAATCAGAATGACGGCGAGAAGGCACTCCTCGCGAAAGGCGGCTTCATTCTTGAAGCCTGCGCGGATGCCCTGCCAGGAGTAGCGCGTGGCGTTGATGAGCCTTCTGAAGCCGCGCTTTCCCTTGAGGCTTTCGGCGGACTCTGCTTTGGGTTCAGTCATGGGATGAATTCGGATTGAAAAAAGGCGCACAGTCTCAGAGAGGAGAACTGTGCGCCGTCATGATCAGAGGCTTCGCTCAGGCGTTAGAGCACATTCTGACGAAGCGTGCCGTCAGCGTACTTGGCAGCGATCTTGTCGAGCGCGACGGGCTTGATCTTCGCGCCCTGGCCTTCGCAGCCGAACGCGAGGTAGCGCGAGCGGCAGAGGGCCTTCGCGGCGGCGCGGGCGGCCTTCAGGTAGCCGCGCGGGTCGAAGCCCGAGGGATTCTCGACGAGGTAGCGGCGGATGGCGGCCGTCATCGCGAGACGAATGTCGGTGTCGATGTTGACCTTGCGGACGCCGTGCTGGATCGCCTTCTGGATTTCCTCGACCGGAACGCCGTAGGTTTCGCGCATTTCGCCGCCGAATTCGCGGATCTCCGCGAGGTATTCCTGCGGGACCGAGGAGGAGCCGTGCATTACGAGGTGCGTGTTCGGCAGACGGGCATGGATTTCCTTCACGCGGTCGATCGAGAGGATTTCACCGGTGGGGCGGCGCGTGAACTTGTAGGCGCCGTGCGAGGTGCCGATCGCAATGGCGAGCGCGTCGATCTGGGTGATGCGGGCGAATTCCGCCGCCTGATCCGGATCCGTGAGGAGCTGGTCGCGCGTCATCTTGGCATCGGTGCCGTGACCGTCTTCCTTGTCGCCGCGCATCGTTTCGAGCGAGCCGAGGCAGCCGATTTCGCCTTCGACGGAAACGCCGATGCAGTGGGCCATTTCAACCACGCGGCGGGTGACGTCGACGTTGTATTCGTAGGTGGAGATGGTCTTGCCGTCGCTCATGAGGGAGCCGTCCATCATGACGGACGTGAAGCCCGAGCGGATGGCGCCCTGGCAGACGGCAGGGCTCTGGCCGTGGTCCTGGTGCATGCAGACGGGGACGTCCGGATAGGCTTCGACCGCGGCTTCAATGAGATGGCGCAGGAACGATTCGCCCGCATACTTGCGAGCGCCCGCAGAGGCCTGCATGATCACGGGAGCGCCGACTTCGCTCGCCGCCTCCATGATGGCCTGAACCTGTTCGAGGTTGTTGACGTTGAAGGCGGGAATGCCGTAGCCGTTTTCAGCCGCATGATCAAGCAGCTGTCGCATGGAAACAAGAGCCATTGCGTTTTCACTCCAAGGTGGATGAGGGGCGCGCCCGCAAAAACCGGAGGCCTGTCCTTCCCTGCGGAAGGGGCCTCTACGGCGTTTCGGCACGGGGGCGCCGCGTCGGATTGTGCTTCCCCCGCATTGTAATGGTGCGGAGGATTTCGGTCGAGGTCCTCCGGGGCACGGAGGAGGCTCCTCAAGGCCCCGGAATGCGTCAGCCCTGGCGCGTGAGCGTCGTGTCGGCGGCAAGCTGCTTCTTGATGCCCGTAAGAATCGCGCGGGCGAGCTTCTGCTGGTGATCCGCGTTCTTGAGAAGCTGCTCTTCCGAAGGGTTCGAAATGAAGGCCGTCTCAACGAGGATCGACGGGATGCCCTGGCCCTTCAGCACCGCAAAGCCCGCCTGCTCCACGGCAGTTTTGTGGAGCCTGTTGATGGCGCGCAGTTCCTGAAGCACGGCCGTGCCGAGTCCGAGGCTGTAGCCGATCGTCCAGGCTGAAGTCATGTCGACGAGCACGCTCGCCACCTGCTTGTTGACGGTGGAGATGTTGACGCCGCCGATCAGGTCGGATTCGTTCTGATTTTTTGCGAGCCAGCGCGCAGCCGCCGAGGTGGCGCCCTTTTGGGAGAGCGCGAAGACGGAAGACCCCCTTACGTTGCTCTTCACCCAGGCGTCGGCATGGATGCTCACCAGAAGATGGGCCTTGACGCGGCGGGCAATCGCCACGCGTCCGCCGAGACTCACGAAGTGGTCGGAATTGCGCGTAAGCACGGCCTTCATGCCGGGTTCGGCAGAAATGAGCTTGGCGAGGCGCCTTGCGATCTGAAGTACGACGACTTTTTCCTGCGTCTTCCTTCGTCCGATGGCGCCGGGGTCTTCGCCCCCGTGCCCCGGATCGACCACGATGATGATCTGATCATCGTTCTGACTCTTTTTGGCAGGGACCGTCTTTGAAGGCGTCTGCGTCTCCTTTGCTGCGGAGGGCTTCTTCGTCTCCTTCTCATCCTTCCCTTTGGAGGCCGAGAGCGCCGGCCGGGTTTTCGGGGCGTCCGGATTGGCAAGTCCCGCGAGCACGTCGGCGAGCGGATCTTCGGAAGCTGAGGATGAAAGGGAGTCCGTGAGCAGATTCCCATCCTGCGAGCCCGCGAGGATCGCGCCGATCTCGTCCTTCGGGTGCACCGGGTAGATGTCGAAGACGAGACGGTACTGATAGTTGGCGAAGGGCTTCAGAAGGAAGACTTCGGGCTTCACGTCCGTCTTGAGGTCCATCACGAGCCGCACGACGCCGGGCTTGAACTGCCCGATTCGCATGGCGCTGATGTAGGGGTCGTCAGGCTTTACGTCGGCGATGAGGCGCTTGATGCGCTCGGTGAGCGCAAGCCCTTCAATGTCGATCACGAGCCTCAGGGGCGAAGCCGAGCGCACGAAAAAGTGCTTGAACTTCAGAGGTTCGTCTGTTTCGATCGTGACGCGCGTGTATTCCTCCGCCGGCCACATGCGGACGTTGACAAGCTTTGCGCCGCTCGCGATCTGCCAGGGAGCAAGCGAGAGGAGAAGCGTACCGCCGGCGGCGGATATCAGGCGGCGGCGGTCGAATTCCATGATTCCGAAATCGAAGCAAGAATTTCCCGGCCGAGGGGCGACTGCGCCGTGATCTCGACCCGCCTGCCCAGACCCTCAATCGAGAGCGCCACGGTGATGTCGGCGGGCGGAAGATACGGAAAGGCTTTTTCGCTCCATTCCGTAGCGCATACAGCGCCGGGACGGAATTCATCCTGGAACCCGGCATCCTCGAATTCCTCAGGCTCCTCGAAGCGGTAGAAGTCGAAGTGATTGATCGTGAATTCGCCGCAGGGATACGTCTCGAGCAGCGTGAAGGTCGGGCTCTTCACGGCGCCTTCCCAGCCGAGGCGGCGAAGCGCCGCACGGATGAGGCTTGTCTTTCCGGCTCCCAGATTGCCTTCGAGGCGCAGGGCGAGGCCACTGGCAAGGATGCCGGCACTCGCGCAGCGAAGAGCATCGGCGAGCAGGGCGCCGAGATGGTCGGTGTCTGCCGGCGCGGGAAGAGACGCAGAGAATCGATCGGTCAACGGTGTCTCCGAAGAGAGAAAGGTAATGAGAGACGGGGAAAGTTCTGAGATTTTAGTCGGCGCCATATGCCGTCCGAGGCCTGCGGATACATTTCGAACACATAGGAAGCGCCTGCGCTATCCCGAATGCAGATGTACACGGCAAAAGCGCTAAATGTAAAAATATGTAAAACATTCTTGCCGCAAGCTATTCACTTCTGCATAATTCGTCTCCTCCGATCACAAGGCCGGTTCGAAACGGCCGATGATTGAGAGTTGCCGGTGTAGCTCAGCTGGTAGAGCAGCGCATTCGTAATGCGAAGGTCGGGAGTTCGAATCTCTTCTCCGGCACCAATTCCTAAGCCCAGATTGCTTTCTCAGCAGTCTGGGCTTTCTGTTATTTCGGCATTCTCAATTCGGCGCTAATGCCCGTCTTCATGCCGCACTCCTGCAGAGGAATCCTGAAGCAGGACTCCTCTGCGGCAAGTTTTCATTGCTTGCAGGCTGGCTTCACAAGCTACTTTGTCGTACTGGTCGCGGAAGAGCTTCCGCCGAGTTTTTCGCTCATGGCTTCGGAGAGCTTGTTGAGAAGAATGCCGCCGACGGAAGCTGCACTCACGCCTTCGGCGGAGAATTTGCCGTTTTCATAGCGAACGTTTTCAAGCGTGATCTTGTCGGGAATCTTCTCGCTGTACTTCTCGATTTTCTGAGCAGTCTTGTCTTTTCCGGTGAGGGACGAAATCAGGGACGCAATGCCTGCGATTTCCTTCACGGCCGCGACCTGCTTCTGCGCGGGCTGATCGATTTCAGCCTTGGCGACGACAAGGTGGATGGGTTCCGTGGTTTCAACCTCGAGCCCCGTAAGAGACGCCTTCTTCCAGCTCATGAGCCCGGTGCCCTTGCTGTTCGTCAGATCGAGCGTCGAGAGGGAAAGATCTCCCTTCCAGCCGGCAATGGTCTTTTCCTTCTGAGAGGCAAGCTTCATGCGGCCGGACGCATCGAAGGTGCCGGACTTGGCGCCGATGCCGGCGTAGCCGGTCATGAGGCCGGAGAAAGGCTTGAGGCCGATCTTGCTGCCCTTGACTTCAATATCGGCAGCAACCGGGGAGATGCCGAATTTGCCTGCAGCGTTGAGGCTGCCGCCGCCCAAGCCGCTCGAGAAGTCGACCGTGCCGAGGCTTCCCTTGGCCGAGGAAAGATTTTTGACCGTCAGATTGAGCTTCGGAATCGATGCCGTGCCGACAGGGCTGATGCTTTCGTCGCGATAGTTGAGCGTGCCGTTGGTGACGGAGGCCTGAGCAACCTTCCACGACCAGGCGGGGGCGCTCGCTTCAGCCTTGCTGCTTGGCTTTGCTTCAGTCTGAGTCTTCGACTCCGATCCGGAGCCGGCAAGCTTCGCAAAATTGATGCCCGACTTCGTCATGACGGCATTGACGACGGGGCTCGCGAGCGAGACAAGCGCCACATCGGCGGAGCGCTTCGCGGTGTCGACGGAATTGAGCTTGAGCGTCGCCGTCTTGAAGGACGCAAGCGTTGATTTTCCTTCTTTCAGCGTGAAGTCGTTCAGGGTGGCGGTGCCTGAAGCGGCAGCATCCGAACCCTTCAGATCCGCCTTGACGTCAAAGGCAATGCCAGCTCTTACGTCTGCGCCGAGCGCCTTAGTTATGTAAGGAGCGACTGCATTGAGGGAAAGTCTCGTGCCTTTGGCGGCAGCCGAGACGGCAAGCGGAGAAATCTGAGCGGTGCCGGAGCTTTCGATTCTGCCGCCTAAAAGTTCAGCCGAAACGGAGAAGCTCCCCGCCTTCTCAGCGTCCGAAGAAAGGTTCTTCACGGAGGCATCGAGATTCGCAACGGTAATTTTTGCGGCCGGCGAAAGCGTGGAGTCGGTCCAGGAAATATTGGCGTCGCGAAGCGAAGCCGCGACCACCTTCCAGGTCCAGGGCGAAGCGGAGGAAGAGGCAGCAGGCGCTGCTTCTGTCTTCGCCTCAGGCTTGGCTTTCTCCGTGCCGCCGGCAGCGCTTTCAGCAGCCGCGAGCAGGTTGATGCCCGCTTTGGAATTCCTGACGTCGAGCCTGAGCCCTGTGAGCGTCAGATTCTCCACGACGGCGCGCTGGTCAACGAGGTCAAGTTCGTTGAGGTTGAGCTCGGCCTTCGGGAGCGTGACGATCGGACTCTCCTTCTGGGTGACGGAAACGTTCGCGAGGGAGGTTGTGCCCGAAAGCAGCATCTTTGCCGGGTTCCCGCCCGTCGGGTTGCGGAAGACGAAGGTTAGGTTGGAAGAAAGCTTTGCATCGGCAACGCGCAGGTTGTCGGAATTGAGCGCGGGAACAATGCGCGCAAGTTCGGCCACGTCAAGGGCGGAAACCTTGAAGTTGAGGCGCGCTTCGAGCGTGGTGCCGAAGGGCTTTGTAGAGCCTGTCGCCTCAATCTGGGAGCCGTTGAGCTTAAACGCGAGCTCCGGCGTCACGAGACTTTCCGAAGCGCTTTCCATCGTGGAAACAAAGGGGAGCCTCAGCGTCAGGTCGGTGAGCGCCTGATTGATTTTCTGCGCATCGTCGCGGTAGCTGAGAGAGCTGTTCGTGACGGAAATGTTGTAGACCGCAAACTGAGGAAGCCCGGAGGAGGCTTCGCTCTTCTTTTCAGCAGCCGCGCCGTCTGATTTTTCGGATGTCCCGGATTTGCCGAGCAGACGCTCTACATCCCGGCGGTTCTTTTCATTCATGACGGCATTGATGCGAAGGCCGTCGATGGTGACTTCCTCAATGACGGGAGCAAGCTTGAAGAGCGTCTGAATCGAGGCGTCGACGCGCAGGAGGTCGAGCCTGAGGAGCGGGTCGCTCCCTGCTTCCGGGATCGAGAGCCCTTTGAGTTCATAAACGAGCGTCCAGGGATTGAAGGAAACGTCGGAGAGCGTTACTTCGCGGCCGAGCTCCTGAGACACCACTTTTTCAAGAACGGTGCGCGTCGCATAGGGAACGCCGACGTAGCCGGCGCCGGCGTAAAGCGCTACGGCAACCGCAGCGGCGCATGCGGTGAATTTGAGGACTTTCGCCATAGAGAATTCCTGTTTCGGTAGGGATATGTGTTTAGAACATTATCGGCTCGAGGGAAGAAAGAGGAGAAATTTGAACATTTGCTCGCAATTTGCATCGGGCGGCTTCAGGCGGCGGTTCTGTTTACCCGCTTGGACCCATAGCACGTTTGAATCACTAGCGGCTCTAGGATATTTACGAATAGAAGTGCCTCACAAGTTCTCCTAGGATGGAAAAAGGACCAATTCAAAAAATTGCGCATTTCCAAAACAAAAACAGAAAGCGCAAGGAGAACAAAATGACCCTGTCCGTCTCACGCCGCGCCCTGATGAAGGGTGCGGGCGCGGGCTTTGCCGCCGCGCTTTTCCAGCCTGCTGTCCGTGCAGCAGACTCTCAGGAATCTCAGACCGACTGGTCCGGCTGGACCATCTGCGATTCCTGCAACCATATGCCGATGTGCGGCATCCATTTCAAGGCGCGCGGCAATACCGTGATCCGCATTGAAAACTGGAACGAACATCCGAATCACTTCCTCTGCTCGAAGGGCATTTCGACGCTCCAGAGGCTCTACAACCCCAACCGGCTCCTTTACCCGATGAAGCGCACGGCGCCCAAGGGGGCGGCAGATCCGGGCTGGGTGCGCATCAGCTGGGACGAGGCGATCAAGACGATTGCCGAGAAGCTCAATGCCGTGAAGGAAAAGAACGGCGCCGACCGCGTGCTCTTTTACTGCGGCGACCCGAAGGAGCCCCGTCCTCCCGTCATGCGTCTCGCGCGCTATTTCGGCAGCCCCAATTACTGCTGCGAAAGTTCGGTGGCCTGCAACCTCGCATACGTGCATGCGCTCGAGCTTTCCTACGGCGCTGAAATCGCAGGCGGTCCGAGCCCGAAGACGAAGTGCTGCATGATCGTCGGCAAGAACGGCTCCTGGGCTTCGCCCCACGGGTTCTTCAGGAATCTCCTCGCGCAGAAGGCGCGCGGTCTGAAGCTCATCGTCTCCGATCCGCGCCGCACGAAGGTTGCCGAACAGGCCGACATTCACCTGCAGGTGAAGCCCGGCACCGACGGCGCGCTTGCCTGGGGCATGATCCGCGTCCTCGTGAAGGAAGGACTCGTGAAGCGCGAGTTCGTCGACAAGTGGTGCACGGGCTATGAAGAGCTCGTCAAATACTGCGAAGCCTTTACGCCCGAATACGTGGAAAAGGAAACTGGCGTTCCGGCGGACGACGTCGTGAAGGCGGCCCGCATGTTTGCCGACGGGCCCTCCTCGATGATGCTCCCGGGGCAGTCGATCCCGCATCAGGGGAACGGCTGCAACAACGTGCGCGCGTATTCGCTCCTCATGGCCCTCACGGGGAACGTCGACAACGCCGGCGGCTCGACCTTCAACAACTGGCCCGAGGACTACATCCGCTGGGACGAAGGCTATACGAAGACCTTCATTGATCAGGCCTGGTTCAACAAGCCCGAACAGAAGGCGCGCCGCATCGACCGCGAATTCGCTCCCGTCTGGAACGAAATGCAGGTGCTCTGCAGCCCGAACAAGCTCCCCGAAATGGTGGAGGAAGGCCGCATCAAGGCGTTTGCCGGCTTCGGCACGAATCTTCTTATCTGGCCGAGCCCGGCCGAATATCAGGAAGCGATCAGAAAGCTCGACTTCTCGTTCGCGACCGACTACTTCTACCGCGACGAGACGCACCACGACATGGATCTGGTGCTTCCGGCCGCAATGAACTTCGAGCGTTATGCGCCCTTTGGCGTCCATGGGCGCGCCGTGAGCGCCAGAAAGCCCGTGAAGCCTCTCGGCGAAGCCTGGGAAGACTGGAAGATTGCGCTCACGATCGGCGCGGCCGTGACGGGCGACAGCGACCTCTTCTTCGGCGGCGACCCGGTGAAGGCCTGCGATTCGATCCTGAACGGCTGGGGCACGAGCTATGCCGAGCGTCAGGCGATGCTCCCGGCAGTGAAGGTCTGCGAATGGTTCCCGAAGCCCGCGACCGAAAAGTATGCGAAGGGCATCCTGCGCTTTGACGGCAAGCCCGGCTTCAGAACGCCTTCGGGCAAGATCGAATTCGTTTCGTCCGTTCTGGCGAAGCACGGCTTCCCCGGACTCCCCGTCTACGAGAAGGCGCCGCAGCCGACGGAAAAGTATCCGTTGAAGCTCCTCAATGGCACGCGTCGTCCCTACATCACGCACTCGAAGACGAGAAGCGATCAGCCGTATCTCCTCGAGCTCGAGCCCGAGTCCTACATCAACATGCATCCGGCCGATGCCGCCGCCCGCAATCTAGTGGAAGGCGACCAGGTCTGGATGATTTCTCCCTACTCGAAGGACAAGGTGCGCGCCCGCGTGCGCGTCACGATCCTTGCGAGGAAAGGCATGATCGACGCCCAGTACGGCTGGCGCGGCGATCAGGAAACGCAGGGTCTTATTCCGAGAAAGGGCTGGGACCCGATTTCGGGCTACCCCTGCTGCAACGACGTCTGCGTCGAAGTCGTCAAGGCTGATGCGGCGAAGAACGCCTGATAAAGGAGAAAGACATGTCGAGCTACGGAATCATTGTCAATATCGACAAGTGCGTGGGCTGCCATGCCTGCGCCATTGCCTGCAAGGAAGAAAATCAGGTGGCGCCCGGGATCTTTTATGAAAAGATCCAGAGGCTTGAAGACGCGAAGGCGAACGTCATCAACTACTTCCGCGCTTCCTGCCAGCACTGCGACAATCCCGCCTGCATGAAGGTTTGTCCTGCAAAGGCGATCCACAAGGGCCCGGCGGGCGAAGTGCTCGTCGACGAGGAAAAATGCATCGGCTGCCAGATGTGCGCGAGGGTCTGCCCCTACGGCGTCCCGCAGTTCAATACTTCCGGCGTCACCAACTACTTCGGCGACAAGGCGCCGCTCGCGATTCGCGACCTCGAGCCCTGGCAGAAGCATAAGGCCGGACGCGCGGAACACTGCACGCTCTGCACGCACCGCACGTCGAAGGGCCTGAAGCCCGCCTGCGTTGAAGCCTGCGGCATCGGCGCGATGACGCTCGTTGACTACGAGTCGCCCACGCCCGAAATGGAAAAGCTCATTGCTCAGGCGAAGGCGATGAACGTGAAGGCGGGCACAAAGCCCAAGATCCGCTACATCGCAACCCATATGGATGTGGAGTCCTATGAGCTGAAGCTCTGAACACTTCGTCTCAAGGCATAACGGAAAGGCCGCCCGGGAGAAAATCCTTTCGGGCGGCCTTTCTTAGTTCGGGTCCTTGAGGCGAGTTCTTCAGGCGAGAGTCTGATGAATGCCTTCAAGGAGGTCGGCGACATCGAGATAGGGGCCGGCAGCTTCGCCGCGCTGACGGATGGCATCGGCAATCGCCGGGAGCAGCGGAGCGGCGTGCGTTTGATAGAAGCTCAAGCCCGTCCGGGCGTCGCCGCGAAGCGCCGATACCGCGAGGAAACCGAGCATGAGCCCCAAATGATCCTCGGGAACGACGGAGCCGCCCGCGAGCTCGAGGCCGGCATCTTCATAGACCCGGCGGCATTCAAGTTCCGCCCCCTGGCAGAGCAGGTGCTGAGCGCTCGTCCAGGCGCTCTCGCAAAGCGGAATGGTTTTCTCGCCCACGCCGAGGAAAAGCTTTGCATAGGCCTGAGCGAGCGCAAGATCGCTTACAGGTGTGCGGGCGGCAATTTCGTCGAGCCGGCTTCTGAGCGTCTGAGGAAGACTGGCTCCGGCTTCAAGAATGACTTCAGCCGCCTGCGGGAGCTGCGCGGCGGCGCCGAGCGTTTCGGGCTGGAGGAAGAGGAGCGCAAGGGCGTCAAAGGCGGGCTGAAGCGCGGAGAAGGTGTTTTCTGTGGGCATCGGGGGTCTTCGCTCAGAAGTAAAGAATCGGGTACTTAAAAGGAAAGCGTCTCAGGAGAATGTTGAGACGCCTCTTAATCCTAGCAATCACCAGGAGGTTTAAGGAAGGCGCGGCGCCGATGCGGCGCTCCGGGAGCCCGAAAAGCCGGGTATTCGATAGGGCTACCGGTTTCCCAATATGCAAAAACCGCGGCGTGCTTCAAGCGCGTCGCGGTTTTAAAAATTGGTGGAGGCGGCGGGAGTTGAACCCGCGTCCGAAAATCGTTTTCTGGCGGATCTACATGCGTAGCCGAATGATTTGGATCTCGACAGCCGTTTTGCCAATCGGCGGGCCAGCGGCTGCCCAGTCATCTAAGTTTCGGAACGCCGTCGACGACAGCCGGCGAACCTAGGCTTTGTAATTTGATGCTGCAGCAGGTTGCCCTGCCTGACCCAAAGTCAAATCAGTGCAGCATCCCGCGGGATTAAGCCGCGAGAGCGAAACGCTTGTTGTTGGCGTTTAATTGATTGCAGCGGATTTACGAGGTGACTGCACCTCGGCATGCACCGGACAGCGTCAGTATCCTCGTCGAAACCAAGGCGCCCCCGGATGTGGTGACGCGAATCATACCCTGAAGACGCCCGGTAGTGCAGGAATGGTCTGAAACGCAAAGTAACCGAGGGGTGTTTACACAACAAATCAAAGCATAACGGCTTCGCTTACCGCCGGAGCATCCAGGAGAGGAGGTCTGCAGGGGTCCGGGCAGCGCATTCATAGAGCGCTCTATCAGGCAGTTCCTGCTGGCAGCCCCAGGCGACAAAGGCAAAGGGCATTCCGGCCGCCTGAGCCGCGAGCGCATCCTTGGTGTTGTCGCCCGCATAGAGCGTTTTTTCCGCGGGGATCCCGGTCCGCTTCAGCGCCAGGAGCAGCGAATCCGGAGCGGGCTTCAGTTTCGTGCCTTCGGGCCCGAGGCCGATCACGACCTCCATGAAGTCGCTGAGATCAAGTTCCCGGCAGACCCTGTCGGCGAGTTCCTGCGGCTTATTCGTGACGACGCCCATGGGAACATGCATTTCGCGGAGCGCTTCCAGGAGCTCCCGGATGCCGGCAAAGAGCGGCGAATGGGATACGCCGCGCGCCGCGTAGTTCTTCAGAAACTCCGCACGCATCGCCGGATACGCTTCATCCGTCGTCTCCATGTTGAAGGCCGCCTTGAGGAGCTTCGGAGCACCGTGCCCTGCAGGTTCGCGAAGGAGGTCGAGCGGGAGCGGCTCAAGACCGCGGGCAATGCGCATGTCGTTCACGGCGCCCCCGAGATCGGGCGCGGTATCGACGAGCGTTCCGTCAAGGTCGAAAAGAAAGAGGCCGGGGATCATGATTTTCTTTTTTCACATAAAGGAAAGCCCCTGCCGGTAGACAGGGGCTTTGTTGCGATCAGCCTACAGATGCATGGGGCATCTGAGGAAGATTACATGGCCGGACGGGAGCCGACAACTTCAACGACGGCGCGGCGGTTGGGCTGCAGGCAGTCAACGAGCGCGCGGAAGTTCTTGATCTGACCGGCCTTGGAGGGGTTCGGGCAGTTGACGACCGGGTCAGCGGAGCCCTTGCCTTCGGTCTTGATCAGAGCGGCATCAACACCCTTCTGAACGAGGTAGGCCTTGACGGCGTCGGCACGACGCTGCGAGAGCTTCTCGTTGTAAGCGGGCTTGCCGATACGGTCGGCATAGCCGGTCGAGAGGATGACTTCGATGTCAACGCCGGCGATGCGGGAGACGAGGTCGTCAAGGACGGCCTGGCCTTCGGGCTTGAGCGTGGCGCGGTCGAAGTTGAAGAGCGTGTCGGCCGAGAAGGTCACCTTTTCAGCGGACTTCGTGGCAACAGGAGCTTCAACAGCGGTGCAGGCCTGCTTGTCGAGGATGTCGGCATCGCAAGCGCAGCCGGCGCCGTCAACACCCATCGCCTCGGCAAGAGCCGGGGTCCAGAAGCCGGTGCGCCAGCAAAGATCGGTGCTGTTCTTCACGATCTGGCCGGAGGAGGAATGAACGTAGGGGTTCACGGTCTCGGCGGCAGAGGCATTGAAGGAAGCAGCGAGAAGAAGAGCGGCGGCAATGCCGCAAAGCTTCGCGGAAGTCTTCATTTGAGGATCCTTTTAGAAAACAGGACGAGGAAGAATGCCTGTCCTTTCTTTAGACGGCACTGACTGGTCATCCCGCAGTGGGAAATCAAGCTGATCTTCGGCCGCTCGATGCATTTCAGAGCGGCTGTTCGGGTCAGCATGGGAAGATTTTCAAGCGTCGCCCATTATAGACAAAGCACTTCGAGGATCTTTGCATCAAGATCAATGATGAGCGTTTTAATCCCGGATGTTTTTTCCTGCCGCGGCCCGACATCGGATGCTCGGCGGCAGGAAAACTGAATCGGAATATCAAATTCGACTCTGCCACTTGGCGGCGAGCGAACGGGCGCGCTCAATCGCCTGAGGATCGGGATAGACCGTCTGCTGAGACTTCTCCATGATGAGGCTTCCGTCCACCCAGGTGTGCGTGATGCATTCGCGCCCGGCCGAATAAAGAATCTGTGCGGCGGGGTCCTGAACAGGGAGCGACTCCGGAGTGCCGAGGCAAATGGCAAACATGTCGGCGGCCTTGCCCTTTTCAAGAGAGCCGATTTCCCTCTCCCACTTGAGCGCGCGTGCGCCCCCGAGGGTCGCCGCCTCGAGCATGTCGAAGACGGGGGCGGCGGTGGGGTCGCCCGCAACGGCTTTGGCAAGCATGGCCGCCAGACGCGTTTCGCCGAGCATGTCGAGCTTGTCGTTGCTCGCAGCACCGTCGGTGCCGATGCCGAGATTGACGCCCGCAGCGAGGAACTTGGCGACGGGGGCGAAGCCCGAGGCAAGCTTCAGGTTGGAGCACGGGCAGTGGCAGGCGCTTGAACGGGCGGCCGCCATCGCGCGGATGTCGTCGTCATTGGCGTGCACGCTGTGGACGGCAATAAGGCGGTCGTTCAGGAGACCGCAGCGGCGAAGGCGCTCGATCGGGCGTTCGCCGTGGTCGCGCAGGCTGTCGGCCACTTCTCCCGCGGTTTCGTTCACATGCATGTGAATCGGCACGCCGTAGCGGTCTGAAATCGCCGCGCAGGCCTTGAGGGAGTCGTCCGACACCGTATAGGGCGCATGAGGCGCAATGGTGGTGCGGATGAAGCGGTCGCCCTCGAATTCGCGGATCAGCGCCTCGGACTTTTCAAGGTATTCGGCGTTGTTTTTTGCCCAGGCCGAGGGGAAGCCGATCACGATTCCGGAGACCGCGCAGCGAAGCCCCGCCGAGCGGAGCCCCTCGGCAGCGGCCTTCGGGAAGAAGTAGTGGTCGGAAGTCGTCGTCACGCCCCCCGCGGCCATTTCGAGACCCGCGAGCCACGAGCCCTCGCGCACGAATTCCGGACTCATGAGCTTTCCTTCGGCGGGCCAGATCTTCTTCGTGAGCCAGTCCATGAGGGGAAGGTCGGCGCCGAGGCCGCGCACGAGATTCATGGCGGCATGGGAATGCAGATTGACGAAGCCCGGGAGGAGCGCGCTCTCCGGAAGGGAAACGACTTCCGGGGCGCTGTACTTCGTGCGCGCTTCGGAAATCGGAAGCAGATCGATGATCCGGCCGTCGGCAATCACGACGGAGGTGTTCTCAAGAATGACGCCCTTCGGGGCGACAGGAATGACCCAGCGGGCCTCAATGATCGTATCTGCGTTGAGCACTTCTTTTCTCTTCTGTGGAAAGGAAAACGGCGGCAGGAGCGAAGGCGCCGGCGAGACTCCGGAGAGGCTCTCTCTGCGCCCGTTCGTGCGGGATGGAAAATGGATGGAAGCTGATAAAATAACTCGTTTCTGATATTGCCGCAGGCGGCCGGCTCCCGCATGCATGCTCTCAAATGTTGCGCATGCGGTTGAGCCCTCGAGGCGCCCGCGGCCTTTTGTGCGCTGACATCGAAGCGGCGCATCTCTAACAGGTGAGCTGATGGACGAAGACAAGAAGAACGAGGGTGAGGCGATCAACGAAGAGGAAGGTCAGCCCGAAGGGTCCTCCCCGACCTCGGGCGATGCCATTGCCCAGGAGCTTCTCCCGGTAGCCATTGAGAACGAGATGCGTCAGTCGTATCTCGACTACGCAATGAGCGTCATCGTCGGGCGCGCGCTTCCCGATGTGCGCGACGGCCTGAAGCCCGTGCACCGCCGCGTGCTCTACGCGATGAAGGAAATCGGGAATGTCTGGAATTCGCCCACGAAGAAGGCCGCCCGCGTGGTGGGCGAAGTGCTCGGCAAATTCCATCCGCACGGCGACAGCGCCGCGTACCAGACGATCGTGCGCATGGCGCAGGATTTCTCCATGCGCTATCCGCTCATCTACGGTCAGGGCAACTTCGGCTCGATCGACGGCGACAGCGCGGCGGCCATGCGCTATACGGAAGTCCGCCTCATGAAGATTGCCGAGGAGATGCTCGCCGACCTTCATGAAGATACGGTCGACTACATCCCGAACTTCGACAATTCCGAAATGGAGCCTGTGGTTCTGCCCACGCGCCTCCCGGAACTTCTCGTCAACGGTTCCTCGGGCATCGCGGTCGGCATGGCGACCAACATTCCGCCCCACAACCTGAAGGAAACCATCGACGCCTGCGTGCACGCGCTCGAGCACCCTGACTGCACGATCGACGACCTCATCCGCCGCATGCCCGCTCCCGACTTTCCGACGGGCGGCATCGTCTTCGGCATCAGCGGCGTCCACGAGGGCTACCGCACCGGCCGCGGGCGCGTCCTCATGCGCGCGAGAACGCATCTTGAGGAATTCGGCAACGGCCGCACCCGCATTGTGGTCGACGAGATTCCGTACATGGTCAATAAGCGCGTTCTCTACGAACGCATGCATGAACTCTGGCGCGAGAAGAAGCTCGAGGGCATTTCGGAAATGCGCGACGAATCGACGCGCCAGATCCGCATTGCGATTGACCTCAAGACGGGGACGATGCCGGAGGTCGTGCTCAACAACCTCTTCAAGAACACCCAGATGCAGGAAAGCTTCGGCATGAACATGGTCGCGCTCGTCGACGGCCAGCCGATGCTCCTCAATCTGAAGCAGATGATCACCTACTTCCTCGCGCACCGCCGTGAGGTGGTGACGCGCCGCACGGTCTTCCGTCTGAGAAAGAGCCGGGAAGCCGGCCACATTCTTGCCGGCCAGGCGATTGCGCTTGCCAACATCGACGAATTCATCCGCCTCATTCGCGCGGCGAAGACCGTCGAGGAAGCGCAGACGTCGCTCATGAGCCGCGGCTGGCCGCTCGGGTTTGCGAAGGACATTACGGAGCGGGCGAGGAGCTACGGGCGCGACGCCGACCCCGAGGGGCTCGAGGCATCGCGGGGGCTTCAGCCTGACGGGCTCTACTACCTCACGAAGACGCAGGTCGACAATATTCTGTCGATGAACCTGCGCCGCCTCACGGGTCTTGAACGCGAAAAGATTATTGCCGACTATTCGGCCATGATGGAGCGCATCTTTGATCTCATCGACATTCTGAGAAAGCCCGAACGCGTGACGGCGATCATCCGCGAGGAGCTTCTTGCAATTCGCGAAGCCTACGGCGACGAACGTCGCTCGACCGTGGATCTTGAGGGCGACCCCAACTTCAATAAGCGCGATCTGATCCCGCGCCGCGACATGGTGGTCTCGATCACCCGCGGCGGCTATGTGAAGAGTCAGGAACTCTCCGACTACAACGCCCAGAAGCGCGGCGGCAGCGGCAGAAACGTTCAGGCGACTGTTGCGGACGACGCAATTGAAAAGCTCTTCATCGCCAATACGCACGACATCATTCTCTGCTTCTCGACCCTGGGCCAGGTCTACGGCATCGACGTCTTTGATCTTCCCGAAGGGAAGGCAAGCTCGAGGGGCCGCCCGATCGTGAATCTCCTTCCGCTCGACGAAGGCGAGAAAATCAGCTTCATTCTGCCGATCCAGGGCTTTGACGACGAGAAGTTCGTGCTCTTCGCGACCAATATGGGCACGGTGAAGCGCTCGAGGCTCTCTGAATTTGCGGGCGCCGTTCGTCTGCAGCAGGGCGTGCGCGCCATGAGCTTTGATGAAGGCGAACATCTGATCGGCGTTTCGCTCACTTCGGGCGAGGACGACGTGTTCCTCTTCAATACGGACGGCTTCTGCGTGCGGTTCAAGGAAACCGACGTCCGCGTCATGGGACGCGCGGCGCACGGCGTTCGCGGCATCCGACTTGCCGAAGGCCAGAGCGTGATTGCGCTTGCGACCTGTGCGGATTCCGACAAATTCGTGCTGACGGCGACCTCGAAGGGATTCGGAAAGCTCACGGCGATTTCGGACTTCCCGATCAACAGGCGCGGCAGCAAGGGACGCATTGCCATCCGCACCTCCGAGGAGAATGGTTCTCTCGTTGCGGCGCTCATCGTTACGCCTGAGGACGACATCATGCTTCTCTCGACGGGCGGCAAGGTTGTCCGCACCCGTGCCGGTGAAATCCCGGTGCGGGGCCGCAGAACGAAGGGCGTGATTCTCATCCGCATGGGCAAAGATACGCTTGCGACCATTGAGCGCATCGACCGCACGGGCGAAGAGGATGAGGACGAGGTGACGCATCTCGATATCGAGAATGTCCCCGAGGACGATGCTTCTGAGGAAGAGGAGTCCGAGGATCTCGAGATGGATGATGCCGAAGATTCCGGCGACGCCGGAGAGGATGAGAAGTCCGATGCAGGCGACGAAGCCGGCAAATCGAAGCCTTAATTCACCACGCACTCAACGATCAAGCCCGGTCTTTCTGCCGGGCTTGAGTCTGATGGGGGTTCCCATGAAACGACCTTTCAATTTCGCTCCCGGTCCGGCGATGCTGCCTGAGCCGGTGCTCTCGCGGATCCAGTCGGAGCTCCTCGACTATCAGGGACTCGGCTTTTCGATTCTCGAGGCAGGCCACCGGGGACCGCAGGTTGCGGAGATCATGCGGAACCTGAAGGCCCGGATCCGCTCGCTCCTCAAGGTGCCCGACAATTACGACATCCTTTTCTGCCAGGGCGGCGGGCGCATGCAGTTTTCGATGGTGCCCATGAATCTCCTGGGAGCCGGGACGCTTTCGACCTACATCATCACGGGCGCCTGGAGCAAGGCGGCCGCAAAGGAAGCGCTCCGGTTCGGGCGCGTGCAGACCGCTTATTCCGGGTCGGGCACGAGAGCGCCCGCCAATGAAGAGCTCGAAGTCCTTCCGGAATCGAGCTACTGCGCGTATTGCGACAACGAAACCATCCACGGCGTGGAATTTCCGGCGCCTCCGATGCTGACGGACGCGCCCGACGTGCCGCTCGTCGCGGACATGTCGAGCAACTTCATGACGAGGCCCGTGGACGTCAATAGATTCGGCCTCATCTGGGCCGCCGCGCAGAAGAATTTCGGCATCGCCGGTCTTTCGGTCGTGATTCTTCGGCGTGATCTGCTCGGGCTCGCGACTGCCGAGGTGCCGACGCTTCTCAACTACGGCGTCTACAGCCGTACCGACAGCGTTCCCAATACGCCGCCCGTCTTTCAGCTCTATGTCGCGAACCTCATGGCCGAGTGGATTGAGAATGAAGGCGGGCTCGAGAAGCTCAATGCCCGCGCGCTCGTCCGCTCGTCGCAGCTCTACAGCGTCATCAGCGAACTCTCCGACACCTATGTGTCGCATGTCGCCGAGGGTTCGAGAAGCCGCGTCAACGTGGTCTTCCGCCTTCGCGATGAGGCGCTGACGAGCGTCTTCGTGAAGGAAGCCGCTGCAGAGGGGTTCATTAATCTGGCGGGCCACCGGTCCGTCGGAGGCATCCGGGCATCCATGTACAACGCCATGCCGATTGAAGGGGCGGTGAAGCTTGCCGACTTCATGCGGAACTTTGCCGTCCGGCATCCGGCAAAAACGAAGATCGTCGTTCCGGCATAAGACCGGAGAGCAGCAGATTTCTTAGCGAGAGGGAAAAATGACCGTACCAGTGATCACCATTGACGGACCGGCCGCGAGCGGCAAGGGAACGATTGCCGAACGCGCTGCCAGGGCGCTCGGTTTCCATTATCTCGACAGCGGCGCGCTCTACCGGCTTGCCGCGCTGGCGTCCCTTGAGGCCGGCATCGACCTCTCTGACGGTCCGGCTGCGGAAGCGGTTGCCAGAAACCTGAAGCCCCTCTTTCGCGATTCAAGGATCTGGCTCGAAGGCCGCGATGTGACGGAAGCGATCCGCACGGAAAAGGTGGGGGTTGCCGCTTCTCAGGTGGCCGCTATTCCGGGCGTGAGAAAGGCGCTTTTTGATCTGCAGAGGAATGCTGCGGAAGCGCCTGGCCTTGTTGCTGACGGCCGCGACATGGGAACGGTGGTTTTCCCTGAGGCGCCCCTCAAGATTTTCATGACGGCATCCGCTGCCGTGCGGGCCGAGCGGCGCGCGAAGCAGCTCGAGGCAAGAGGGCTCAAGGCCGATCGGGCAGCGCTTACGCGCGACCTCGAGGAGCGCGACCGTCGCGACCGGGAACGCGCCGCGGCGCCCCTCAAGCCCGCAGCGGATGCAAAGCTTCTCGACACTTCCGACATGACGATTGACGAAGTCGTTAAAAAAGTGCTCGACTGGTGGCAACTCGCTCGCTAAGTTGCTGTAACATAAACGTTTCCTTCGGGTGGTGTCCGGATTAGCGGACAGCCGCCCGTATTTTTCCATCAACTCCGCCCGTTCCTGCATCCAGAGATTCAGGGATGCGGCGTGCTTCCAAACATTATTTTTTCCACAATGTCCAACGAAACCAACAAGCCCGAATCCTTCGCTGAGCTCTTTGAGCAGAGCCTTGCCAGCCAGGAAATGCGTCAGGGTGAAGTCATCACCGCTGAAGTCGTCCGCGTCGACTACAACTTCGTCGTCGTCAACGCCGGCCTGAAGAGCGAAGCCTACGTGCCTATCGATGAGTTCAAGGATGACCATGGCGAAGTGACCGTCAAGCCGGGCGACTTCGTCTCCGTCGCCATTGAGTCTGTCGAAAACGGCTACGGCGATACGATCCTCTCGCGTGACAAGGCCAAGCGCCTCGCCGCCTGGATGAACCTCGAGCAGGCTCTCGAATCCGGCGAACTCGTCACCGGTACGGTCACGGGCAAGGTCAAGGGCGGCCTCACCGTCATGACCAACGGCATCCGCGCCTTCCTCCCGGGTTCGCTCGTCGACACCCGTCCGGTCAAGGACACGACGCCGTACGAAGGCAAGACCTTCGAGTTCAAGGTCATCAAGCTTGACCGCAAGCGCAACAACGTTGTCGTCTCCCGCCGCGCCGTCGTCGAAGCCAACATGGGCGAAGAACGCGCCAAGCTCCTCGAGACGCTCCAGGAAGGCGCCATCGTCAAGGGCATCGTCAAGAACATCACCGACTACGGTGCGTTCGTTGACCTCGGCGGCATCGACGGCCTCCTCCACATCACCGACCTCGCCTGGCGCCGCGTCCGCCACCCGAGCGAAGTTGTTCAGGTTGGTCAGGAAATCACCGCCAAGGTTCTCAAGTTCGACAAGGAAAAGAGCCGCGTCTCCCTCGGCCTCAAGCAGCTCGGCGAAGATCCGTGGATCGGCATCAGCCGCCGCTATCCGAAGGGCACCCGCCTCTTCGGCAAGGTCACGAACATCACCGACTACGGTGCGTTCGTTGAAGTCGAAGCCGGCATCGAAGGCCTCGTGCACGTTTCCGAAATGGATTGGACGAACAAGAACGTCGATCCGCGCAAGGTTGTTCAGCTGGGCGATGAAGTCGAAGTCATGGTTCTCGACATCGACGAAGACCGCCGCCGCATCAGCCTCGGCATGAAGCAGTGCAAGCCGAATCCCTGGGATGAGTTCGCTCAGTCCCACAAGAAGGGTGATCGCGTCAAGGGCCAGATCAAGTCGATCACGGACTTCGGCGTCTTCATCGGCCTTCCGGGCGGCATTGATGGCCTCGTTCACCTCTCCGACCTCTCCTGGAACGAGTCCGGTGAAGAAGCTGTCCGCCAGTACAAGAAGGGCGACGAAGTCGAAGCCATGGTTCTCGCCATCGACACCGATCGCGAACGCATCAGCCTCGGCATCAAGCAGCTCGGCGGCGATCCGTTCGGCACGTTCGCTTCCACGCACGAGAAGGGCGCCGTCGTCAAGGGCACCGTCAAGTCGGTTGACGCCAAGGGCGCCGTGATCGACCTCGGCAACGACGTCGAAGGCTACCTCCGCGCTTCCGAGATCTCCACGGATCGCGTTGAAGACGCCACGACCGTCCTCTCCGTCGGCCAGGAAGTTGAAGCTGCCGTGATCAGCCTTGATCGCAAGAACCGCAGCATCCAGCTCTCCATCAAGGCTAAGGACGCCGCTGAAGCCCGCGTTGCGCTCGATCGCGTCAACGCTGACGCCGGCTCCGCCACGGGCACGACGAACCTTGGCGCTCTGCTCAAGGCCAAGCTCGAGCAGAAGTAATCAGAGTCAGAGGAGGCAACCATGGGTAATTCCATGACCAAATCCGAACTTCTTGCTGAGTTCTACGGACGTCTTCCGACGTTTCGCGAGCGCGACTGCATGGATTCCGCTGCCGTGATCATCAATACGATGGCCGACACGCTGGTTGAAGGCAGCCGCATCGAGATTCGCGGTTTCGGCTCCTTCGGACTGAAATATCGTCCGGAGCGCGTCGGCCGCAATCCTCAGGATGGTTCGGCAGTTGCTGTGCGCGCCCGTTACACCGTCTTCTTCAAGGCCGGCAAGGGCCTGAGGGAGCGCGTGGACAAGAGCCGCGAATCTGATGTCTGACCAAAGATGATTTTCGGGAAATCCTTCATTCATTGAATGAGGATCTCTCTGAAAAAACATCCTGAAAGCCGCATTCCTTTTCGAGGGAGTGCGGCTTTTCTCTTACGCGTCCGGGCGATGACGGACTGTTACGGCTGTTGCTTCTATCCGACAAAAATCACAATTAGGAGGTAATTGAAAAATCGAGAAAAATTCTCATTTACCAAAATTGACCATCGAATAGCTCCTCCGTTCTACCTATGATGAACCTCGGTTCAATCGGCGTTCCGGTCTTGTGCAAGAAGTCCGCTACGCCAGTGCTGCGAATGCCCGGAGGGCGTTCGTTCACGTCCGCCGAAGCATTTCGCCATCAGAGCACTATGCCGGCGGGCTTTTAAATGGGATTTCTGAAAATGAAAAAGACTCTTGCTGCGCTCGCCGTCCTCGGCGCGTTTGCCGGCTCCGCCATGGCTGCTGATGTGACGCTTTACGGCGCCATCGACCAGGGCCTCTCCTATACCTACAGCGACGTCAAGGGCTTCGATGGATCGAAGGTTGTTGACGGCGACAATACGTTTGAAATGACGTCCGGCATTGATACGGCCAGCAAATTCGGCCTCAAGGGCGTCGAAGATCTCGGCAACGGCTACAAGGTCGGCTTCAAGCTTGAAAACGGCGTCAGCACTGATGACGGCACGCTTGGCCAGGATGGCCGCCTCTTCGGTCGTGAAGCCGCTCTGACGGTTTACGGTCCCTTCGGTGAACTCGCTTTCGGCCGCATGGGCGGCATCGCTTCGTCGGCCGGCACGTATGATCTCCTCGGCTATGTTGAATCCTTTGACGGCGGCGACAACGCTGTCTGGGGCTTTGACGCCAGCGATCGTTACGACAACATGATCACCTATGCCACCCCGCGTGTTGCTGGTCTCCAGGGTATCGTCCAGTACTCCTTCAAGACGGACAGCAAAGCCGAACGTGACGATAAGAAGACGATGACCGAAGGCGAGTCGACGGCTGAACGTTATTTCTCCGTCGGCGTGACGGGTGAATATGGTCCTGCCCAGTTTGCGGCTGGCTATGAACTCACGAAGTATTCCACGCTGGATCGTGTCGCTGAGTACAAGTTCGAACCTGATGATCACAACCTCGTCTTCGTCGGCGGCAACTATGACTTCGGCGTTGCGAAGCTCTTTGCTGAAGCTCAGTACTTCTCCGGTGCCCGCAGCATCTTCTCAGACAGCTTTGATGTTGGCTCGTCCATTGTGTACAACGAGGGTGACGAGACCACTCCTGCCTCGTATTACGCCACCGAAAAGGGCTATAAGGGCTACGGTCTGCACCTCGGCACGGTTGCTCCGGTTGCCGGCGGCGAACTTTGCGTTGGTCTCTACTACGTGGATGCCACCCTTGAAGATCTTTACACCTCTGAGTATGACGGCAAGAAGGATCTCGACGCCAAGTACTACGGTCTTGCTGCCCGTTACGGCTATGAGCTGAGCGAACGCACCAAGATCTATGTCGGTGGCGGCTATGCAGAAGCCACGCTTGATAAGTACGATGAATCTCTTGCCAGCGACTACAAAGAGAAGATCGGCAACGTCTACGTCGGCCTCGCTCACACGTTCTAATCTCACTCCTCTGAGATTGATCTGATCTGAAGCCTCGGTTCTCCGGGGCCAGGATAAAAAGAACGCCAACGGCGCATTTCCTAAATGATGGAAGTGCGCCGTTTCTCTATTCAGCATTTGAAAAATGGATTTCACAAAGAGAAGAACGATTCTCAAAAAGTTCGGAAACTCCGGATCGCAGTAAAATTTCTCTCTTTGACTTCGTGCGGCGATATCCAATGCCGTACGCTGATTAATTTCGGGGAAGCACCGCGCGATGGAATTCGACTACTGGTATCTGATCTTTGTTCCGGTTCTCTTCTTTGCCGGCTGGTGGTGCCGCGGCTGGGATCAGCGGCAGCGCGGCGAAGCGGCGAAGGTGCCGGAAGTCTGTTCGCGCGGTCTCGCACTTCTCCTGGACGGGGCTCCGGACAAAGCCATTGACGCCTTCATTGAAGTCGTGCGCGTGGACCCGGAACTGACGGAACTCGAGCGAGTGCTCGGGAATCTCTTGAGAAGCCGCGGCGAGTTCGAGCGTGCTGTGCGGCTTCACCGGCATCTCTACAACCGCGCGGATCTTCCGGACGAAGAGCGTGCGCTCGCCCTGAAGGAGCTTGCGCGCGACTTCCTCTGTGCCGGGTTCTTCGATCGCGCCGAAGCAGCGTACAGGAAGCTCGCGAGCGTCCCGTCGGAGCACCTCCATGCGCTTCGCGAACTCCTGAAGATCTACGTCACGGAACATGAATGGGCGGCCGCCACGGAAACGGCGCGTCTTCTCGAAACCCAGGCCGGTGAAAATCACGCCGAGGAGATCGCTCATTTCTATTGCGAGCGCATCGACCTCGCGCTGAAGCACAAGAACCTCGAGGAAGCGCGTCTTCTTGTCACGCCCCTTCTGCGCTACCAGGATACAACGCCCCGCGTCGACATTACGGTCGCGAAGGTGGCGCTGGCCGAAGGGTCGACTCCGGAAGCCATCCGCTACTGGAAGGATGTGGTTGAGAAGAGCCCGGACTATGCGCCCCTCGTCATCGGTCATCTCGCGGATGCGCTTTCTGCGGAAGGCGACCAGGCGGGCGCTTTCGCGCTTCTCCTCGACGTTACGGAGAAGCTCGGCACTGCCGACGTCATGGAAGCAACGCTCACGCGCATCGCCGCCTGGCAGGGCGTGCCCTCGGCCGAGAAGATCGCGAGGCGCTTCCTCGAGGAACACCCGAGCCTTTCAGCCTTCAATGCCATGATGCAGATGAAGTTGAAGGGCAATCCCGACGACGAGATGACGAAGATGATCGCCGGGCTGCTTGAACAGAATGCCCGCAGGTGGTCGCGCTACCAGTGCAGAAAGTGCGGGTTCCTGGCTTCAAGCTTCTCGTGGCATTGCCTCGGCTGCGGCGCCTGGGACAGCTTCTCCCCGCGGCGCATCGAGGACAAGAAGCGCGCGGTCTAAAAACTCGAAGAATCTCCCGCGCATTTGTTACAAAAGGGGAGAAAGCCGGTTAAGGGAATTCCTTCTCCCCATCCGTAAAATCATCATTAACGCATCCGCACGCCAATTACTGGATGCCTGCGGCGCCGCACCCCAAGAATGCTAAGAAGCGGCGCTCGTCATCTCTCACAAAAGCATTTGTGTCTCCAGAGGACGCTAAGGAAAGGAATAGAAAGCCATGTTCAAACGCATCGGCCTTTTAATACTCGCTAATCTCGCCATCTTCATCATGCTCTCCGTGATTCTCACGGTGATCCAGATGGTGTTCGGCATCAACTTCGGGACGATGAGCGGGAAGTCGCTCAATCTCGGAACGCTCTTCGTCTTTGCGATGGTGGTGGGCTTCTCTGGCTCGATCATCTCGCTCCTGATGTCGAAGACGATGGCGAAGATGTCGATGGGCCTGCAGATGATCGACGTGAACAACCCTCAGTCCCCGGTTGAGCGCTATCTCGTCGACGTTGTCCGCAGCGAAGCCCAGAAGGCGGGGCTCCCCATGCCTGAAGTCGGCATCTACGACGGCGAACCCAACGCCTTTGCTACGGGCGCCTCCCGCTCGAGCGCGTTGGTCGCCGTGTCGACGGGCCTTCTCAACCTCATGAACCGCGAAGAGGTTGAGGCTGTGCTCGCGCATGAACTTTCGCACGTGAAGAACGGCGACATGGTCACGATGACGCTCCTTCAGGGCGTGATGAACACCTTCGTCGTCTTCCTCTCGCGCATCATCGGCTGGGTCGTCGACCGTCAGATCCTTCGCAACGAAGACGATGCGCCGGGCGTCGGCTACTACGTCACCTCGCTTGTGCTCGACATCTGCCTCGGCTTCCTCGCCTCGATGGTTGTCGCCGCCTTCAGCCGCTACCGCGAATTCCACGCGGACGCGGGCGCCGCGGACATCATGGGCTCCACCACGCCGATGATCAATGCGCTCCAGCGCCTGGGCGGCATTGCCCCGAACGAGCTTCCGGGCAACGTCAAGGGCTTCGGCATCTCGGGCGGCATCGGTTCGCTCTTCGCGAGCCACCCCTCGATCGAAGACCGCGTTGCGGCGCTTCGCGAGCACCGCTACACGAACGCACAGTAATGCGCTTCTCGTCCTGACGCTTCGATAAGGCGGCAGGACCAGATAAAAAGGCTTCCCGCGGATCAGGTTCCGGGGAAGCCTTTTTTTGCGTTCGGGCTTTTGAACTCTTCGGGGAATGACCGAGCGGTCAGTAGCTCACCGTGCACTCGAGCCCGGCTTCGCGAAGCCTTGCGGCAATGCGGTCAAGCTCTTCATGGGTGGCCTTCTCGAGGCTCTTGTCCGGGGTTTCGCGGTCGATCGTGTAGATCGTGACGAGCTTCGGGCGGATCGCCTTCACGGCGGCAAGCCACGGTCCCACGAAGCGCTCCGACGTGTTGTCGACCGACTTTCCTTCCCAGGAGCCCTTCATGAACATGGTCTGAATCATGCAGTTGCCCTCAAAGGCCTTCATCTTTTCAACGAGCCTCTCGAGGTCGTAGCGGCCCTGCGGGCGGTTCACGAGCTCGATGTATTCGAGGTTCACGGTGTCGAGCTTGAGGAGTGCATTGTCGACCCTCTGGAGGGCGGCAAAGACTTCGGGCCTGAGGATATGGAAGGCGTTCGTGAGGACGCTGATTTTTGCCTTGGGCGCAAAGCGGTCGCGAAGCTTGATCACGTCGTCAACGATCTGCGCAAATTCCGGGTGCCCTGTGGGCTCTCCGTTCCCGGCAAAGGTAATTGCATCAGGCTTCTGGCCGGCTGCGGCCATTTCAGCAAGCTTTCCCTCGAGTTCCGAGCGCACGAGCGCCCGCGAAGGCATCTTCAGATGCGGCCGGTGGGAGCCGTTGAGGCCGCATTCGCAGTAAATGCAGTCGAAGGAACAGATCTTTCCGTCCGCAGGAAGAAGGTTGATGCCGAGCGAAATGCCGAGGCGCCGGGAATGGACGGGGCCGAAGATGGGGCTGGGGAAAAGAATCGTGGACATGAATTGCCCTGGAAGTTTCAGGCAGTGCTGCTGCCAAAAAAGGAATTCCCCAACATAACACAAGGGGATCCTTCCGGATGACGGGTGCTTGATCCTGAGACAAAAGGGAAACGGATCTCCCCGGTAAGGAAAGATCCGTTGGAATGGAGTTCAGCGTGAGCTGAGGATTCAGGGCTGAGGCTTATGGGACTCTGCCTCAAGAATGGCGGCCCTCATCTCATCGGGACTGTGCGAATCGTCCTTCGCAAACTGCCGGCCAACCCAGAGCGCCATGATGGTGAGGCTGATGCCGGTGAGGAAGAGCCCGGTTGCCGTAGCGCCCCAGAAGCCGAAGACGCCGTAAGGGCCGCCCGCCCATTCGCCATGGAAGGCGAACTGGTAGCCGAGTCCCAGACCCACGCCCCAGAGCATGATGCCGTAGATGATCATCGGCGCCACCGTCACGCGGTAGCCGCGAAGAGCAAAGGCGGAAACGGACTGCATCGCGTCGAAGACGTAGTAGAAGCACCCGAAAAGAATGAGCGACATCGCGAGACCGTGCACCTCCGCTTCACTGGTATAGAGCCAGAGAATGAAGCTTCGGAAGAGGAAGAGAAGCACAGACATCACGACGGCGATCGTCACCATGAGCTTCAGCGTGCGCTTCAGGCACTCATAGGCCACAGAGGGCCACCGGGCGCCGAGCGACTGCGCAATGAGGACCGAGGTCGCAATGCCGAGCGAGAGCGGCACCATGTAGCACATGGAAGTGAGGTTCGCGACGATCTGGTGCGCGGACATGATGTCGGGACCGAGGCGCGAGACGAAGATCGCCATCAGGGTGAAGCTTGAAACCTCAAAGAAGGTGCAGAGACCCATCGGTACGCCGATCTTGAGGAGGTTCCAGAGGCGCTTCCACTCGGGACGCACGAAGCCCGGCGCGTGCATCTTCTTATAAAACTTGTCCTTATTCCAGATCACCCAGTAGGCGATGAGGGAGAGATAAGTGAGGATGAAGAACGAGATGCCGGCGCCGCCGCCCCCGAGCGCGGGGAGGCCGAAGAGCCCGTACATGAAGACCGCGTTGAGCGGAGCCTTGAGGGCAAGCATGGCGAGCGACACCCACATCGTGACGCGCGGGCGCGATACGGCGGCATTGACCGCAATGAAGGTGCGGGCCGCCATGGAGCCGGGAAGAGCGAGCGCCGTCCAGAACATGTACTGGGTTGCCATCCGGGCAACCTCGCCCTTGGCGCCGCCGAGCTCCATCCAGAAGTCGGTCGCCATCAGAATGGGGACGCCGATGAGAGAGAAGCCGACAACGAGCCACATCGCCTGCCCGAGGTCAATGCCGATTTCGGTCATCTTGCGGGCGCCGTAGTGGTGGCCGGCAACGGGCGAAAGCCCCTGGAGGATGCCCACAAGTCCCATGAGAACGGAAATGGTCGCAGCGATGCCGAGCGCAATGGCGGCGAGGTGCTCGGCGCCGAGCTGTCCGCCCATGATCGTGTCGATCGTGCCGCTGCCGATGATGGCGACGTTGGCGACGAAAATCGGTCCGGCGAGACGAAGGAGCGCTTTGAACGAAATGTCGGGAGGAAGAAGATTCTGCGGCATGACGCTTTAAAAACGAGAATTAGCGGTTGCGTCCGGGGACGAGTGTGAAGGCTTCATCGGTATGTGGGCGCGAGATGGGCGGCGTGAGCGCCTCCTGGGGAACGTCGCTTCCGCGGTAGCGCACGAGCCTGAGCTTCGCGCCTTCGCCCGCCGGCGCAAAATGGATGCCGCCATGGAGCGTGAAGACCGTTCGGATGCCGGGAGAAAGAAGGTTCCCTTCAATGAGGGGAGACGCCTCGCCCGTGAGGCGCTTCGCTTCAGAAGCCGTCTCAAGCGCCGGGGCCTTATAGGAGCGGGCAATGTCAATTGCCGGATGCCAGAGGCCGAGGAAGGTGATGGCGGTCGCGGTCATGCCGGCAGCGGAGAGCCAGGGGCCGCGCCAGACGACGATCGGGCGGTGGGTGAGGCGCCAGGCGACGAAGACCACCCAGATCACGCAGGCGGCAAAGCCTGTGAGCGCGCCCCAGCCGAAGGTCGGCTCAAACCCGGGTGAAAGCATTGCGATCGAATGCGCCATCTTGGGCGGGAACCCGAGCATCGAAGCCAGCCAGTAGAGCCAGAGCGCGATGAGCGTCACCGAGAAGACCGAAATGGCAAACCAGTCGAGGAGATTCTCCCTTGACTGTCTGAGGGTAATGAGCCCGAAGGCGGCGAGCGTCATGAGACCCGGCACGGAAATGAGGAGAAGCAGCTCCGCAGCGCCTTCTTCCGTGAAGAGTCCCGCGCCTGCAGCGGTCAGAACCAGTGCGGCAGGAATCAGAATCTGCGAGCGGTCGAGCTGCCGGCGCCAGCTGTAGAGCGCCCAGAGCGCGAGAGGCCAGGCGGGGCAGAGGAACCAGACGCTGGTTCTGAGGAGCCAGAGCACGGTGTGCGAGGACGCAAGATCAAAGAATTCCGCCTGATGGGTCGCCCACTTTTCAAACCAGACGGCGGCCGCTTCCGGATAAAGGAGGAAGGCTGCGCCCGCCCAGAGGACGACGGGAAGCGCCGTGCCCGCAAGCGCAGAGAGAATGCGCCGGTCGCGGCTTCCCGGGAACGTGCGGGCGAAGGCATGAACGATGATCGTGGCGCAGAGAAGCCAGAGTCCGGCAGTGACGGCCGACGTGATGGCGGCAAAGCCGCAGGCGAGGCCGGAGAGGAAGGCTCCGGCAACGGGGCGCTTCAGCGTCATCGCGATGCCGAAGAAATTGAGCGCCGCGAAGGAAAGGAGCGCCGTGCCGGCGATGGGTTCATGCTGGCGAGCAACGATGCCGAAGGTCGCGACGAAAAGAAGGACGGCGCAGTCTGCAACCGCGCGCCCGTAGTTTCTCGGTTCCGCCTGGCCGCCGAAGGCGAAGGCGACGGGCTGGGCCTCGTTGCGTCTTGCGAGCCGGTATGCGCCGTACCAGAGGGAGGCCGTCGTGAGCGCAAACCAGAAGAGGCTCGCGAGCCGGTAGGCGCCGACTTCGCCCGCAAGACCCGAAAAGAGCGCGGTAAAGACCGCGGCAATCCAGCCGCTCACAGGCCCCGCCGATACCGGCATCCCGGAAACTTCAGGAAGAAGCCAGGCAGAGAGGCCCCCGGATAGCATCGATCGGGAGATGCCGAAAGTTTCCGCATCGCGCAGCGTCCAGAGATCCTGCGACCAGAGGCCCGAAAGAATGAATGCGCCGAGGAGCAGAAAGAGCGCGAAGCGCGGCAGTCTGCGGGCGGCCTCCTGCGAGAGGAAGGCGGGTGTGGGACGCTGTGTGAGCATGCGGAAAGTTCCTTTTTCAGGAGATCCAGGGCGGCAGGGAATGCTTCCCTTAACCGGAGGATCCTCGAATGCGGAGGTGCGGCAGCGAGGCCGCACTTTGAGGATGGCAGGCTTCTGTTAACGCAAAGAAAAGGAGAGCCCAACAATGTGGATCTCTCCTTTTCTCTGCGTCCGCAGTAAAGCTTTCCTGAGAAAGCCTTCTGCGGATTCATCCTGCGGGAAGCGCCTGAGGCGAAGCCTCACTGAAGGAAGGCTTCTGCCGGGGGTCGTCGTCCAAATTACTTGGAGGACTTGGCGGCTTCGGCAGCGGTGTTGAGCGCCTGCTTCTTGGCGGCGAACTTCGCGCGGAACTTCTCGACGCGGCCCGCTTCGACGATGCGGGTCTGGGCGCCCGTGTAGAACGGGTGCGAGGCGGACGACGTATCGAGCTTGAAGAGCGGGTAGGTCACGCCGTCGATCACCGTGGTTTCACGCGTCTGAACGGACGACGGGATGATGAACGTCTTGTTGATCGAGAGGTCGATGAAAGCGACGGGACGGTACTCGGGATGAATATTCGGCTTCATTTTGAAGAATTTTCCTAGTTTTTTGTTGTCGGTCGCCCTGGCGGCCTTGCGCGTCTGCCTCCAATCCTGGGGAGGTCTTCTAACGGGCATGCCGGCCCACGTGCCAACTGGGAAGACCGGCAATTATCCCTAAAGCGCCGAAAGAGTGCAAGCTGAGAAGCGAAGGATTCTTTTCAGAATGACTGGGACTTCTCCTTAAAGCCCGGCGGGCGCGGAGAGCCTTAAGGACGAAAAAAAGGGCGCAAACTAGAATGAAACTTCGTTTGAAAGATTTTCAGAGCGCTTTGCCCCGGGGGATCAGCGATCAAGGCTTCCCGGGGGAAACGCTTCCCGCACACTTCTTTAAGAGTTCACGAAAGCATCATGTCCCAGTTTGACCGCTGCGTCATCGCCACCCGCGAAAGTCCCCTTGCCATGTGGCAGGCTCTTCATGTTCAGGCGCTTCTGCGCGACCGCTATCCGGGTGCATCGGTGGAGCTCCTCGGCATGACGACCCGCGGCGACCAGATTCTCGACCGCACGCTCTCCAAGGTGGGCGGCAAGGGCCTCTTCGTGAAGGAGCTTGAGGTTGCCATGCAGAATGGCGAAGCCGACCTCGCGGTGCACTCCCTCAAGGACGTTCCGATGGAGCTCCCCGAAGGCTTTGAACTTGTTGCCGTCTCCGAACGCGAGGATCCGAGGGACGCCTTCGTCTCCCCGAAATACGCCTCGCTCGACGAAATGCCCGAGGGCGCGCGCGTCGGTACGGCAAGTCTGCGCCGCGAGCTGATGCTGCGCATGCGCTATCCGCACCTCAAGGTTCTGCCGGTGCGCGGCAACGTGGGCACGCGCCTTCGCAAGCTCGATGAAGGCGAATACGACGCCCTCGTGATGGCAAGCGCCGGTCTGAAGCGCCTCGGGCTCTCTGAGCGCATCCGTCAGATCATCCCGGCTGAAGTGAGCCTTCCCTCGCCCGGTCAGGGCGCGCTCGGGCTTGAAATCCGTGCGGGCGACAAGAAGATGGAAGAAGCGCTTGCCTTCATCAACAGCCCGGAAACGCGCGCCTGCTGCTTTGCGGAACGCGCCGTGTCGCGCGCGCTCGGCGGTTCCTGCCAGGTGCCGCTCGCCGCGTACGCCATCGTTGAAGAGGGTGAACTGTGGCTGCGCGCCTTGGTCGGCAACCACCACATCGGCGAAGCGGTCTTCTCCGAAGCCCGCGGTCCTCTTTCTGATCCTGAAGCGCTCGCCGCGAAGGTCGTTGCCGACCTCCGCCGCCAGGGCGCCGAGGAATATCTCAAGGCCTGCCTCCAATGATCCTTTCGAATGCGCATGATGCGGCCCAGAGCCGTCCCGTCATTCTGATGCGGCCGGGCGAAGCCAACAATCGCCTGGCTGACCAGCTCGAAGCCCTGTCGGACAACGTGTGGCGCTGGCCTGCCTTCAGGATTGAGCTCCCGCAGGAAACCGATCTCATCACGGAGCATCTCTCGAACCTCGACGACGTTGAGATGGTGGTGCTCCCGAGTCCGGCAGCCGTGACGGCGGTCGCGCACTGGGTGCGGGAGTGGCCCGAGCACATCACGCTCGCCACCGTCGGCGAGGGTACGGCCCGCGTCATCCGCGCCGCCTGGGGCGACAAGGTGAAGCTCATCTACCCCGAGGGCGATGCGGAGCATTCGGGTTCCGAAGCGCTCTGGCCCATCGTGCAGGCGCACGGCGCTCCGTCGCGCGTTCTTTTCCTTCGCGGCCAGACGGGGCGCGAGTGGCTTCCCGAACAGTTCAGAAGCATCGGGAGCGACGTCGTCGTTCTCTGCGCCTATGTGCGCATGCCGCTCGAACTTGATGCGCAGGAATTCCGCCGCCTGCAGCTCGCGGTGGCAGGGCCTTCGCCCGTGGTCTACATCACGAGCACCGACGCGGTCGACGTTCTCATGCATGCCGTGCGTCCTGTCGCGGGCGCGCGCGACTGGATCACGTCGGGCGTCGCGGTGGCGATTCATCCGAGAATCGAGAAGCGCCTCAAGGAAGCGGGCTTCTCTCAGATCGAGTTCACCTCAACCGATGACGAAACGGTGAAGGCGCATATTCTGAAGCACCTCGGGCATTGATTCCGGGGCCGCGCCCGAAGCCAAATAAAAACGCCGCTTTTCCCGGAAAAACCGGACGAGAAGCGGCGTTTTTGCTTGGGGGCGCTTTCTTCAGGGGCGCGGCGGGAAGCCTCGCCCCCGGACGGGAAGCGCCTTACTTCTTCATGGCGTCGAAGAATTCGGCGTTGGTCTTCGTGGCCTTCAGCTTGTCGAGGAGGAACTCCATCGCCTCGAGTTCGTCCATGTCGTAGAGGAACTTTCTCAGGACCCAGACCTTCTGGAGAACGTCGGGCTTGAGGAGGAGCTCCTCGCGGCGCGTGCCCGAGCGGTTGAGGTTGATGGCCGGGTAGACGCGCTTCTCGGCCATGCGGCGCTCGAGGTGGATTTCGTTGTTGCCCGTGCCCTTGAATTCCTCATAGATCACGTCGTCCATGCGCGAACCCGTGTCGATGAGGGCCGTGCCGATGATCGTGAGGGAGCCGCCTTCCTCGATCTTGCGTGCGGCGCCGAAGATTCTCTTCGGGCGTTCGAGCGCATTGGCGTCGACGCCGCCCGTGAGGACCTTGCCCGAGGACGGGATCACCTGGTTGTAGGCGCGCGCAAGGCGCGTGATGGAGTCGAGGAGAACGACGACGTCGCGCTTCGATTCCGCGAGGCGCTTTGCCTTCTCGATCACCATTTCAGCGACCTGAACGTGGCGCACGGCCGGTTCGTCGAAAGTAGCGGCAACGACTTCGCCGCGGATCGTGCGCTGCATTTCCGTCACTTCCTCAGGGCGCTCGTTGACGAGGAGCACCATGAGGACGACGTCGGGGTAGTTGGCGGCAATCGCGTGGGCGATGTGCTGCAGAAGCACCGTTTTGCCCGACTTCGGGGGCGCGACGATGAGGGAGCGCTGGCCCTTGCCGATCGGCGCAATCATGTCGATGATGCGGCCCGTGAGGTTCTCGTCGCCCCGCATGTCGCGCTCGAGAATCAGAGGCTCGTTCGGGAAGATCGGCGTGAGGTTCTCAAAGAGCATGCGGTGCTTGAGCGCCTCGGGAGGCAGATCATTCACCGTGTCGACGCGCACGAGCGCAAAGTAGCGCTCGCCCTCTTTCGGAATGCGGACTTCGCCTTCAATCGAGTCGCCCGTATGAAGGTTGAAGCGGCGGATCTGCGAGGGAGAGATGTAGATGTCGTCCGCGCTCGCGAGATAGCTCGTGTCGGGGCAGCGCAGGAACCCGTACCCGTCGGGGAGGATTTCGAGCGTGCCGTCGCCGTAGATGGTTTCGCCGAGCTTCGCCTTCTTCTTCAGAATGGCGTACATCAGCTCCTGCTTGCGCATGCGCTGGGCATTGTCGACTTCGAGGGCGGCAGCCATGTCGAGAAGCTGCGTAACGTGAAGCGCTTTGAGGTCGGAAAGATGCATGGGGTTGGTGGGTGTTCCGCCGCTTTATGAATCCATGAGGCGCTTTTGCTGCATCGGCAGACATGCCGGACGGGAAGCGCCGGGACTCAGAAAGCCGTCGGCGGATGAGTGTTGAGTAATAGGAATACGGGTCAGAAGCTTCGTATTTTTTTGCGTACCCCCGACGAGACCGGGGAGAAGCTTCAGAGCGCTTTGATGCTTCTCCTCAGCGAAGAGATTCCGCGGGGGAGAAGATGCCCGCCGGGGACGCCGGGCTGAAGGGCGTCCCATTCAAACCGAGGCGGGCAGGGAAGCGAATCTTAGAGATTCTTTTCGATGAAGGCGTCGAGCGTCGCCTGGTCGCAGGCGCCGGTGCGCTGGTCAATGACTTCGCCCCGCTTGAAGGCGATGATGGTCGGGATGCCGCGCACGCCGTACTCGGCGGCCTTGCCCGAAGACTGGTCGCAGTCGTACTTGGCGATGACGGCGCGGCCGTCAAAGGTCTGGGCAGCCTGCTCAAGGCGGGGAGCGAGCATGCGGCAGGGACCGCACCAGGTGGCCCAGAAGTCGACGAAGACGGTGGTGTCGCTGTTGACGGTCTTGTCGAAGTCGGCGTCGGTGATGTGAAGAATTTCGCTCATGGATGTCTCCAGGGAAAAATAAATTCGCCTGATGCTTCCCGTTTTAATGAATGACGCTCGCGTCTTCCTCGCGAGGAAGAACGGACCGGCATAAGGGAAGCTTGGCTCGTGAAAAGTCGCTTTGCCGTCAGAGCCGCGATTCCGTGAGGGACTCAGCGAGGATTCCCTTTCGGGGGGAGGCTCGGTCAGGCAGAGAATTGAAAGGCCATTCAGAGCCGGCAGCAGAAAAATGAGCGTCTGGAGAGGGAGAACTCTCGACGGAAAACGCCTTCTGGAAAAGCGCCGGCAGGCCCGATGAAGTGATGCCGTGAATACTATCACCTCGGGAAGATGCCTCTCTAGCGGGAGTGCAGTTTCATGGGGCCCGAGAAGTAATTTTTTGCAAATCCCGCTCATCTTCCCTATACTCGCGCCTTGGCGGGTCCCCTCGCATGCGCGCCCCGGAAACCTGGTCAGGTCGGGAACGAAGCAGCCATACTGGTGTGCGTGCAGTGCCGAGGATAAGGCTCGCCATTTTCGTATCTGGAAAATCCGCGAGAGCGTCCCGAGGCGGACCGCCCGGGCCCATTCGCTAGAATGTGCGCCTGAGAAGCACTAAGAATGAGCCTCATCCCATGAGCAGCTACCAGGTACTTGCGCGCAAGTGGCGCCCCCATGACTTTGAGTCGATCGTCGGCCAGGACCACGTGGTCACGGCGCTGACGCGCGCCCTCACTGAGGGGCGTCTGCACCACGCCTACCTCTTCACCGGCACCCGCGGCGTCGGCAAAACGACGATCTCGCGAATTTTCGCCAAGGCGCTCAACTGCCGCGGCGCCGACGGCAAGGGCGGCGTCACCGCGCACCCCTGCGGCGTCTGCGAGGCATGCCGCGCGATTGATGAGGGGCGCTTCGTCGACTACATCGAGATGGATGCGGCCTCGAACCGCTCCGTCGAAGACATGACGCAGCTCCTTGAGCGCGCGATGTATGCGCCGACCGAAGGCCGCTACAAGGTCTACATGATCGACGAAGTGCACATGCTCTCCAACACGGCCTTCAATGCGATGCTGAAGACCCTTGAGGAGCCGCCCGAGTATGTGAAGTTCATTCTTGCGACGACGGACCCGCAGAAGGTTCCGGTCACGGTGCTTTCGCGATGCCTGCAGTTCAGCCTGCGCAACATGACGCCCTCCGGGATCGTCGAGCATCTCGAACATATCCTTAAGGAAGAAGGGATTGCCGCCGAACGCCCGGGACTTCGCATTATTGCCGAGGGCGCCCGGGGCTCGATGCGCGATGCCCTTTCGCTTCTCGACCAGGCGATCGCCTTTTCGGGCGGCTCCGTCACGGCCGAGTCCGTGCGCTCGATGCTCGGGATGACGTCGGAAAATGCGCTCGCCGGAATTCTCCGGGCGCTGGCTGCGGGCGACGCCCCGAAGATGATGAGCTACGCCGACGACATGCAGCGCGAAAGCGTCTCCTTCGGCGAGGCGCTTCGCGGGCTCGCCGGCATGCTCCACAAGATCGCGCTCCTGCAGCGCGTGCCGAGTGCGGTTGCCGCAGACGATCCGGGCTACGCCGAGATGGCCGAGATCGCGGGTCTTCTCACGCCCGAGGAAATTCAGCTCTGCTACCAGATTGCGCTTCACGGCAGAAACGACCTCGCGCTCGCGCCCGACGAATATGCGGGCTTCACGATGACGCTGCTGCGCATGCTCGCCTTCCGGCCCGCGGGGTCGCGGATGAAGCCCGCCGCACGCGACGGCGGCGCGAAGCCCGCTTTAGTCCCGCAGGGCGCTGCCCCTGTTGCCCAGGCTCTTCAGAGCGCTCAGTCCGCACCAGCGGCAGCTCCCGCAGCGCCGGCATCGGCTCCTGTTCCTGAACCCGCGCCGACGCCGCCCCCGAAACCGGCGGCAAGTCCGGTTCCGGACAACCTCCCGCCCTGGATGGAGGTGCCGGAGAGCGCACGGGGAGAGCCCGGCGCCAGCTGAGCGGCTCCCCGGGAGGCGGCCTTCTGCCTCTCTCAGCTGGCGGGACATCATCGAGGGAGCGGGCCTGACGGGTCCATTAAAGTCGCTTGCTTCACAGTCGCAGGTGATTTCGCTCACGGATGCTCGCGTACAATTGCGCCTCGGCGTGCAGTCGCTTCTCACCGAGCACAACAAAAAGCTCCTTGAGGAAAGAATCAGCGGGTGGCTCGGCCGTCCCTTCCGGGTGGAATTCCTCGCCGGAACGGTGGAGGCCGGTTCAACCGTGGCGGATGCCGAGCGCCGGAAAAAGGAAGCCGAGCGGCGCGAGCTCATTGAAAAATTCAAGAGCGATCCGGTCGTGCAGGAAATCGTCCGGCTCTTCAACGGCAAAATTGATGAAGATTCCATCCGGCCGCTCACGCCGGAGGAGATGGCGGAAAAGGACTGAAGCGGAAGCGCTTTCTCTCTTTCCCGGCATCAAAATTTCTACTCTGGAGAAAACACAATGCGCAACATGGGTGGCATGGGCGGAATGGGCGGTCTGATGGCCCAGGCCCAGAAGATGCAGCAGAAGCTCGCCAAGGTTCAGGAAGAACTGAAGGCGATGGAATTCACGGGCGAAGCCGCGAGCGGCGCCGTGAAGGCCACGATCACGGGCGGGCATGAATGCCGCAAGATCGAGATCGACCCGAAGGTGGTTGATCCCGAAGACATTGAAATGCTCGAGGACCTGATTGTTCTCGCCATCAACAACGCCGAAGCCGTCTGCCGCGAAAAGAGCGAGGCGGCCATGCGCCAGGCCGTGCCGCTTCCCCCCGGCATGAAGCTTCCCTTCTGATCAGGGGAAAAGAGACCCTTCAAGAAGAGAAAAAGCCCCGACGGATTGCTGAAGCGCTGCGGGGCTTTTCTTTTTTCCCTCGGTTTTTCTGCTCCGGAGTTCTTATGACGCTTTTCCCAGAGAATTTTGCTGACGCCCTGCTTTTTGACGACTGTCCGCACGAAGACCTTACAACCGTCGGACTCGGCATCGGAAGCGTGCCGGGACGCATTCGGGCTCAATTCAAAACGCCCGGCATTGTTGCAGGCGCGGAGATTGCGGCGGCGGTGCTTTCGCGCGCCGGGGCATCCGTCTGCCTCAGCGCCCGCGACGGCGACCTGCTTGAGGCGGGAGCGACGATTCTCACGGCCGAGGGGCCGGCAGAGAGCCTCCACGCGGGGTACAAGATCGCGCAGTGCGTGATGGAATACGCCTCTGGAATAGCGTTCCGCACGCGCGAAATGGTGGATGCCGCCCGCGCCGTCAGCCCGAAGGTTCAGGTTGCCGGCACGAGAAAGCACTGGCCCGGCGGAAAGCGGATTGCGCTTGCCGGACTCCTCGCAGGCGGCGGCATCGTGCACCGCTTCGGCCTCTCGGATTCGATTCTCGTCTTTGATCAGCACCGCGTTTTCTGCGACGACTTCGAAGCCGCCTTCAGGGCGCTTCAGGCGAGAAGCCCGGAAAGAAAGATCGCCGTTGAGGCCGGAAGTCCCGAAGAAGCGATGACTTTCGTGCGGCTCGGCGCCGACATCATTCAGTGCGAGCGTTTTTCGCCCGAGGTTTTTGCCTCCTTTGCCGATGCCGCGCGTGCGGAATCTCCGAACGTCCGTCTTTCCGCTGCGGGCGGCGTCAACGCTAAAAATGCGGCGCTTTATGCGGAAGCGGGCGCGGATATTCTCGTGACGAGCGCTCCCTACTGGGGCGCGCCGCAGGACGTCAAGATGCGCTTTGAGCGGCTCTGACGCCCGGAAGATTCCGAAGGAAGGATAAGGATGGCGATAGAAACCTCTCCCGCGATATCCGCGCTCATCAAGGCGCTTGAGGAATTGCCCGGGTACGGACCGAGAAGCGCGCAGCGCGCGGCCTTCTTCCTCCTTGCGCCCGAGCGCAGGGAGAAGCTCGAGGCCCTCAAGAAGGCGCTCGAAGGCACGGCGGCCATTCGCCGCTGCCGGCTCTGCCGCACCTGGTGCGAGGCGGAGCTTTGTCCCGTATGCGCCGATGAAAAGCGCGACCGCTCGCTCATCTGCGTGGTCGAGAGCGTGCAGGACCAGATGGCGCTCGATGCGTCGCTTTCCTGGCCGGGGCTCTATTTCGTGCTTTCGGGGAGGCTTTCGCCGCTCGACAACGCAGGACCCGCAGAGATCGGGCTCCCGCAGCTTCTTGAGCGCATTGAGCTCGGGCTTCGCGAGGACGGCCTGCGCGAGGTGGTCGTTGCCACGTCCTACACGCCCGAAGGCGACGCGACAGCGTACTATCTGATGGGCGCCGTGAAGAAGCGCTGGCCGGACCTTCGCATCACGCGGCTCTCCCGCGGGCTTCCCTCGGGGCTTGAGATCGAGTACACCGATCTCGCGTCGATCGCAGGCGCTGTTGAGGACAGGCGCCGGCTTTGACCTTCTTTCCGGTCAACTTTGAAGTTTCCAACTCCTTTCAGAGGTTATCTGCATGAGTTCCGTCAACGTGAAGGCAGCGCTTATGGAAGCGCGCGAAGCGCTCGACAATCTGCTTGCCGATGAGGCAATGCTCTCGGAAATCGACCGCGCCGGGGAAATGATGGCCGAGGCGATCCGCGCGGGCCACCGGATTTATTCCTGCGGCAACGGCGGAAGCCTCTGCGACGCCATGCATTTTGCCGAGGAGATGACGGGGCGCTACCGAAAGAACCGCCGTCCCTATGCCGCAACCGCGATTGCCGACGCCTCGCACCTCGCGTGCGTCGCGAACGACTTCGGCTACGAAGAGGTTTTTTCGCGCTATGTCGAAGGCGTGGGGCAGCCCGGGGACGTGCTCCTCGGGATCACCACGTCGGGCACGAGCCGCAATGTGATTCGTGCCGCGGAAGCTGCGCGCGCAAAGGGCATGAAGGTGATTTCGCTTACCGGAAAGCCCGGGAATCCGATGGCGGCGCTGTCCGACGCGGCGATCGTCACGCCGGGCGGGCGCTACGCCGACCGCGTGCAGGAGCTTCACATCAAGTGTATCCACATCTTCATCGAGCTCGTGGAGCGCCGCCTCAACCCGGAAAACTACACGGACGAATAAGCGCCGGATGCCGAAGGCTCGTGCGGAGAAACAGCCTCCGTCTGAGCCGGACGAAGCTCCATTTGCTAAAATCCTCCCTCGAACGAATTCAATTCCAAGGGCGGTGCTTCTTTGCGGTGCCGCCCTTCACTTTTGTCTGCACGGGGAATCTCCTTCCGGTACGCCTTCTTCGCAGGAAGGAAGATCCGGTGCAGATCACGAACGCTTTTTTGAATCTGGAAGAACCATGCTCAACCGTATCCCCATCACCGCCAAGGGCGCTGAAAAGCTCAAGGCCGAACTCGAATATCTCAAGAAGACCGCGCGTCCGAACGTGGTTGCCGCCATTGCCGAAGCCCGCGAAAAGGGCGACCTTTCTGAAAATGCGGAATACGATGCCGCCCGCGAGGAGCAGGGCCACATCGAGGGCCGCATTGCTGAGCTCGAGGGCAAGATCCCGGCGCTGCAGGTGATTGATCCGAAGACCGTTGCGAGCGACCGCATCGTTTTCGGCGCCACGGTGACGCTCTACAACGAAGACGAGGATTCGAGCGTGACCTACCAGATCGTGGGCGACGACGAAGCCGACATCAAGAAGAACCTCATTTCCGTTTCCTCCCCGATCGCCCGCGCCCTGATCGGCAAGAGCGAAGGCGATACGGTGAAGTTCATGGCTCCGAAGGGCCAGGTCACCTTCGAGGTCGAAGAGGTCGAATACAAGTAATGCGCGCTTTCGCCCTGAAGGGTTCCTGCTGAAGTCCTTTCAGGGAAGCGCCCGCTCGAACGCAAAAACGGGAGATTCCTTCGAGGGGAATCTCCCGTTTTAAGCGAATAGGGGCGCGCAGGCGCCCCTGGATCAGGGCTTTATAGGGAAGGCATTAATTCGAGAGCGCAGCCTTCTTCGTCGTGCGCTTCGTCTTCGGACGAGCGCGGCGGCGGGGCTGGGGCTCGGCCTTCTTCTTCTTTTCGCCGGGCTTCTTCGAGGCAACCTTCTTTGCCTTCGGGGCCGGAGCGTCCTCGCCGCGGGCGGCAGCGGCCGCGCGGGCGATCCACTCTTCGGCCGTGGGGGCTTCGTCCTCATCTTCGGCAGGACGCCAGAGGATGAGAAGCTTGCCGATCATCTGCACGCGGGCGGCGCCGAGTTCGTCGGCAACCTTCGCGAAGATCGCCTCGCGTTCCTCGCGGTCGTCGGTCGGAACCTTCACCTTGATGAGCTCGTGGGACTTCAAAGCACGGTCGATTTCCTTCATGACCGCTTCGGTAAGACCGTTGGCGCCGAGAAGAACGACGGGGTCGAGATGATGCGCCTGCGAGCGCAGCGTGAGGCGCGCGTCGCGCGAAAGGGTAATTTCACTCATAAAATTTCAGCACTAATGCCGGATGCCGTGTAAAAAGGCGGCATCCGAGAAAGAAAACTTTTTGGAGGGCAAGAATGCCCGTTTCGAATAAAAAACTCAGGTCCAACCGCGCATGGATCGAACGGCACATCAATGATCCGTACGTGAAGCGCTCCAAGGCGGAAGGCTATCGCGCCCGCTCCGTCTACAAGCTCCTTGAGCTCAACGAAAAGGAGCATCTCCTCAAGCCCGGCCTTACGGTGGTCGACCTCGGGTCGGCTCCGGGAAGCTGGACGCAGGTGGTGCGCGAAAAGCTCATCGACAAGAACGGTCAGGTCCGCGGGCGCATCATCGCCATGGACATCCTGCCGATGGATCCCATTGAGGACGTCTATTTTCTGCAGGGCGACTTCCGCGAACAGTCGGTGGCCGATCAGCTTGCCGCGATTCTAAACGGAGACAAGGTCGACGTGGTCCTTTCGGACATGGCGCCGAATCTTTCAGGGATTGCCGCGGCGGACGCGGCGAGGTCGCTTCTTTTGAACGAGCTTGCGCTCGAATTCTGCGTCGAGCACCTCGCACCCCACGGCGTCTTTGTGACGAAGGCTTTCCAGGGGTCGGGCTATTCGCAGTATGTCGAGGCCCTGAAAAAGGTCTTCAAAAAGGTCGCCGCCAAGAAGCCTGCCGCCTCGCGCGACACTTCGGCAGAGGTCTATCTTGTGTCCCGCGACCTCAAGGCGCCGAAGAACCCGCAATAACTGCTTGCCTTTTCCCGGGCGTTCATTCGCCAAAAATCGGGGGAACCACGGGTAGGGAAATAGTCCCGCGGCTACAATTGCTGAACCTTTCTGCTCCTTCGGACGGCAATGCTTCGCTAAATGGGAAGCGGCGCCGCACAAAAATCCGGACGGAGCCCATGGAAACAAAGATAAGAAACAAGCGCAATTTCCTGAGTTCCGGCGAACTTCCGCCCGGAAGGACGCTCCGGACCTCAGGCGGAGGGACCTCTCCGTCCCTTCGTCCCTAATTGCGACCGGAGTTCAAAGTTGGACAACAAGTCTTTTGCCCGCATTGCCGTATGGATTCTCGTCGCGGTGGTGCTCTTTACGGTCTTCCGCCAGTTCGAGACGAATTCGACGCAGTCGCTCGACACGACGAGCTACACCCAGTTCATGGATGACGCCAAGGCCGGCAAGATCCGCCGCGTGGACATTCAGGGCCGCCGCATCATCGTTACGCCGCAGCAGGGCGCTGAGTACACGCTCACGAGCCCGGGCGACCTCTGGATGGTCGACGACCTGAGAAAGTCGGGCGTGCAGGTCTACGGCAAGGCCGAAGAGGAGCCCTCGTTCCTCACGACCATTTTCGTCTCCTGGTTCCCGATGCTCCTTCTGATCGGCGTCTGGATCTTCTTCATGCGCCGCATGCAGGGCGGTGCCGGCGGCGGCGGAGCCTTCAGCTTCGGAAAGTCGAAGGCGCGCATGATCACCGAGCAGGAAAACCACGTGCGCTTCCGCGACGTGGCGGGCTGCGACGAGGCGAAGGAAGACGTGCAGGAAATCGTCGACTTTCTGAAGGACCCCGAGAAGTACCAGCGCCTCGGCGGCCGCATTCCGCGCGGCGTTCTCCTTGTCGGCTCCCCGGGTACCGGCAAGACGCTCCTCGCGAAGGCGATCGCAGGCGAAGCGGGCGTTCCCTTCTTCACGATTTCGGGTTCGGACTTCGTTGAAATGTTCGTGGGCGTGGGCGCTGCGCGCGTTCGCGACATGTTCGAAACGGCCAAGAAGAACGCTCCCTGCATCATCTTCATCGACGAAATCGATGCGGTCGGCCGCCAGCGCGGCGCTGGTCTCGGCGGCGGCAACGACGAACGCGAGCAGACCCTCAACCAGATGCTCGTCGAAATGGACGGCTTCGATACGGGTGCGAACGTCATTGTGATCGCTGCGACGAACCGTCCGGACGTGCTCGACCCGGCGCTGCTGCGTCCGGGGCGCTTCGACCGTCAGGTCGTGGTTCCGATGCCCGACATTCGCGGCCGCGAACAGATTCTCAACGTGCACATGAAGAAGATCCCCGTCGGCAAGGACGTCGACGTGGCGGTCATCGCGCGCGGCACGCCGGGCTTCTCCGGTGCCGATCTCGGCAACCTCGTCAACGAAGCGGCGCTTTTCGCCGCCCGCAGGAACGGCCTCGTCGTTTCCATGCAGGACTTTGAGAACGCCAAGGACAAGATCATGATGGGCGCTGAGCGCCGCGCCATGGTGATGACCGAGGACGAGAAGAAGAACACGGCTTATCACGAATCGGGCCACGCTGTTGTGGCAAGGCTCCTGCCGGAATCCGATCCGGTGCACAAGGTGACGATCGTGCCGCGCGGACGCGCGCTCGGCCTCACCATGCAGCTTCCTGAGCAGGACCGCTACGCCTACAACCGCCAGTACCTCCTCACGCGCATTGCGATTCTCTTCGGCGGCCGCATCGCCGAGGAAATCTTCATGCACCAGATGACTACGGGCGCATCGAACGACTTCGAGCGCGCCACGCAGCTCGCGCGCGACATGGTGACGCGCTACGGCATGAGCGAGCGCATGGGCCCGATGGTCTATGCGGAAAACGAGGGCGAAGTGTTCCTCGGCCGTTCGGTGACGAAGACGACGCATGTTTCTGAACGCACCATGCAGGCCGTTGACGAGGAAGTCCGCCGCATCATCGACGAGCAGTACGCCGTTGCCCGCCGTCTCATTGAGGAAAACCGCGACAAGATGGAAGTCATGGCGCAGGCGCTTCTGCAGTGGGAAACGATCAATAAGGAGCAGATCGACGAGATCATGGAAGGGAAGCTCCCGACGCCGCCGAAGGATTCTTCGGGCGTGGAGCTCCCGCCTTTCAAGACCGGGTCGAAGGATGGCGAGCCGGCTGCGGCTGAAAAGCCTGAAGCCGCTCAGACGACTGAAGCTCCTGAAGCCGAAGCGGCTCCCGAGGCTCCCAAAGCGGAGGCCCCTCAGGCCGACGCCCCGGGGAAAACTGACGAATCCGTCAAGCCCCAGGATGCCGGCAAGGACGACCCCGGCAAGGCCGGCTGATCCCGGGTGAAAATCAAGCCTTAAAGCAAGACCGCATCCGAACTGAAAACCCAGATTTCGGGCGGACGCGGTCTTTTTTTGTTCCTTTTTTGGAGACGAGCAATGACTCAGGAACTCTGGCGCTGCGGCCCCTTTGATTTTGATCTGAGGGACGAGCCCGTCATCATGGGCATTCTCAACGTTACCCCGGACTCCTTCTCTGACGGCGGCGAACACAATGCCCTGCCTGACGCGCTTGCCTGGGCGGAAAAGATGCGCGGCGACGGTGCCCGGATCATCGATGTGGGGGGCGAATCCACCCGTCCGGGCGCGACGGAGGTGCCGCTCGAAGAGGAGCGCTCACGGGTGATTCCCGTCGTGAAGGCGCTCGCGAAGGAGGGCTTCTGCGTGTCGGTCGATACCTCAAGGCCCGAAATCATGCTCGAGGCGGCAGAAGCCGGTGCGGCGATTTTGAACGACGTGCGCGCGTTTGAGAGGCCGGGAGCTCTTGAGGCCGCTGCTTCCACGAAGCTCGGGCTCGTCATCATGCATCAGGGACCGTTTGATCCGGAGAAGGACGTGGTTGAGGACGCATTCCGGTATCTCGGGCGGCGCGAGGAAGCGCTTCTGGCGGCCGGGGTTGAGTCCGAACGCATTGCCTGGGATCCGGGCTTCGGGTTCGGAAAGACGCTTGAGCAGAATTTCGAGGTGCTCGCTGCGTCCGGGCGTTTTCTCGCTTCCGGGAGGCCGCTCCTTGCCGCGCTTTCGCGCAAGGGTAGCCTCGGGCGCATCACCGGAAGAAAGAATCCGCATGAGCGCGCCGCGGCAAGCGTCGCCGGAGCGCTCCTTGCCGCAGAGCGCGGCGCCCGGATTCTGCGCGTTCACGACGTGAGGGAGACCTCAGATGCACTGGCCGTTCTCAAAGCCTTCGGGCAAGCGGATATCCGCATTGACGCGCGAGGGCGCTCCTGAGAGACTTCTCTCCAACTTCAGGCTTCAAGTATTCCGGCAACTTTTTTGTCAGTAAAGGATTCGTTATGAACCGGCGTTATTTCGGTACGGACGGCGTTCGCGGCAAGGTGGGGAAGCTCCCCATCACGCCCGACTTTGTGATGAAGCTCGGCCAGGCTGCGGGCAGAGTGTTGAAGCGCCACAGTCCCACAGGCCGCGCCACTGTTCTTATCGGCAAGGACACGCGCGTTTCGGGCTACATGCTTGAAGCCGCGCTTCAGGCGGGCTTTTCCGCTGCGGGGACGGACGTCGTCCTCTGCGGCCCGATTCCGACTCCGGCGGTGGCCTACCTCACGCGCGCTCTGCGCCTTGAAGCCGGCGTCGTCATTTCCGCGAGCCACAACCCGTACGACGACAACGGCATCAAATTCTTTTCGGGCGCCGGCCAGAAGCTTCCCGACGAGTGGGAGCTTGAGATCGAGAAGGAGATCGACGAAGGCTTCTCCTGCGTTGAATCGAAGGACCTCGGCAAAGCCCGGCGTCTGGACGATGCGTCAGGCCGCTACATCGAATTCTGCAAATCGACGATCGGCGAGGAGATTGATCTCAAGGGCATGCGGATCTACGTCGACTGCGCGAACGGTGCGGCGTACCATGTTGCGCCTGATGTTTTTCATGAACTTGGCGCAGACGTCGTCGCCGAAGGGGCTTCCCCGGACGGCTTCAATATCAATCGTGGCGTTGGCGCAACACATACTGAAGACTTATCCATTAGGTGTAAGAAAGCCTCTTGTCAGATTGCAGTAAGTCTCGACGGCGATGCCGACCGGCTGATCATGGCGGACGCTGAAGGGAATGTTTACAACGGAGATCAGCTCCTTTACGTTCTCGTGAGGGACCGCATGAGCCGGGGAAAAGTCTTCGGCGTCGTGGGCACCCTCATGTCGAACTATGGTCTTGAAAAGCGCGTGAAGGAACTCGGCCTTGAATTCGTGCGCGCCAAAGTGGGCGACCGCTACGTTCTTGAGGAGCTTTTGAAGCGCGGCTGGCGCTTCGGCGGCGAAACCTCCGGCCACATTCTTGCGCTCGACAGACAGACTACGGGCGACGGCATTGTGAGCGCGCTCCAGATTCTTGCCGCGATGCGAAGGACCGGGAAAACGCTTGCCGAATTGACCGGGGACCTTCAGCTGTTGCCGCAGTGCCTCGTAAACAAGAGAATTGAAAAAGGCTACGACTGGAAGGCGAATCACGCTTTCATGGCTGCGGTCGAGCGTGCTGAAAAGACGCTCGAAGGCCGCGGGCGCGTGCTGATCCGCCCCTCGGGCACCGAACCGCTTCTTCGCATCATGGTCGAAGCTTCCGACAGTGCGTTAGCAGAACGGCTCGCCAACGAGACAGCAGAGGCACTTTCGTTGTAAAGTTCTATGTTTCTAGCCCGCGCGCGACTTTGCGCGGGCATCAGGCGTGATAAAGTTCACCCCCACACGTGCGCCGGTTCGCATTCCGGACCTCTGGTTCGGGCTATTTTTCTCTGACCCATTGCACGACCGAATTAGGAATCCAGACAAATGTCAGAGAATCAGGAACCCGCAAAGGTTGAAGAAAAAGGACCGTTCATCCATCAGCTGCAGCTTTTCCTTGTTGGCGGTCAGCAGTTCACGATCAATGAACTCTCGGACTCGCCCAAGATGCCGCAGAACGTCATCGCCTTCATCAATGCGTGGCGCCAGAAGCGCGACGTGTGGCACTCCCCGAACAACGATCCGAAGTTCGGCGTGCGCGTGAAGGACGTGTCGCTCTACGAGTACCGCGTCGGTCGTCCCGCTGAAGTGAAGCCGCAGGCTGCTGCCAAGGCTGCCAAGGGCGAAACCACGACGAAGAAGGCTGCCTCTAAGAAGGCTGACAAGTAATCGTCCCATGACGAGCACCCGTCTCTAAAAGGCGCTCACTGGACCAGGAAAGGCCGGAATCTTTTTCGCAAACCGAAAAAGCCCGGCCTTTGCTTGTTTCACGAAAGGAGAAATCAGAAATGAAGCAGATCGTCGCCGTAATCAAGCCCTTCAAGCTTGACGACGTCCGGGAAGCGCTCGGCGAGGCCGGCGTGCATGGACTCACCGTCACCGAAGTGAAGGGGTTCGGCCGCCAGAAAGGTCACACCGAGCTCTACCGCGGTGCGGAGTACATCGTCGACTTCCTGCCGAAGCTCAAGGTTGAGACGGTAGTGGCGGACGACATCGCGGAAACGGCGGTTGAAGCCATTCGCCGCGCTGCGCATACCGGCAAGATCGGCGACGGGAAGATCTTCGTTTTCGACGTGGAGCAGGTGATCCGCATTCGTACGGGCGAAACCGGCGAAGCCGCGGTCTGATCCAAATAAAAGCGCCCGGGTGGTCCGCGCCCGCGAGCTCTATTGCAGGGCTCTATTTGCGGGGCTTTTGAGAAGAGCCTGCCGACGGTTTGTTGGCGGGCTTTTCTTTTGGGTAGTCTCGCCGCTGAGGGAGCACATTGGCGGAATAGCGGGGCAGCGTCCCGTGCGCAGCGTCCTCGCGCCGTGTGGTCTTTTCGCGCCGGGCTTCCTTCGGGCGGGACGCGGCGGAATTTCCGTTCTCTCCCGTGCGTCTGCGGCCCTTCAGCATCCGTGCAAGCGATACCGGGCCGTTTCCGGGGAAGATCTTTTTGGCGAGTTCCGACCGGTAGCGGATTTCCCAGTTCACCTTGAGCGTGAACATCCTGAAGAGAACGATCGTGGCTGCGGTCACGTAGACCGTCGCCTCGGGCCGCACGCCGTCGGAGAGCAGAATCACGCAGAGCCAGCAGCCCACGAAGCCGGCGAGTCCGTAGGGCTTTCTGTCTGAAAGCGCTGCCGGCATGCGGTTGAGAAGGACGTCTCTCATGACGCCGCCAAGAATGCCCGTGCCCACGCCCACGAGCGTGCAGGACAGGGGCGGAATGCCTTTTTCCCAGGCAAGGAGCGTCCCTGAGGCGCAGAAGACCCCGAGGCCCACTGCGTCCGCCCAGAGAAAGAGTTCGTGCGCAAAGGAGCGCGTGAAGCGCTTCACGATTGCCGGCGCAAAGATCGTGAAGACGAGAATGAGCCACGTGATCGCTTCATGCTCGACCCAGTAGAAGGGTCTCAGATCAAGGAGCAGATCCCGGATCGTGAGGCCGCCGAAGGCGCTCGTGAAGGCGAGAATGAAGACGCCCACCGGGTCGACGCCCCGGCCCTGGGCGGCAAGGATGCCCGCAAGGGCGAACCCGAGCATGCCGATCGCGTCGACAAGCGCCGTGTTCTGGGCAAGTGCGGCAAAGACGGGTTCACCGATCATGCGGGTCTCCTTTTTAGTTGTGATCAGGGCGTGAAGCGCCGCTTCTGATCAAGAAGCACGATGACTGCGCCCGCATCGCCGTCGTGCGGCGGCGCCTGGACGAAGGCCATCACTTCAGAGCGCTGCTTGAGCCAGCGGCGGACCATTTCCTTCAGGACGCTGTGGCCGCCCTCGGAGTTGTAGCCCTTGCCGTGGACGATCCTCAGGCACCGGTCGCCGCGGATCTGCGCGTTCCGGAGGAACTTCGCGACCGCTTCGCGCGCCTCGTCGACAAAGAGTCCGTGAAGGTCGATGTGGGCCTGGACCGTCCATTCGCCGCGGTAGAGGCGCCTCGGGATTTCAGGCGGCACGTCGGGACGCCGGAACATGAGGCCGTCCTCGCTCTCCAGAAACACCACCGGATCGCATTCGTCGGAAAGCGAAGCCTCGAGCACCTCCTGCTTTTCGGCTTCATGCTGCCGGGCAACGGGCTGGGGCTTCAGAACGGGCTTCACCACGCGGCCGCGCGTGACGTCCTTCGGGCTCACCCCGAGTTCCTTCATCGCCGCACGGAAGGCGTCGCCCGCTTCGTTCAGCTTCCTTGATTCGGCAAGCGCCTTCTTCTTGGCCTCTTCGGCGGCCTTGGCCTGAGCCTTGAGGTCGCGCGAGAGCTTCTTGAGATCAGAGAGATCGTGATACTGAGCCATTTTTTATGGATCTGAAAATGAATTGATCAGCGCTTCATGGCGTCTTCGGCTTCAAGGAAGCGCTGAACGTCAAGCGCCGCCATGCAGCCCGCAGCGGCGGAGGTTACTGCCTGACGGTAGAAGGGATCCTGAACGTCGCCGGCGGCGAAGACCCCCGGAACGCTCGTTGCGGTGGCAGCGGAATTGCCCGTGCCCGCCGTCACGATGTAGCCGTTCATGAGCTTCAGCTGCCCGGCGAAGACGTCCGTATTGGGGCGGTGGCCGATCGCGATGAAGACGCCCTCGACGGCGACTTCCTTCGGCGCTTCGCCCGCAGTGCTCTTGAGCGACAGACCCGTGACGGCCTTGCCGTTTCCGAGCACTTCAGCCACTTCGCGGTCAAGCTCGAGCGTGATTTTCCCTTCTTCGACCATCTTCATGAGCTGGTCAACGAGAATCGGCTCGGCGCGGAAAGTGTTTCTGCGGTGAACGAGCGTCACGTGGCTCGCGATGTTGGCGAGGTAGAGCGCTTCCTCGACGGCGGCATTGCCGCCGCCCACGACTGCCACGGGCCTCCCGCGGTAGAAGAAGCCGTCGCAGGTGGCGCAGGCGGAGACGCCCTTGCCCTTATAAGCCTCTTCGCTCGGGAGACCGAGGTACATGGCGGAGGCGCCCGTCGCGAGAATGAGGGCGTCCGCGGTCCACGTTTCGCCCATGTCGGTCGTGAGCGTAAAGGGTCGCTTCGAAAGATCCGCCGTCTTCACGAGGTCGTAGACCACCCGGGTGCCGAAGCGCTCGGCCTGCTTCTGGAGGCGCTCCATGAGCTCAGGACCCTGAATGCCTTCGGCGGCGCCCGGCCAGTTGTCGACTTCCGTCGTCGTCATGAGCTGACCGCCCGCTTCCATGCCGGTGATGAGGACCGGCTTGAGATTGGCGCGGGCGGCGTAGACGGCAGCCGTCCAGCCTGCGGGGCCGGAGCCGAGAATGATGACGCGGGCGTGTTGGATATGCGACATGTAATTTTCCTTCTGGGATCTTCGGACGGCTTCTATCCTGAGCCGTCCGGCAAATGAAATGGTTGTACTCCCATTATCGCGGGCTTTGCGGGAAATTGCGGTTGCCCAAAGTACAATCAAAGATCGGATTGAGAAAGGATCTTTTTACCGATGGCGAAGAAGAACGCCCGCGCAAAGGGCACGAAAAATTCGAAGTCCGGCGTGGCGGAGGAAGAAAAATTCGATTCCGCGAGGGCCGTGGAGGCGCTCGAGCGCGCTGAGGCCGATGCGGAAAGAAAGGCCCGCAGGGCTCAGGCTCGCCGCGAAATGAGAGAGCGCTTCGCAGAAGCCTTCATCGGCCTCGCACGCTTTCTCTGGGAGAGAAGCTGGGCGTTCTCCGTTCCCGCTGCGCTCCTCCTTGCGCTTGCGCTCGGCACGTATTCTCCCGACGATCCGGCCTTTTCAGTTGCAACGGCCAGAACGCCAGCGAATTTCTGCGGCGTCTGGGGCGCCTGGTGCGCGGATTTCCTGCTGGGGATTTTCGGTCTTTCCGCCTGGTGGTTCGTGCTCGGCCTCGTCATGGTTGCTTTCTTTGCCTTCCGTTCGAAATTGAGAGCGGAGCGCGGCGAGACCAACCCCGAGCGCATCAATCCGCCAAAGTTCACGGCCTTTTTCGGTCTCTGCGCCCTCATGATCGGATCGACGGCGTTCGAAGCCATGCGGATTGCCAAGTCCCCCGTGATGCTCCCCGGGAATCCGGGCGGCATTCTCGGCAATACTCTGGCTTACGCCGTCATGCATTATGTCGGCGCCGGGGTTGCGCTCGTCGTCTTTCTCCTTCTTGCCGCCATCGGGATTTCGCTCCTGATGGATTTTTCCTGGACCGACGCGGCGGAAAAAATCGGCCGTTTTATTGATGAGCGGATTCTTTCCCGTCTGAGCCGCAAAAAGCCCGGGGAAGAGATGAACCTTGAGTCCGGCGAGGATGCGCCGGAGGGGCCCCGGGTTGATATTCCGGTGTATGAGCCCTCAGCGCTTTCCCAGGAAATCGAGATTGTGAAGCCTTCGTCCGAGGCTTTGAATTCCGGTGCGTCGCTCTTCCCCGAGGAAGTGCTGACGACGAGAAGCCCGAAGGAGACGTCCTCGTCTTCCGAGCGGCCGAGCCTCATGCTCCTTGACGACGCGGATCCCGCGCGGCGCGGCACCGATGAGGAAACGATTCAGATGACGAGCCGCCTCATCGTCGCGAAGCTGAAGAGCTACGGGATCGATTCGGAAGTGATGGGCGCTCAGCCCGGACCCGTCATCACGCAGTACTGGCTCGAACCCGGCGCCGGCGTGAAGGGATCTCAGATCGAAAACGTGCGCGACGACCTGCGCCGCGCGCTCGGCGTGCAGGCGGTGCGCATCGTGCTCTCAGTTCCCGGAACGAGCTATGTGGGACTTGAGGTGCCGAACCCTGTCCGCGAAATGGTTCGCCTCAAGGAAATCATCAAGAGCGAAGCCTTTGAAAAGAGTCGTTCAGCGCTCACCCTCGCAATCGGCAAGGACATCGCCGGGAAGCCCTTCGTCATGGATCTCGCAAAGACGCCGCATCTCCTCGTGGCCGGCACGACGGGTTCGGGCAAGTCGGTCGGCATCAACGCGATGATTCTCTCGATGCTCTTCAGGAACGACCCCACGCAGCTCCGCCTCGTCCTGATCGACCCGAAGATGCTCGAATTTTCGCTTTATAACGGCATTCCGCATCTTTTGACGCCGGTCGTCACCGACATGAATAAGGCGAGCGCCGCGCTTAAGTGGCTTACGGGCGAAATGGACCGGCGCTACGCTGTCATGAGCCGCGTGGGCGTGAGGCAGTTTTCGAGCTTCAACGAAAAGGTGGCGGACGCGAACCGCAGGGGCGAACCCATTCGCGATCCGATGGCGGCGAAGGACGATCCGCTCGCGGAAAATCTCGAACCCTGGCCCTACATCGTCTGCGTGGTCGACGAGCTCGCCGACCTGATGCTCACGAACCGGAAGGAAGTCGAGGGCGAGATCACGCGCCTCACCCAGAAGGCGCGTGCCGCGGGCATTCACCTGATTCTCGCCACGCAGCGCCCCTCGGTCGACGTGGTCACTTCTCTCATCAAGGCGAACGTTCCTACCCGCATTTCCTTCCAGGTGGCTTCCGCGACCGACAGCCGCGTGATTCTCGGAGAATCGGGCGCAGAGCAGCTTCTCGGAAACGGCGACATGCTGCTCCATCGCCCCGGCACACCCGGCGCCACCCGCATTCAGGGATGCTTCGTGGCGGACGGTGAAGTTGCGCGCGTTGCTGAGGAGCTTAAAAAACAAGGCTCTCCCTCCTATGTGTCGGGCGTTACCGAAACGGAAGAGGAGGCTGGTGGCGCAGAGGCCGGGGATGCGGGCGGACGGCGCTCGGGCGAAAGCGATCCGCTTTACGACAAGGCGGTGGCGCTTGTCCTCGAGGAAAAGCGCGCCTCCATTTCCTTTGTGCAGCGCCACCTCGGGATCGGCTACAACAGAGCCGCTAATCTTCTTGAAGCCATGGAATCGGCTGGCCTGGTGAGCAAGCCTTCATCCATGGGCAAGCGCACGATTCTTGTGCCCGACCGCAATTGATTTTTTCGAGGCGTCTTCTGATGACGAACCATTTCTTTCTTCCGCGCCGCACGCTGCTTCTCGCCGCGCTCGGGTCGCTTCTCCCCGGGGTCTCCCTTGCGGCTGAGGGGAGCGCCGTGCTCGAAAAGTTCCTGGCTCAGGTGTCCGGAGCCGAAGGCGCCTTTCGCCAGGAAACCCGGGATCGAACGGGGAAAATTACGAATGCCGCGGAAGGCACGTTTGCCTTCCTGCGCCCTGGTGCATTCGACTGGCTTTATGAAAAGCCCTGGCGCCAGCGAATCGTGAGCGACGGGAAAACCATCTGGGTCTACGACGAGGATCTGATGCAGGTGACCGTGAAGCCCGCGGGTGATGCGCTCGCTCAAACGCCTGCGGCGCTTCTCTTCGGCGCGGGAAAGCTTCCCGCCGGCTGGACGGAAAAGAGCACCGGCGACCTGATCACGCTGACGCCCGAGGAGCCTCAGGGGGGCTTTGAGCGCGTGGAGGTGAAGTTCGGCAGTTCCGGGTTCCCCGAAGTCCTGAGCCTTTACGACAGCTTCGGGCAGACGACGACGATCGTCTTCACGCGGTTTGCGAGTGCGAAGCCTGAGAGCTCGCGTTTTCAATTCAAGGTTCCTCAGGGCGTTGAGGTGCTCGAGGCCCCCTGACGCCTCAGTGTGGTGTTTTTCAGGATCATTTGAGGAGCCTTCAGATCTCGGGAGCTTCTCGTCATACGGTAGAATGATCAGCACCTGAGGCCGGATTCTTCCGGCTTCATCATGTTTTCGACCGGAATGTTCTCGGCCGGGCTTCCCCGGCTTTGAGGAATTCCCTGCGGGAGATCCCCTCCGGGCGGCGCTTTGAAAGAAGCGCGCACGGAAGACCTCCCGAAATGCAGGATTTGCTTCCTGCAGTTCATCTGACGCCTACCTAAAGGGAGCTTACGTTCATGAAGAGCAATATGCGCCGCTTGATCATCGACAAGTTGCTGACCGAGAAGGGTTATGTTGCCTTCGAGGAATTCGAGCTTCTTCTCAAGGTGAGCGCTCCCACGATCAAGCGCGATCTGCAGTACATGCGCGATGAGCTCCATGCTCCGATCCGCTATTCCCGCGCCCACAACGGCTATTACTACGCCTCGGGCGCTCTGCAGACCTCTGAGGAAAGAAAGCTCCGCATCGGAAAGGGCGGCAAGGCCATGCCCGCCAAGGGCAACGACACCACCCGGCCCAACATCATTGCCTCGCGTCTTGCGAAGAAGCAGTGGTATTCGTCCGAGGAGCTCTTCGTTCTCACCTCGACCTACGATCTTCTCGGAGCGCTCGAGGTGGACCGCTCCTCTGCGCTCGCAACGGAGCTGCCGCCCCTGAGGTCCCGCGTGCTCGGGCTCTTCACGCTCGGCGGCACGACCCCGAGGGAGCTCATGCGCCGCGTGCGCGTGGTTGAGCGCCGCGTGGTTTTCCAGGAGCCCGCCACTTTTGAAACCATCGGGTGCGCGCTCTGCGAAAAGCGCCGCGTGCGGATTTCCTACTATTCGTGGCGTACGGATGAACATTCAACGCGTGAAATCTCGCCCATGAGGCTTGTTCACTACCGCAACCGCTGGTATGTGGACGCCTTCTGCCATCTCACGCAGCAGCTCAAAACCTTCCAGATCGAAAACATCGAAAGCGCCGAAATTCTGACTACGAGCGTGAAGCGCATGGTGCTTGACGACGTAGCGAGAGAGCTCGACGCGGGCTACGGTATTTTCCACGGCAAGGAGATCAAGACTGCACGGCTTCACTTTGACGGAAGAGCTGCGCATTACGTTCTCCGCGAAGCCTGGCATCCGAAGCAGCGCGTTCAGCAGCTCGATGACGGTTCTCTGATGCTTTTGGTCCCCTATTCTGATCCGACGGAAATCGTCGGCGAAATCCTTCGCTGGGGGGCGCGCGTTGAGGTCCTTGAACCTCAGGAACTGCGCGATCAGGTCAGCAGCGAGGCCGAACGCATCGCCGCTCTCTATAAGGAGAGCACGAAAGCAGGCTCGCGGGATTAATGGCAACAGAAGAAATCAGAAGAAAAAGGCGTCGTCCCCGTCGTCATCGCAGAGCCGGCATTCCGAAAACGCTGCCGAAGATTTTCTTTTGCGGCGATCCGCACGGCTCCTTTGACCACATCAACGAAGCTGCGCTTAAGCATAAGCCTGACGCCATCGTCATCCTGGGCGACATGCAGCCGCCGGCACCCCTCGAGGTCGTCCTCGCAGGGGCTGTGAGCGTTTGTCCCGTCTGGTGGATTCCGGGCAATCACGATTCGGATACGGACTCGATCTACGACAACATCTGGCGCAGCACGCTCGCCGCCCACAATCTCCACGGGCGCGTGGCGAATGTTGCGGGCTTGAGAATTGCCGGACTCGGCGGGGTTTTCCGCGGTCAGGTCTGGATGCCGGAGGATGCGCCCAATTATTTCTGCCCGGCGAGCTTCATCCGGCGCGTCGGTCTCGGAAACATGTGGCGGGGCGGCCTGCCGCGCCGTCACCGCACGACGATCTTTCCGTCGGTCTACCAGAATCTGATGCGTCAGAGTGCGGATATTCTCGTCACGCACGAGGCGCCTTCCTGCCACCGGAAGGGCTTTGCCGCGATCGACCGGCTGGCGGAAGCGCTGGGCGTACGCTGGGCTTTCCACGGGCATCAGCATGAAGATCGCACCTACGGGCGCCATCACGGCATCCTCATGATGGGGGTGGGATACCGCGGGATTACGAGCCTTACCGGCGAAGTGATTGTTCCCGCGCAGCTTGATCCCCGGGAGGCTGCGGCGCTCGAGAACGCGATCAGCTGGGCTGAAGGCCACGGGGCGGCGATGAAGGCGCCTTCATCTCCTCTCGAATCGAAGGAGGAGTCGGAGACGCCGCCGGCGGAAAAGGCGGCTCTTCATGTGCCTCTGATGGATCCTCAGGATGCGCAGGAGGTGAGGATTGCCGAGGCGGCTGAACGCAGGAACCTGGCGCTCGCTGAAGCGGCGAGGCACGAACGCCGCCGCGACCGTGAGCTCGGCGAGGCAGTTGCCGCGCGGGCTCCGGGCGGACGCTGGAAGCGCATGAGCCTCCAGCGTAAAAAGAGTCAGAAAAGCTGACCGGTCAGGAAAGAAGTCTGAGACAGCGGACCGCATCGCCTTCGGCAATGCGGTCCGTATTCACATCGAGGACCGCCATGGCGTTCATGCCGGCAAGCGTCGTCAGCATGCCGGAACTCTGGGAATGCGCGGGCGTGAAGCGCATTTCCCCGTCAACGAAGTCCGCTCGGCCTCTTACAAGATCCGTGCGTCCGGTGCGCCCCTTGATGTCCTTAGCGGCGATTGCCGGGAAATCCGGCAGCCCGAGGGGTTCCGTGGAGCCCGCGGCGAGCCGGAGCGCTCGCCTCAGGAAAAGCTTCGCCGAAACGGCTGCCGCCACAGGATTTCCCGGGAGTGCCATGAACCAGCAGACATGTTCGCCGGCAACGCGGCCGAAGGAGAAAGGCTTCCCCGGGCGCATGCTGACGTGATAGTGAGTGATTCCGCTCCCCATTTCCGCGAGCACCCGCGAGGTGTAGTCGTGCTCGCCTTCTCCGACGCCGCCGCTCGCGATCAGAAAGTCCGACCGGGCCGCGGCTTCAGAGAGCGCCTTCCTGATGACATCCGGGTCATCGGGAAGAATTCCGAGGTCTTCGGCTTCGGCTCCCCAGGTGCGCACGAGCGACGAGATGACGGAAGAATTCGAATTCCAGATTTTTCCCGGAGGCAGAGCTACGGCCGTGCCCGGTTCCACCAATTCGTCGCCCGTAGAGAAAACGGCAACCCGGAGCTTCCTGCAGCGCAATTCCGCACGGCCGAGTGATGCGGCGAGACCGAGATAGGCGGACGTGAGCACGATGCCGGGTTCCATGACGGCGTCGCCCGCGCGGAGCTCTTCGCCGCGGAGGCGGACGTTTTCAGCAGGCCGCACGCGGCCGGCCTCAAAGACGACGTAGGTATTCCCGTTCTCTTCGATTGTTTCCGTACGTTCAAAAGGAATGACGGTGTCGGCGCCTTCGGGCGTCGCCGCACCCGTCATGATGCGGACGGCGTCCCCGGAAGCAAGCGTTCCCTCCCAGGGCGTGCCCGCATAGGAAGTGCCTCTGATGAGAAGCCGCACCGATGCGCCCTGGGCGAGCTCGGCACGATTAAACGCGAACCCGTCCATGGCGGAATTATTGAAGGGCGGCACATCGCCCGGAGAAGTGAGCGTTTCGGCCAGAACGCGGCCGAGCGCCTTCTCAAGCGGGAAGCTTTCAACGGAGGCTTCCGGTGCAATTGCATCCTCAAGGATGCCGTAGACTTTCTCGATGCTGATGAAATCGGTCATTCGCTGCCTCATTAATAAAAAGGCTTTTGGCTTTTGCGAAGGATAGCCTGTGTACCGGCACTGAGGAAATCATCGAAAAGGATCGAAATGGGTGCAATACGTAAGGAGAATGTGACCGGTCTCATCTTTGCGGGCGGAAGAGCTACGAGGATGGGAGGCGCCAACAAGGCGCTCCTTCAGATGAATAGTCGTCCGCTCATTGCCTGGGTGGCGGATTGCCTCGGGCCGCAGACTTCACGCCTCGTTATTTCCGCGAACCGCGATCCGGAATCCTTCAGGGCTTTTTCACCGTATGTCGTTCATGACCGTACGGAGAATTTCCCCGGACCGCTCGCAGCGCTTGATGCTGCTTATGCTTCCGGCTTCATTCAGACTGAGTGGGTGCTTACCGCTCCTTGCGACGCGCCCTGGCTCCCGGCGGATCTCGTGGAGCGCTTCTCTGAAGCCGAAGAGCTTGCCCTTCACGACGGCAGAAATCCGAAAGCCTTCGTCGCGCAGACCTCCGGCCACTATCAGAGTGCGGTCGCCTGCGTGAGGACGGAGTGTCTGGGGCTTGCAAAAGCGTCGATTGACGCGGATGAACGCAGACTCCGCTTCTGGTACAAAACGCTTGGCGCCGAAGCTGTTTCCTTCCCGGATGAGTCGGCTTTCGCAAACCTCAATACGCACGAGGAGCTTGAGGCGGCATCGAGGGACGGAAAAATATTTTTTGCGCACTCTTGACAAATCGATTCTTCATCCTCATAATTCGCATCCTGCTTCGGAAACGAGGCAGCAAAGAACAAGCAGCTCTGAAGCGAATTTAAAAATTTTCTTCCTGAGCTCTTGACAAAAGGATATGACTTCTATATGATTCAAATCCTTCGCTGCTTAAACGCAGCGCAGTTCTTTAAAAATCAGATTCAACGAACCGATAAGTGTGAACATCGGAAAGCTTGAGGAGCTCCTGAGGAGCGCCGGAATTTCACGATTCCGGAGACTCAAAAATTTTACGAAGTCCGCGCTTATTGAAGCCGAAAGAAAAGAATTTAATTCTTCTCTTTCAATTCCGGCGAAATAAGAGCGACAAAACAGA